>NZ_JAWIRR010000017.1:35231-95230 GCF_036320065.1 Stenotrophomonas sp. SMYL8
CTCCGACCCGGGCGCGCGCCCCCGGGGCCCCCACCCGCCCCCCCCCCCGCCCCCCGCCCCCCCCCCGGCACTACCCTCTCGAATTTGGCACACCCCTTGCAGCTTCCCGGGCAACGTTCCTGTGGGAGTGCACCGTGCGCAACCTGATTACCGACTACCTGGGCGTCCACGCCCAGGCCATGCCGTTGCGCGAACAGCGGATGAAGCTGATCGCCAGCAACCTCGGCAATGCCGACACTCCCGGCTACAAGGCCCAGGATCTGGACTTCGATGCCGCCCTGCGCCACGCCCAGGGGCAGGATGCCAATGGCCTGATGGCCACCACCCACGAGCAGCACTACGAGATCAGTAGTGGCCTGAACCCGTTCCAGATCGCGCGCGAAGGCGTGCAACCCAGTCTGGACGGCAACACCGTCGATCCCGATGCCGAGCGTGCCGCCTATGGCCGCGCCGCACTCGAATACCGCGCCTCGCTCAGCTTCGTCGAGAGCAAGGTGCGTTCCATGCTGACCGCGATCACGGGGCAATAAGCCATGAGCAACCTGCCGATCTTCGATATCGCCGGCTCCGCGCTGCAGGCGCAGTCGGTGCGCATGAGCACCATCGCCTCCAACCTCTCCAACGCCGACACCGTCGCCGGTTCCGCCGATGCCGTGTACAAGCCGCTGGAACCGATCTTCCAGGCAGTGACCAGCAAGAACGATCCGAACATCACGTCGGTGAAGGTCAAGGAGATCACCCAGAGCGAAGCCGCGCCGATCAAGCGCTATGAACCGGGCCACCCGCTGGCCGACGGCGATGGCTACATCTACCAGCCCGATGTCGATCCGGTGGCGCAGATGGTCAACCTGATCTCGACTTCGCGCAATTACCAGGCTGGCGTGGAGATGCTGACCACCGCCAAGGAACTGGCCCTGGCCACCTTGACCATGGGCCGCTGAGGCCCGCAGCACCGGATACCACCATGACCACCGCCGTCAACAACCAGACCAACCAGGACGTCTACGCCGCGCTCGGCCTGAACGCCCCGAACAGCAACGCCACCAAGAAGAAGAACACGCTGGACCAGGCCGATTTCCTGCGCCTGATGACCGAGCAGCTGCAGCACCAGGATCCGCTGAAGCCGATGGACAACACGCAGATGGTTGCGCAGATGGCGCAGATGTCCACCGTGCAGGGCATCACCGATCTGAACAAGACGGTGAAGGGTTTCCAGGAATCGATGGCCAGCGACCAGGTGCTGCGCGGTGCCGCTCTGGTTGGCCACCAGGTACTGGTGCCGTCGGAAAAGCTGGTACTGGAAAAGGAAGGCAGCGTCGAAGGCACGGTGGCTGCGCCCTCGGCCGGCATCGTGACCGTCGACATCACCGATGCCAACGGCACCAAGATCACCTCGCTGAGCGTAGAAGCCAAGGCCGCTGGCGAAACCGCGTTTCAGTGGGACGGCAAGGACGCCAACGGCAAGCGCATGGAACCGGGCAAGTACTCCATCGTCGCCAACCACGTCGACACCGCCGGCAAGAGCACCAAGCTGTCCACCTTCGTGCAGGCCCCGGTGGAGAGCGTGACCGTCGGCTCCGACGGCCTGTACCTGAATCTCAAGGGCCTGGGCACGGCCCCGATCGACTACGTGCTCCGCGTCAGCTGAGCCGCACATTCCGCATCTACCAGGAGCATCCCATGGGCTTCAACGTCTCCCTGTCCGGCATCAATGCCGCCAATACCGACCTGAGCGTCACCGCCAACAACGTCGCCAACGTCAATACCGCCGGCTTCAAGCAATCACGCGCCGAGTTCGCTGACCTGTTCGCCTCCACCAGCTACGGCCTGTCGAAGAACCAGACCGGCTCGGGCGTGCGCGTTTCCAACGTGGCCCAACAGTTCATCCAGGGCCACAACGAGCAGACCGGCCGCAGCCTGGACATGGCGATCTCCGGTGAGGGCTTCTTCACCATGAACATGAACGGCTCGCGCGTGTACTCGCGTGCCGGCAACTTCCAGACCGATTCCGCCGGCTATGTGATCAACCCGCAGGGCGCGCGCCTGCAGGTGTTCGCGCCGAACGCCGATGGCACCAACTTCGATGCCGGCCGCCTGGTGGACCTGCAGCTGCTGACTACCGACAGCGCGCCGAAGCAGACCAGCGAAGTGAAGGTCGGTTTCACCCTGCCCGCCAACGCCAAGCAACCGACGGTCACCAATTTCGATCCGACCGACTCGAACAGCTACAACCACTCCAGCGGCGGCATCACCGTGTACGACTCGCTGGGCGTGAGCCACATCCAGGTCTCGTACTTCGTGAAGGGCGCCAACCCCAACGAGTGGACCGTGCGCAACTACGTGGATGGCCAGCCGGCCGGCGCACCGACCCCGGTGACGTTCGACAACAGCGGCAAGCTGACCAATCCTGCCAACGGCAAGGTCAGCCTCGGTACTTTCACCCCGACCACCGGCGCGGGCCAGCTGAACATGACGCTGGATATCAGCGGCTCGACCCAGTACGGCGAGAAGTTCGCGCTGCGCAACACCCAGCAGGACGGCTACGCCGCCGGCAAGCTCAACGAGATCACCGTATCGGAAACCGGCGTGGTCTATGCCCGCTACTCCAACGGCGACGACAAGCCCCTCGGCCAGGTCGCACTGACCACGTTCAACAACACGCAGGGTCTGGAGCAGAAGGGCAACAACCTGTGGGTGGAGACGTTCGAGTCGGGCACCCCGCGCACCGGCATGCCGGACACCTCCAACCTCGGCAAGATCCAGGCCGGCTCGCTGGAAGCGTCCACCGTCGACCTCACCGAGCAGCTGGTCAACATGATCACCGCGCAGCGCAACTTCCAGGCCAACGCGCAGATGATCACCACGCAGGACCAGATCACCCAGACCGTCATCAACATCCGTTGATGACCTGCTGACCCCGTCACGGAACTCCCCGCATGGATAAAGCCCTTTACGTGGCGATGACCGGTGCCCGCGCCTCCCTGCAGGCGCAGGGTACGCTCAGCCACAACCTCGCCAACTCCGACACCCCCGGCTTCAAGGAAGCGCTGGCCAACACCGAAGCCTTCCCGATCCGTGGCCCGGGCTTTGCCTCGCGGGTGGATGCGCTGCATGTCGACGCCGGATTCAACCGCACGCCCGGTTCGCAGCACATCACCGGCAAACCGCTGGACCTGTCCCTGCAGACCGGCACCTGGCTGGCCGTGCAGTCCAGTGACGGCAGCGAGGCGTACACGCGCGGCGCGGCGTTGTCGGTGACGCCGAACGGCCAGCTGGTGACCTCCAGCGGCCGCCCGGTACTGGATGACAACAACAACCCGATCGCCATTCCGCCCTACCAGGCGATGGAGATCGGCGCCGACGGCACGCTCTCGATCATCCCGCAGGGCGAAGGTCCGCAGACCATGGCGCAGATCGGTCGCATCAAAGTGGTGCAGGCACCGGATGAACGCCTGGAGCGTGGCCTGGATGGCCTGTTCCGCAACACCGACCCGCTACAGCCGTTCGCACCGGCACAGGGCACGGCCGTGCACAGCGGCCAGCTGGAAGGCAGCAACGTGGATGCCGCTGGCGCGCTGGTGCAGATGATCCAGCTGCAGCGCCAGTACGAAATGCAGGTGCAGGTGATCAAGCACGGCGACGAAAACGCGCGCAGCGCCAACAGCATGCTGCGCCTGGGCAGCTGACGGAATTCCGGCGCCGGTTGATGCCGGCGCTGGCACACCGCTTGCACACCCGATACCAAGGGCCGCACCACGCGGCCGGCTTCAGCAGACAGGACATCGAAGATGAACCAGGCATTGTGGATCGCGAAAACCGGACTGGATGCGCAGCAGATGCGCATGTCGGTGGTTTCCAACAACCTCGCCAACACCAACACCACCGGCTTCAAGCAGGACCGTGCCAGTTTTGAAGACCTGCTGTACCAGCAGGTGCGCCAGCCCGGCGGCTCCTCGTCGGCGCAGACGCAGCTGCCCACCGGCCTGCAGCTGGGTACCGGCGTGCGCGTGGTCGCCACCGCCAAGAACTTTGAACAGGGTGGCCAGCAGCAGACCGGCCGCGCCCTGGACGTGATGGTCAATGGCCGCGGCTTCTTCGAAGTTCAGATGCCTGATGGCAGCTCGGCCTACACCCGTGATGGCTCGTTCAAGATCAACCAGGACAGCGAGCTGGTCACCAACAGCGGCTACCCGGTGCAGCCGGGCATCCAGATTCCCGAAGGCGCGCAGTCGGTGACCATCGGCACCGATGGCACCATCAGCGTGAAGATGGCAGACGGCGCCGCCTCGGTGGAAGTCGGCGCACTGACCCTGACCGACTTCGTCAATCCCGCTGGCCTGCAGGCACGTGGCGAGAACCTGTTCCTGGAGACCACTGCGTCCGGCCCGGCACAGAACGGCAACCCCGGCCTCAACGGCCTCGGCACTGTGGTGCAGGGCGCGCTGGAAGGCAGCAACGTCAACGTGGTGGAAGAGCTGGTGTCGATGATCGAAACCCAGCGCGCCTACGAGATGAACGCCAAGGCGATCTCCACCACCGACTCGATGCTCGGTTATCTCAACAACAAGCTCTGACCGGCCAAACCGGGAAACCGCCATGTCGCCCATTTCCAACTTCGCCCGCACTGCCCTCACCTGCGCCGTGGCCGCCCTGCTCGGTGGCTGCGTGATCGCGGGCGACGTGCGCCCCTACCCGACGATGGCACCGATCCAGCCGATCATGCCGCCGCAGGCACAGCCGACCGCCGGTGCAATCTACGCTGCCGGCCCGACCCTGCAGCTGTATTCGGACCGACGCGCGCGCGATGTTGGCGACCTGTTGACCATCACCCTGCTGGAAAACACCACCGCGCAGACCAGTGCCAACACGGCCACCAACAAGGAATCGAACCTGAGCCTGGGTACACCGTCCATTCTCGGCGCTCCGGTCACCCTTGGCGGCAAGGACATCCTGAGTGCCACGGCAAAGGGCGCGCGTGACTTCACCGGCAAGGGCAACAGCGCGCAGAGCAACCGCCTGCAGGGCAGCGTCACCGTCACCGTAGTCCAACGCCTGCCCAACGGCAACCTGGTGGTGCAGGGGCAGAAGAACCTGCGGCTCAACCAGGGCGATGAACTGGTGCAGGTGCAGGGCATCGTGCGCCCGGGCGACATCAGCCAGGACAACACCATTCCGTCCAGCCGCGTGGCCGAGGCCCGCATCGTCTACGGCGGCCGCGGTCCCGTCGCGCAGTCCAACGCGATGGGCTGGCTGAGCCGCTTCTTCAACTCCGGCCTGACGCCGTTCTGAGTATGGCCATGAAACTCTTCTCCTCTTCTTCCTGGCAGCGACGCATGGCGTCGTTCGTCGCGTTGATGCTGCTGGTCGTGGCTGCCCCTGCCAGCGCCGAGCGCATCAAGGACCTGGCCCAGGTCGGCGGCGTGCGCGGCAATGCGCTGGTGGGTTATGGCCTGGTGGTCGGCCTGGATGGCAGCGGCGACCGCACCAGCCAGGCACCCTTCACCGTGCAGAGCCTGAAGAACCTGCTCGGCGAACTGGGCGTCAACGTGCCGCCGAACGTCAACCCGCAGCTGAAGAACGTGGCCGCCGTGGCGATCCACGCCGAACTGCCGCCGTTCGCCAAGCCGGGCCAGCCGATCGACATCACCGTGTCCTCGATCGGCAACGCGGTCTCGCTGCGCGGCGGTTCGCTGCTGATGGCGCCGCTGCGCGGTGCTGACGGCCAGATCTATGCCATCGCCCAGGGCAACCTGATCGTCGGCGGCTTTGGTGCGCAGGGCAAGGATGGTTCCCGTGTCTCGGTGAACGTGCCAAGCGTCGGCCGCATTCCCAACGGTGCCACCGTTGAACGTGCCCTGCCCGATCCGTTGGCCAACGGCGGCGACATCACCCTGAACCTGCACAACAACGACTTCACCACGGTCTCGCGCATGGTTGCCGCGCTCAACAACGCCTTCGGCGAAGGTGCCGCGCGTGCGGTCGACGGCGTGACCGTAGCGGTTACCGCGCCGACCGATCCGGGCGCACGCATCGGCCTGCTTGCGCGAATCGAGAACCTGGAACTGACCCCCGGTAGCGCCCCGGCCAAGGTGGTGGTCAATTCGCGTACCGGCACCGTGGTCATCGGCCAACAGGTGCGCGTGGGACCGGCGGCGATCTCGCATGGTTCGCTGACCGTGACCATCCAGGAAAACACCAACGTCAGCCAGCCCAATGCGCTGTCCGGCGGCCGCACCGTGGCCAGCCCGCAGTCGACCATCACCGCCACCAACGACGGCAGCCGCATGTTCAAGTTCAGCGGCGGCACCACCCTGGACGAGATCGTGCACGCGGTGAACGCCGTGGGCGCAGCACCAGGCGATCTCATCGCGATCCTGGAAGCCCTGAAGCAGGCCGGCGCACTGAGTGCCGAGCTCGAGGTGATCTGATATGCGTATCACTCCCGCATTCGATCTGCACCCGGCGCAACAGAACGATCCGGCCAAGATGGACAAGGTCGCGCGCCAGCTGGAAGGCCAGTTCGCGCAGATGCTGGTCAAGAGCATGCGTGACGCCAGCTTCGGCGACTCGCTGTTCCCCGGCGAAAACAAGATGTTCCGCGAGATGTACGACCAGAAGATTGCCGAGGCGATGACCCGCGGCAAGGGCCTGGGCCTGTCGGGCATGATCAGCCGGCAGCTGTCCGGCCAGGCCGCCGACGGCCCGGCGCTGGATACCCGCGTGGATCCGGCCAAGGCCAGTCGTGCCTACCAGCTCAATGCACCGGCCAAGCCGGCACCGTCGCTGCCGCTGGAAGACGGCAGCCAGGCCGTGCGCCTGCTGCAGCAGATGGCCGCCGGTGCACAGCACGGTGCGCAGGCGGCGGTCGCACCGATGGAACAGGCCCTGGACCTGATCGCCGGCCGCGAGAGCAGCAGCATGCACCGCTCGTTGGGCACCGACGATCCGTACATCGGCAGCCTGCAGGGCGAGGACTGGGCCGCCAACAGCGACCAGTGGTCGGCCACCGCCAGCAACCGCGGCACCGCGATCAGTCCGGCCGATGCGATGGCTACCCGCACCGCCGTCGCCCAGCTGGGCGAGCACACCCCGGAAGGCTTCGTTGCCAGCATCTGGCAGCACGCGCAGAGTGCAGCCAAGGAACTGGGCGTGGATGCCCGCGCCCTGGTCGCCCAGGCGGCGCTGGAAACCGGCTGGGGCAAGCGCCACATCAAGCATGCCGACGGCAGCACTTCGCACAACCTGTTCGGCATCAAGGCCAATGGCTGGAACGGCCAGCGCGCCGTGGCCGGCACCCACGAATATGTCGATGGCGTGCGCCGCAACGAGACCGCCAGCTTCCGCGCCTACAGTTCGCCGGCCGAGAGCTTCGCCGACTATGTGCGCCTGCTGAAGACCAGCCCGCGTTACCAGCAGGCCCTGCAGGCCGGCACCGACGTGCAGGGCTTCGCCCGCGGCCTGCAACGCGCCGGCTATGCCACCGATCCGCGTTACGCGGCCAAGATCGCCGCGATCGCCGGCGGCCCGACCATCGAGCGCGCCGTCAGTGCCGTGGCCGATGCCGGCTCACGCCTTGGCCAGACCTTCGCCAGCACCGCAACCGCGGCGCTGGGTATCACTCGTCGTTGAGGAACCCCATGTCCAGCGTACTTTCCACCGGTACCGGTGCCCTGCTCGCCTTCCAGCGCGCGTTGGCGACCACCAGCCACAACGTCGCCAACATCAACACCCCTGGCTACAGCCGGCAGAAGGTCGACTTCGCCACGTCTGATCCGCAGAACTACGGCTTTGGGGACGTTGGCAGCGGCACCCGCATCACCGATATCCGCCGTGCTGCCGACCAGCTGGCCATCTCGCGCCTGCTCGACAGCAGCGGCGAGCTGGCACGCCTGAAGCAGCTTTCGGGCATGGCCGACCGGGTGAATGCCCTGTTCTCGGACCCGGCCACGAATGTCGCCGGCTCCTGGTCCAACTTCTTCGACGCCGTCAGTGGCCTTTCGTCCAACGCGGCCGGCACGGCCGACCGGCAGAGCCTGCTCGATGGCGGCAAGGCCCTGGCGAGCCGCTTCGTGCAGCTCAACACGCAGATGAACAACCTGAGCAGCGAGGTCAACAACGGGCTCATTGCCGGCGCCACGGAAGTCAATCGCCTGGCGCAGGAGATTGCGCAGATCAACGGCGCCATTGGCAGCAACGTGGCCAACGCGGCGCCGGACCTGCTCGACCGTCGCGACCAGCTGATCTCGCAGCTGATCGGTTACACCGGTGGCACTGCCGTCGTCCAGGATGGCGGCGTGATGAACGTCTATACCGCAGGCGGCAATGCGCTGGTGGTGGGCACGACCGCGTCCAAGGTCACTACGGTGACCGATCCATACCAGCCCGAACGCCTGCAACTGGCGCTGGAAACCCAGGGCAACACGATCACGCTCGATCCCAAGGCAGTGGGCGGAAAGATCGGCGGCATGCTCGAGTTCCGCGATACCGTGCTGACACCGGCCCAGGCCGAACTGGGCAAGCTCGCCGTCGGCCTGGCCGAGAGCTTCAACCAGGCGCACCACCAGGGCGTGGACATGTACGGCAAGATGGGCGGCGACTTCTTCACCATCGGCAGCCCACGCGTCACGCCCAACGCGAGCAATACCGGTACCGGCAGCCTCACTGCGACCTATGGTGACCTGTCCAAGCTGGAGGCACAGAACATCGTCCTCAAGTTCGACGGCACCCAGTGGCAGGCCACCCGCGCCGACACTGGCGCCACCGTTGCGTTGACCGGTACCGGCACGACCGCCGATCCGCTGGTGATCAATGGCGTCAAGCTGGTGGTCGGCGGCACCCCGGCCACCAACGACCGTTTCCTCCTGCAGCCGACCGCGGGCGTCGCCGGAAGCCTGGAAACCGCCATCACCGATCCCTCCCGCATCGCCGCAGCGGCAGCGGTCAAGGGTACGGCTGCACTGGCCAACACCGGCACCGGGAAGCTGACCGGCGTCACCGTCAACGATGTATCCAATCCGAACCTGCGCGATCCTGCCGCAATCGTGTTCACGTCGGCGACCACCTACACCATCAACGGTGGGCCGCCGCAGACCTACACACCGGGCCAGACCATCAGCGCCAATGGCTGGAGCTTCGTGCTGGACGGTGCACCGAAGGTCGGCGACACCTTCAATATCAGCCCTACTCCGGCAGGCTCGTCGGACAACAGCAACGCGGCAAAGCTGGCCAAGGTCGAGGACGCCAAGGCCTTCAACGGCGGCACCGTCACCCTCAACGGTGCGCTGGGGGGGTTGACCACGCAGGTCGGCGCGGCGGCACGTTCGGCCGAGTACTCGCTGGACGCGCAGCAGGTCATCACGGACAAGGCGCAGGCAGCCCGCGACGAGATCTCCGGCGTCAACCTGGATGAGGAAGCAGCCGACATGCTGCGGTTGCAGCAGGCCTATCAGGCCGCCTCACAGCTGATCTCCACCGCCGACAACATGTTCCAGACCATCCTGGGAGCCGTCCGTCGATGAGCAGCCGAATTTCCACCGGGATGATGTTCAACCAGTCCGTGTCGCTGATGCTCGCCAAGCAGTCGAAAATCAGCCACCTCGAGCAGCAGATCGCGACTGGCAGCAAGATCACCTCCGCCAAGGACGACCCGGTCGCTGCAGGTACGGCCGTTGGCCTGGACCGTGTCGTGGCCGGGCTCGAGCAGCTCGGCAAGAACGCCAACAGCGTGCAGAACCGCCTGGGCCTGCAGGAAAACGCCTTGGCTCAGGTCAATGAGCTCATGTCGCGCGCCGTGGAGTTGAGTATCCAGGCCAACAGTCCGGTGCCCAAGGCCAGTGACCTCAAGGCCATCGTCAGCGAGCTGAAGACCATCCAGGAAAGCCTGCTGTCGCTGGCCAATTCCAGGGATGGCAGCGGACGCTACCTGTTCGGTGGCAGCAACGACGCTGACGCCCCGTTCCAGCGAAGCGGCGGCACCGTGACCTACAGCGGTGACCAGAACCAGCGGCAGGTGGAGGTGGCACCGGGCCAACTGGTCTCCGACGCCCTGCCCGGCAGCGAGATCTTCATGCGCATCCCCACCGGCGATGGCCGTGTGGATGCCAGCGCGGCCGCCGGCAACACCGGCAGTGGCCTGTTGACCTCAGTCAGCCGTGACGGCAGCGGCAGCTGGGCCGGCGGCACGCTCAGTGTCCGCTTCACCGGCACTGCCGAAGGTGCCTATGAGGTGGTTGATGGCACCGGCACGGTGGTCGGCAGCGGAACCCACAAACCCGGCGAGGACATTGTTGTTGGCGGTGTGCGCATGCGCATCGAGGGCAAGCCAGCCGCCGGTGATCAGTTCAACGTCAGCGACGCGGGTAGCCGCGACATCTTCTCCACCCTGGACAAACTGGTCGCCGCACTGGAAACCGACCCGTCCACCGAAAGCCAGCGCACGGCGCTGCAGAACACGCTGCAGTCCAGCATCCGCGACCTCAACAGGGCCTCGGAAACGATGATCGACGCCCGCGCCAAGGGCGGCGCCCAGCTGGCCGCCATCGATACCGCGGCCAGCGCCCGCGAAGCCACTGCCGTCACCGTCAAGAGCACGCTCTCGACGATGCGCGACCTCGATTACGCCGATGCCATCGGCCAATACAAGCTGGAGACCGCCGCCCTTCAAGCCGCCCAGACGATCTTCAGCCAGATGCAGGCGATGTCCCTGTTCAACAAGATCCGCTAGTCCCTTTCCCCGTTCCATCCGTCTTCCAGCACGGCGCGTCCCGCGCCTTCCACACCGAAACAACCGAGCAACCACGGAGAAGCACCATGGCACAGATCATCAACACCAACACCATGTCGCTGAACGCTCAGCGCAACCTGTCCACCAGCAGCAGCTCGCTGGCCACCTCGATCCAGCGCCTGTCATCGGGCATGCGCATCAACAGTGCCAAGGACGACGCCGCCGGTCTGGCGATCTCCGAGCGTTTCACCACCCAGATCCGTGGCATCAACCAGGCCGCGCGCAACGCCAACGACGGCATCTCGCTGGCACAGACCGCTGAAGGCGCACTGGGCGAAGTCGGCAACAACCTGCAGCGTATCCGCGAACTGGCCGTTCAGGCCCGCAGCGCAACCAACTCCGCCTCGGACCGCCAGGCGCTGAACGCCGAAGTGCAGCTGCTGAAGCAGGAAATCCAGCGCGTTGCGGAGCAGACCAACTTCAACGGCACCAGCCTGCTGGACGGCAGCTTCACCAACCAGGCCTTCCAGATCGGCGCCGACCAGGGCCAGACCATCAACATCTCGCAGATCACCAATGCGAATGTGCACAAGCTGGGCGACTGGACCAGTGCCTCGACCCCGGCAAGCGTGGCCGGCAAGACTGCGACCGGTGGCGCCGAGGCTGCGATTCCGACCACCTCGGGTCCGTCCGGCAACTTCAATGCCATTGCAACGGTTCCTGCTGGTGGCTTTGCCTTCTCTGTCGGCGGTATTTCGATCCACACCGCCGCTGCTGGCGGGGCGGTCAATGCCGCTGACATCACCGCGGCACTGGCAAGCAAGTCCGATGCGCTGGCCGCCGCCGGCATCACCATGAGTGGCAGCGTGGCTGCCGGCACCTTGGCATTCTCGCGCGCCGACGGCAATGACCTGCCGATCACCGTCACCGGCGCCGGTGCCGCTGAGGGCTTCGCCACTGGCGCCTTTGTCGCCAACCATCAGAACGGCACGCCGGCAATTGCTGCTGATTTCCCCGCCATCACTGCCGGTCAGCTGACGCTGACCAAGGCCGATGGCAGTGGCGTGGTCGACATCAACGTGGGTGCCGCAAAGAACGCCTCGGAACGCAATACGTTGCTGGTGAACGCCATCAACGCCAAGACCCACGAAACCGGCGTCACCGCATCGCTGATCGACGGGAGGGTGCAGCTGGAAAACAAGGAAGGCAACTTCACCATTGGTGGCTCGCTGAGCGCCACCGCGCTGGCCAATGCCACTGGCCTGACGGCAGGCAGCAGCGCCACCAATGGCACGGCATTCACCGCAGGTACGGCCCAGACGGGCTTTGCAGAACTGGATATCTCCAACCAGGCCAACGCCGACAACGCCATCCTCGCCATGGATGCGGCGCTGCAGTCGGTCAATTCGGCCCGCGCCGACCTCGGCGCGATCCAGAACCGCTTCACCTCGACCATCGCCAATCTGAACACCAATTCGGAGAACCTGTCCGCCGCACGCAGCCGCATCCGTGACGTTGACTACGCACAGGAAACCGCCGAACTGACCCGCGGGCAGATCCTGCAGCAGGCCGGCACGGCCATGCTGGCGCAGGCCAACCAGGTGCCGCAGAACGTACTGCGCCTGCTGCAGTCGTAATAGCTGCACCACACGAGCTGGAGCCGGGCCCCGCCATGCAGATGGCGGGGCCTTTTCGTTTGACCAGAGAAAAAAGGATCGAAACTCTGCTAAAGGCCGGAGGGGTAGTGCCGTTATTGATTTCAGCAGCGGTAGCACACCCCTTGGGGGGAAGCCAGCCACTGCCCCCCGAAACCGGTCAGGCTGCTCTGCCGGACACACTGCCTACAAGGAAACCGCACCATGGCACAAGTCATCAACACCAACACCATGTCGCTGAACGCCCAGCGCAACCTGGGCACCAGCGGCGCCAACCTGGCCACCACCATTCAGCGCCTGTCCTCGGGCATGCGCATCAACAGCGCCAAGGACGATGCCGCCGGCCTGGCGATCTCCGAGCGTTTCACCACCCAGATCCGCGGCGCCAACCAGGCCGCCCGCAACGCCAACGACGGCATCTCGCTGGCCCAGACCGCCGAAGGCGCACTGGGTGAGATCGGCAACAACCTGCAGCGCGTCCGCGAGCTGGCCGTGCAGTCGCGCAGCGCCACCAACTCTGATTCCGACCGTCAGGCCCTGAACGCCGAAGTGCAGCTGCTGAAGCAGGAAATCCAGCGCGTCGCCGAACAGACCAACTTCAACGGCACCAACCTGCTGGACGGCACCTTCACCAACCAGGCCTTCCAGATCGGCGCCAACCAGGGCCAGACGATCAACATCTCGCAGGTTGCCAACGCCAACATCAGCAAGCTGGGTAACTGGACCACCGCGTCGAAAGATGCAAGCGCGACCGGTGCTGTGCCGGTGGGCGGCGCCAAGGACGCTATCGCGAACGCGACGGCCGGCACGATCAATGGGGCCAGCCTCGTAGACGCAGCTGGCGTTGACGGAGCGAGGACGTACGATGCATTCTCGTTCAACGTGGCCGGCGTCAAGATCGACGTGGCAGGGGTGACTGGAGGTGCAGATGTCGCCGCTGCCAGAACGTCGATGGTCACCAACATTGGAAACGCGCTGGCTGCGAAGTCCAGCGAACTCGCGGCAGCTGGCGTCTCCACCTCTGTTGCTGCCGGTGCCATCAGCATCTCCAACTCGGGCGAAGCATTCAAAATCACCGGCGCTCCGTTTGTCGCAGCTGGCGTCGATGTTGCCGTGGCCACCCAGGTGGCAAAGGCAGCCGACTTCTCGACCGGCGTTGCTGCAGGTGAACTTCAGATCAGCAAGAGTGACGGTTCGGGCTTCGTTGACATCACTGTCGGGGCATCGAAGACCGCAGGCGATCGCAGCACTGCACTGGTCAACGCCATCAACGCGAAGACCCACGAGACGGGTGTCACCGCCTCGCTGGTGGAAGGCAAGCTGCAGCTGACGTCGGAAAAGGCCGACTTCGAAGTGAAGAGCAGCCTGACCGCCGACAAGCTGAAGGATGCTACCGGCCTGGCCACTGGTACCGCCAAGTTCACGGCAGGCAAGGCCGCTGAAGGCTTTGCCGACCTGGACATCTCCTCGAAGGACGGTGCCGACAACGCCATCCTGGCGATGGACGCAGCCCTGAACTCGATCAACTCCGCCCGCGCCGACCTGGGTGCGATCCAGAACCGCTTCACCTCGGTGGTTGCGAACCTGAACACCTCGTCGGAAAACATGTCGGCTGCCCGCAGCCGCATCCGCGACGTGGACTACGCTTCGGAAACCGCCGAGCTGACCCGCAACCAGATCCTGCAGCAGGCCGGTACCGCCATGCTGGCCCAGGCCAACCAGTCCAGCCAGAACGTGCTGAGCCTGCTGCGCTGATCCAGCGGTAGTACAAGGCAACAACGGGAAGGGGGCGCAAGCCCCCTTCTTCGTGCCCGGTGGCGGATTGGCATGGGCCTTGCAGAAGGCTGGAGAGCGTTTCCACGCTCAAGCTCGCCCCTCCCAGGCCGATAGCAGGTGCAGGACACCCGCCCGGCCCGTCCAAGAAAAAGGATTCCCCTCATGGCCATCGGCACGATTGGTTCCGGCCTCGACATTCCCAGCCTGGTTGCACAGCTGACCGCCAAGGAACGCGAGCCCCGGGAAAAGCAGATCAACTCGGCGGGTGTTGCCGCCAGCGCCAAGCTTTCGGCGCTTGGCACCATCAAAAGCGGAATGACAGGTCTGCAGAGCGCGCTGAAGACCCTGGTCAAGGGTGTGGCCACCCCCGGCCTGAAAGTCAGCACGCCAACCGAGTCGAACTTCACTGCGACCCTGGACACCAGCACGACCGCCGGCAAGGCCGCTGCGGGCAGCCACCAGGTGGAAGTCAAATCCCTGGCACAGAACCAGAAGCTCAGCTCCAAGGCGTATACAAAGGACGCCGTGGTTGGCGACGGAACGCTGACGATCGCATACGGCGACAAGTCCATCAGCGTGAACATCGAACCCGGCGCGACGATGGAGAAGATCGCGGCCGAGATCAATTCCGCCGCCGAGAGCAAGGGCGTCACCGCGGCCGTGGTGACCGCCGACGATGGCATGCACCTGGTGTTGACCGCCGTTGATTCCGGCAGCAAGGGCGCGTTGAAGGTCAGCGCCAGTGGCGGCAATGGCGGACTCTCCGAGCTGGCCTATGACGGCACATCCGCATCGAAGATGACCGAGATGGTGCCCGCCAAGGATGCAGTGGTGGTGGTGGATGGTTTCACTCGCACCAGCAGCTCGAACACGATCACCGATCTGGTACCCGGCATCAGCCTCACCCTGACCAAGGCGAAGGAAGGCGAGACGCAGACGCTGACCGTCACTCCGGACAACAGCACGCTGAAGACCAATCTCACGGCCTTCATCACCGCCTACAACGGAATCCAGACCACGTTGAAGAATTCCAGCGCTTACAACGCTGAGACGCGCACGGCCTCGACCATGACCGGCGACGCCATGGTCCGTGGCCTGCAGCAGCAGCTGCGCGCCCAGCTGAGTGCCAACGTCAACGACCTCAAGGATCTGGGCATCACCATTGCCGCCGACGGCAGCATGAGCCTTGATGGCGCCAAGCTCGACACCGCGCTGGCGAAGAACCCAGAGGCCGCCACCAAGCTGTTTGGTGCAGAGGGCGCGCTGGGCAAGCCGATGACCGAACTGCTGAAGAGCAGCCTGGACGCGACCACCGGCACGATCACCCAGCGTACGGCGACCTTGAACAAGCAGATCAAGGCACTGGAAAAGCAGCTGGACGAGCTGGACAAGAACATGGAAAAGGTGGCCGACCGCTACACCAAGCAGTTCACCGCGATGGAAAAGATGGTCACGCAGATGCAATCGGCCGGCGGCTCGCTCATCCAGCAGCTCGGCAACTGATTTCCAGGCATTTTTCCGGCGCAGTCGGTACTCAAGTAGAGCCCCGGCTGCGCCGATAACCCGTTAGACCCGTGCCGAACCCCTCAACCCACGCGGATGGGCAGGCATTCCAGGAGACTTCCCCTATGTACGGTTCCAATCGGCAGTTCGCCGAGCAGTACCGAAAAGTCGGCGTGACCACCTCGGTCGTCGATGCCGATCCACACAAGTTGGTAGCGCTGCTGCTGGCCGGTGCCTGCGAGCGCATCCGCACCGCTGAAGCCTCTTTGCAGCAGAATGACCAGGCGCGCAAGGGCAAGGCCATCGGCGAAGCCTGCGCCATCGTCGGCCACCTCAACGGCTCGCTCGATCACGAAGCCGGCGGCGAGATTGCCGGCAACCTGTCGGCACTGTACGACTTCGTCATCATGCGCCTGACCGAGGGCAACCTGCACAACGATCCAACCGCACTGAAGGAAGCCCTGGGCTTGATGGTGGAGATCGATTCGGCCTGGAACGCGATTCCGGCAGACCAGCGCCAGGTCACCAAAGCGGTGGCGCCATGAACCTTCAGACTATGCACGACGCCCTTGATACGCTGGAAACCAGCCTCCAGGGCGAGGACCACGACACCAGCGAACGCCTGATGGCCGAACACCTGGAAGCCGTGGCTGCCCTGTCGCTGGTTGTCGAACGCCCCAGTGATGCCGCCATCCTCGCGTTGCGCGACCACCAGCAACGCGTACTGGCGCGCATGATCTCCCTCCGCGATGAAGCCGCAGCACACCTGAAGCACACCGGCCGCTCCCTTCGCGCGGCGCATGCCTACCTGCAGGCAGAATCACTCGCATGACCCAACTGCCGACCACGTCGCTGCACCACCCCGCCGAAAGCGAGCTGTTCGACGAAACGCTCAGCTGCGAGCTGGCCTTGCCGGCCGAGTTCCAGGCAGGCAGCGCCGCCGGTCGCACCAGCAGTGCCGAAGGCCTGCTGCGCAGCCTGGCCTTGGTCGAGGACAGCCGCGTTGACGAGCACGACGACCGCAATGAGTCCAGCCTGCAGCTGCAGCGGCTGGAAGCCAAGCTGGATCTGGCAATGGTGCTGCTCGGCCGCCTGGTACGCCAGCAGGGCCAGGAACTGACGCTGCGCCCCGTGCGCTGGTCACGCCGCGGCATCCGCCTGCAGCTGGGGCCGCGCAGCGGCGCCAGCCCTGGTCAGGCCGGCCTGGTGCGTCTGCAGCCCAGCGACTGGCTGCCTGACCATATCGACCTGCCCGTGGAAGTGGTCGCCGAAGCGGCGGACGGTAGCGGTGGTCATTACCTGTGGCTGCGTTTCCAGCGCCTTGGCGATGGCCTGGAGATGGCAATGGAGCGGCATCTGTTCCGCCTGCATCGCCGCCAGGTGGCCGAAGCACGCCGCGCCCGCTGAAACCTGCCACCATGACGCCGGATGGGCAACCCTTGGCGCGCCCGTTCAGCTAAGTTAAGGTGGACTCCCCTCACGGACCTCCAACGTGCCTGTGCGAGTTCTCATCGTCGACGATCACACCCTGGTCCGCGCCGGCCTGGCGCGGCTGCTGCAGGGGTTTGCCGACGTGCAGCTCGTCGCCGAGGCCAGCAATGCCGAGCAGGCACTGCAGCTGGCCCTGCAGCACGCCCCGGACGTGATCCTGATGGACCTGTCACTGCCCGGCCGCACCGGCCTGGAAGCCCTCAGCGACATCCGCCTGCGCGCCCCTGGCACGCGGGTGGTGATGATGACCATGCACGACGACGCCGCACACGTGCGCGATGCACTCGATCGCGGTGCGGTCGGGTTCCTGGTCAAGGATGCCGCACCGCAGGAGCTTGAACTGGCGCTGCGTGCCGCGCACGCCGGCCAGGTGTTCCTGAGCCCGCAGATCTCCGCCAAGATGCTGGCACCGATGCTCGGTCGCGAGAAACCCACCGGCATCGCCGCACTGTCGCCGCGCCAGCGCGAGATCCTGCGCCGCATCGGCAAGGGTGAGAGCAACAAGGAAATAGCCGCCGACCTCGGCATCAGTGTCAAGACGGTGGAGACCCACCGCGCACGCATGATGGAATCGCTGGGCTGCCGCCGCGCCAACGATCTGCTGCTGCTGGCCGCGCGCCACCAGCACGAGCTGGAGTGATCCTCCGCGAAGGAGGCCAGATCCGCACTGACGACGAATTCCCGTCACCCCGACACGCCCCGACAGGAATCCGTACACGGCACAGCCCGATCAACCCGGGACCCACACCGGAAATCAGTAACTTAGCGGCGATCATCGTCAACATTCCGCGACAATGTAGGGAATACCCCTACACCCTGTCAGGACATTCACGAAGCCTCTCAGGAACCCCCTGATTCCGCCCCCGCCGGATCAAAAGCAAGATGCGTTCCACAAGGCGCCGGGGAGCGGTGCCGGGGAACCACGATGAAGGCTGCACTCTCGGCCCAGCTGGGCCAACAACTTCACCTCACCCCGCAGTTGCTGCAGTCGATCCGGCTGCTGCAGCTCGATGGCCTGCACCTGGAACAGGAAATCCAGCGCCTGCTGGACTCCAACCCGCTGCTGGAGATCGAAGAGGCTGAAGCACCCACCGCCGAAGCCACCGAAGCGAGTGCCACCACGATGGACACCGCCGCCTTCGACGAGCTGCCGGAGTCGTCGATGTGGGACGTGGCCGGCGCCAGCTGGCAGGACGGCGACGACGACCGCATGGCACGCATCGCTGCCGGCGAATCGAGCGACCCGCAGCTGCGCGTGCTGCAGCGCCTGTCGCTGGACATGGATGACCGCGAGCTGGCCGTGGCCACCTTCTGGCTGGACCATTGCGATGAGGCAGGCTACCTGCAGGCACCGCTGGACCAGCTGCAGCTGCTGGCCAGCGCCCAGTTCGACATCGCCGCCGACGGCGTCGAAGCCATCCGTCAGCAGCTGCTGCATGGCGAGCCGGCCGGCATGGCCGCACAGGACCTGCGCGAAGGCCTGCAGGCACAGCTGCGCAGCCTGCACGGCGTAGTCCCCGCCCGCCACCTGGCGGCACGCATTCTCGGTGGCGCGCTCGAGGCGCTGGCCGCGCACGACTACCCCGCCCTCGCCCGCCTGCACGACGCCGAGATCGACGACGTGCGCGAAGCCGTGCGCCTGATCCTCTCGCTGCAGCCGCGCCCGGGCGACAGCCTGCTGCCGGAACGCAACGCCGTGGTGGTGCCGGACGTGGTTGCCTGGCACGCCGACGACCAGTGGAAGGTGGCGCTGAACCCGGCCACCAGCCGCCGCGTCTCGATCAACAGCCAGTACGAACAGGCGCTGGCCGAGACCAGCGAGGCCGCACCAGCACTGCGCGAGATGCTGCAGGAAGCGCGCTGGTTCAGCCGCGGCCTGTCGATGCGCTACGACACCCTGCTGCGCACCGCGCGGGTGATCGTCGAGCGCCAGGCCGCGTTCCTGGTGCGTGGCGAAGAGGCCATGGCGCCGCTGACCCTGAAGGAAGTGGCCGAGGAAATCGGCATGCACGAGTCGACCGTCTCGCGCATCACCACCGGCAAGTTCCTGCAGACCCCGCGCGGCACCTTCGAACTGAAGCACTTCTTCGCCGTGCGCCTGGAAGGCGCCAGCGTTTCCGGCCAGGCCGTGAAGGCCATGGTCCGCCGCCTGATCGACGCCGAACCGGCCGGCCGCCCGCTGGCCGACGAGGCCATCGCCGGCCTGCTGTCGCGCCAGGGGGTGAACATTGCCCGCCGAACCGTCGCAAAATACCGAGAACAACTGGACATCGCCCCGGCCCGTGAACGGCGTCGGCTTGGCGCCAGGCAACCGCAGCTGGCCCGGGTGGGCTGAAAAGGATGTTGGACATGAACAAGCTCACGGTCCTGCTGGTCGATGACCACGAGGGCTTCATCAACGCGGCGATGCGCCATTTCCGCAAGATCGATTGGCTGCAGATCGTCGGCAGCGCCGGCAACGGCCTGGAAGCGATCGAGCGCTCGGAAACGCTGCGCCCGCAGGTGGTGCTGATGGACCTGGCGATGCCGGAAATGGGCGGCCTGCAGGCCACCCGCCTGATCAAGTCGCAGGACGATGCACCGTACATCGTGATCGCCAGCCACTTCGACGACGCCGAGCACCGCGAACACGCGCTGCGCGCTGGCGCCGACAATTTTGTCAGCAAGCTGTCCTACATCCAGGAAGTCATGCCGATCCTGGAAGGCCTCAGGGAGGATCGATCGTGAGCGAATCGCGCATCCTGGTGCTGGACAACGACGCCGTGCGCGCAGAGCGCACCGTTGCCCTGCTGGAATTCATGGATTTCAACCCGCGCTGGGTTTCCGACGCGGCCGACTTCGACCTGGGCCGTCAGCGCCAGAACGACTGGATGGCCGTGATCGTCGGCAGCCTGGACGACACCGCTGCCAGCACCGCGCTGTACAACTGGCTGGGCGGCAGCAGCCTGCCGCCGCCGGTACTGCTGGCCGACGGTGATGCCGCAGCCTTTGCCCATCAGCACGGCCTGCACGAAGCCAACATCTGGCCGCTGGAAACGCCGCTGCGCCATGCGCAGATGGAAGCCCTGCTGCGCCGCGCCAGCCTCAAGCGCCTGGACGCCGAGCACCAGGCCGGCGCCGCGCAGGACCAGGGCCCGACCGGCAACGGTCCGGCGGTGACTGCGTTGCGCACGATGATCGAACAGGTGGCCGCATTCGACACCACCGTGCTCGTGCTGGGCGAATCCGGTACCGGCAAGGAAGTCGTGTCGCGCGCAATCCATCAGCGCTCGCCGCGCCGCGACGGCCCGTTCGTGGCGATCAACTGCGGTGCCATTCCGGCCGACCTGCTGGAAAGCGAACTGTTCGGCCACGAAAAGGGTTCCTTCACCGGCGCACTGACCGCGCGCAAGGGCCGTTTCGAAATGGCCGAAGGCGGTACCCTGCTGCTCGACGAAATCGGCGACATGAGCCTGCCGATGCAGGTGAAGCTGCTGCGCGTGCTGCAGGAACGCAGTTTCGAGCGTGTCGGTGGCAACCAGACCATCCGCTGCAACGTACGCGTTGTGGCCGCGACCCACCGCGACCTGGAAACCCGTATTGCCGAAGGCAAGTTCCGCGAGGACCTGTTCTACCGCCTCAACGTGTTCCCGATCGACGTGCCCGCCCTGCGCGAGCGTCGCGAAGACCTGCCGGCGCTGGTGGAAACCATCGCCGCACAGCTGGCGCGCACCGGCCGTGGCGAAGTGCGCTTCACCCCGGAAGCGCTGCAGGCACTGGCCGGCTACGAGTGGCCCGGCAACGTGCGCGAACTGACCAACCTGGTCGAGCGCCTGGCGGTGCTGCACCCGGGCGGATCGGTGCGCGTGCAGGACCTGCCGGCCCGCTACCGTGGCGACGCTGCACTGGCAGCGGTGGCCGCACCGGCACCGGTACAGCCGACGGCCAGCGAAGAACGCCTGGACCTGCGCAGCTTCTCGTTCCACACCCCGGGCGGCGGCAACCAACCGGCGCTGGAGCACGGCATTGCCGTCAATCGCGCCGCAGCACCGGCGGCGCTGCCCGATGAAGGCATGGACCTGCGCAACCACATGGCCAACATCGAACTGGGCCTGATCAACGAAGCACTGGAACGCACCCAGGGCGTCGTCGCCCACGCCGCCCAGCTGCTCGGCCTGCGCCGCACCACCCTGGTGGAAAAGCTGCGCAAGTACGGCATCGAACGTGAGCAGGCTGAACTGGCCGGCTGAAGCTCGCAACCAGCATGAAGGGGGCACGAACGCCTGGGCTTGCCCGGGCGTTGGTGTTTCCAGAACCTGGGGTCAGATCCCTTTCCTGCGGAAAGGGATCTGACCCCATTGCATTTGCACGTTTTCCTAAAGACATCACCGCCGCAGTGCGGAGCATGGCAAGGACATCCCAACGAGGTCCCAGCATGCATCGCCTCACCCTGCTCGCCGCCCTGCTCTGCCCGGCCCTGGCCAGCGCCGCCGACTGCACCCTGCCCACCATGCTGGACCAGCGCCAGTTCACCAACCTCAGCGATCCGCTGTACGCACCGGACAACCCCAATGCCGGACGCATGGTGCAGGTCAGCTTTGCCGGCAGCCAGTACGTGCTGGACATCCTCGGCACCGACCTCCGCATCGGCGGCAGCTACCGCTATCAGCGCCTGGCCCCGCGTATCGCGGAAATCCAGATGACCGAAGCCCACCCGGCCGGCCCTACCCACTACACCCTGCTGCTGACCTGCCAGACCGACCACCAGGGCCGTTTCATCTACACCCAGCACGACGGCCCCATCGCACCCCGCCAGCGCCAGAATTCCGGCCGATGGACCCTGCAGCCATAGGCCAGAAATCCGACGCCGGTTAAATGGCGCCTCCAATGGGGTAAGAGCCCGTGCCGACCAACGGTCGGCACCCACCATCAGCAGCAGGTTCCAACAGATCGCGGAATTCTGTCGAAGGCGGGGTGGGTCCGGTTGCGGGGGCGTGAGCGCCATGGATGGCGCGACCGAGCTTACATGGACGTACTTGCAGCGCCCCCGTAACCGGACCCACCCCGCCATCCCACGGATCGCCAGCTTCTGCCGTTGCTTCGCCTTCGGCCGTTGCTGCTGAGGTTGCCGGCCAGCGGCCGGCACTACCGCGGGGAGCGGGGTGCACCCCCACGCACACCCAACCTCCTCACTTCACTGAATCGAAAACCGGTTTCGGCACGGCACTTGCACTGGTTCCAGCAGACAACCCCATCCCTGTTTCTGGAACCGTTGCAGATGTCCCACTCCGTCACCTCGATCCTTTCGCAGATCCGCTCCTATCAGACCCAGATGGGACAGCCGGCGCTCAACCCGCTGGGCGAAACGCCGCGCAGCAATGCCCTGCCGGGCACGGTGCTGGATGCGCCGCAGGTGCAGCCGGCCAGCTTCACCGAAACCCTGCGTGGTGCGATTGCCGGCGTCAACGACGCGCAACAGAAATCCGGCGCCCTCGCCAAGGCCTTCGAAATGGGCGACCCCAGCGCCGACCTGGCCAAGGTCATGGTCGCCTCGCAGCAGTCCCAGATCGCCTTCCGCGCCACCGTGGAAGTCCGCAACCGTCTCGTCCAGGCCTACCAGGACGTGATGAACATGCCGCTGTAAGGATAGAACCGCATGGCCCTGTCGCTCTCCAAGGAATCCCTGAACGCCGAAAAGGCGGGCCAGTGGTTCGATCGGCTGCAAAGCCTGCAGATCACCCGTCGGCTCGGACTGATGGCGATGATCGCCGTGGCCGTAGCGGCCGGGCTGTCCGTGTTCTTCTGGTCGCAGAAGCCCGGCATGGTCCCGCTGTATACCGGCCTGGACCAGAAGGCCACCGCTGAAGCGACCGACCTGCTGCGCGCCGCGCAGATCCCGTTCGCGCTCGACCCGGCCACCGGTGGCATCACCGTGCCGGAAAAGAACCTGCACGACGCCCGCCTGAAGCTGGCCGGCTCCGGCCTGACCGACAGCGGCAAGCTCGGCTTCGAGCTGATGGAACGCGACCCGGGCTTCGGCGTCAGCCAGTTCGTGGAAAGCGCGCGCTACCAGCATGCGTTGGAAACCGAGCTGTCGCGCACCATCAACACGCTGCGCCCGGTGCGCGATTCGCGCGTGCACCTGGCCATTCCCAAGCCCAGCGCCTTCACCCGGCAGCGTGACGTGGCCAGCGCCTCGGTCACCCTGGAACTGCGTGGCGGCCAGCAGCTGGAACGCAGCCAGGTCGACGCCATCGTGCACATGGTCGCGGCCAGCATTCCGGACCTCGCTCCGGAACGGGTGACGGTGGTCGACCAGAGCGGGCGCATGCTCAGCATCACCGACCCGAACAGCGAAGCGGCAGTCAATGCGGCCCAGTTCGAGCAGGTCCGCCGCCAGGAAACCTCGTTCAACCAGCGCATCCGCGAGCTGCTGGAGCCGATGACCGGCCCTGGCCGCGTCAATCCGGAAGTGAGCGTGGACATGGACTTCTCGGTAACCGAGGAAGCCCGTGAGCTCTACAACGGTGAACCGCAGAAGCTGCGTAGCGAGCAGATGAGCGAGAACACCACCAGCACCCCGGGCCCGCAGGGCGTGCCGGGCGCGACCAGCAACAGCCCGCCGGGCCAGCAGGCCGCACCGGCAACCGCACAGACTCCGACCGAAAGCAGCAAGAACGCGACCCGCAACTACGAGCTGGACCGCACCCTGCAGCACACCCGCCAGCCGGCTGGCCGCATCAAGCGCGTCTCGGTGGCGGTGCTGGTGGACAACGTCCCGCGCGCCGGTGCCAACGGCAAGATGAGCCCGCAGCCGCTGTCGGCCGCCGAGCTGACCCGCGTCGAGGCGCTGGTCAAGCAGGCCGTCGGCTTCAACGCCGAGCGTGGCGACACCGTGTCGGTGATGAATGCCCCGTTCGTGCGTGACACCACGCCGGTCGAAGGCCCGGCATGGTGGGAGCTGCCGTGGGTGCACGACGCCGGTCGCATGCTGCTGGGTGCCGTGGTGGTGCTGGCATTGCTGTTCGGTGTGCTGCGCCCTGCACTGCGCGCGATCACCGGCCAGAACAAGAAGAACGACGAACAGGCACTGGAGCCGCATACCGCGGACGTGCAGCTGGTCGATGACGATGGCATGCCGCTGCCGGCGCTTGGCGCCGACCGGGCCAGCCTGGGCGGGCCGGATGCATTGGCCCTGCCGGTGGATTCATATGAGGAACGACTGCGGATGGCGCGTGAAGCCGTGAAGACCGACTCCAAGCGCGTGGCCCAGGTGGTCAAGGGCTGGGTGGCCAATGACTGAGGCCGCACTGACTGGCGTGCAGCGCGCCGCCGTACTGCTGCTTTCGCTGGGTGAGCTGGATGCGGCCGAAGTGCTGCGTCACATGGAACCCAAGGAAGTGCAGAAAATCGGCATCGCCATGGCCACCATGACCGACATCACCCGCGAACAGGTGGAACGGGTGATGGACCAGTTCGGCCAGGAGCTGGGCTCGAAGACCTCGCTGGGCGTGGGCTCGGACGATTACATCCGCAACATGCTGGTGCAGGCCCTCGGCAGCGAGAAGGCCGGGAACCTGATCGACCGCATCCTGCTCGGCCGCAACACCACCGGCCTGGACGCGCTGAAGTGGATGGACCCGCGTGCTGTGGCCGACCTGGTGCGCAACGAGCACCCGCAGATCATCGCCATCGTGATGGCGCACCTGGAAACCGACCAGGCCGCCGACGCGCTGAAGCTGCTGCCCGACCGTACCCGCGTGGACGTGCTGCTGCGCATCGCCACCCTCGACGGCATTCCGCCGAACGCACTCAATGAACTCAACGAGATCATGGAGCGCCAGTTCGCCGGCAACCAGAACCTGAAGTCGTCCAACATTGGCGGCGTGCAGTGCGCGGCCAACATCCTGAACTTCATGGACAGCGGCCAGGACCAGGCGATTCTGGGCGAGATCGCCCGCATCGATGCGCCGTTGAGCAACCGCATCCAGGACCTGATGTTCGTGTTCGACGACCTGGTCGACCTCGACGACCGCGAAATGCAGCTGGTGCTGCGCGAAGTGAGCGGCGAGCGCCTGGGCCTGGCCCTGCGCGGTGCCGACATCAAGGTGCGCGACAAGATCACCCGCAACATGTCGCAGCGCGCGGCGGAAATCCTGCTGGAAGACATGGAAGCCCGTGGCCCGGTGCGCCTGTCCGACGTGGAAGGCGCGCAGCGCGAGATCCTGGCCATCGTCAAGCGCATGGCCGATGAAGGCACCGTCACCATCGGTGGCAGCGCGGAGGCCATGCTGTGAGCAACGTCGTGCGCTGGCTTGCCCCGGACCTGCTGGCCCAGCCCGAACCGGTGCTGGATCAGGAGGATGCGTTCGAACTCACCGAGCCGGACCCGGAACACGAGCCGGAGCCGCCGCTGCAGCTGCCGACCCTGGAGGAAATCCAGGCCATCCAGGACAGCGCAGAGAAGGAAGGCTTCCAGCACGGCCATACCGAAGGCTACGGCCAGGGCCAGGCGGAGGTGCGTCGTCTCGCCGCGCAGATCGAAGGCATCCTCGACAACTTCAGCCGACCGCTGGTGCGGCTGGAGAACGAAGTGGTCGGCGCACTGGGCGAGCTGGCGGTACGCATCGCCGGTGCGCTGGTCGGCCGCGCCTATGAAGCCGACCCGGCACTGCTGGCACAGCTGGTCGGTGAGGCCATCGACGCGGTCGGTGGCAGCACGCGGGAAGTGGAAGTGCGACTGCATCCGGACGACATTGCCGCCCTCGCCCCGCTGTTGAACCTGCCGCCACAACAGCGCCTGGTGCCAGACACCAGCCTCAGCCGCGGCGATCTTCGCGTGCACGCCGAAGCCGTGCGCATCGACGGCACCCTGGAAGCCCGCCTGCGCGGCGCGCTGGACGCGGTGATCCGCCAGACCGGAGCCAATGCATGAACCCCGATCAGCAGCCGACGCCGCCCCCGGCCGACTGGGCCATGGCCCGCAACCTGCGCCTCGCCCGTCGCCTCGATGGCCTGCGTGTGGATACCGCCCATGGCCGCGGCCTGATCCGCGAAGGCGTACTGCGTCGCGCGGTCGGCCTGACCCTGGAAGCGGTCGGCTGCGAGGCGCCGCTCGGCGCCAGCTGCAAGGTGGAAGTGGTTGATGGTGGCTGGGTCGATGCCGAAGTGGTCGGCTTCGCCGGCGAGCGCACTTACCTGATGCCCAGCGCCGAACTGCACGGCCTTCTGCCCAATGCCCGGGTGGTGCCGTCCGCGCGCCGTGGCGGCGTGGAAGTGGGCGAAGGCCTGCTCGGCCGCGTCATCGACAGCGATGGCGTGCCGCTGGATGGCAAGGGCCCGATCCGCGCCGAAGGGCATGTCGGCATGGCCGGCGTGTCGATCAATCCGTTGGCGCGTGAACCGATCACCCAGCCGCTGGACGTGGGCGTGCGCGCGATCAACGCGCTGCTGCCGATCGGCCGCGGCCAGCGTGTCGGCCTGTTCGCCGGTTCCGGCGTCGGCAAGTCGACGCTGCTGGGCATGATGACCCGCTATACCGCCGCCGACGTGATCGTGGTCGGCCTGATCGGTGAACGTGGCCGCGAAGTACGCGACTTCGTCGAAACCACGCTGGGCGAGGAAGGCCTGCGCCGCGCCGTGGTGGTGGCCAGTCCCGCCGACCGGCCGCCGCTGGCGCGCCTGCATGGTGCCTATCGCGCTACCGCCATCGCCGAATGGTTCCGCGACCAGGGCCTGAACGTGCTGTTGCTGATGGACTCGCTGACCCGCTTCGCCCAGGCCCAGCGCGAGATCGGCCTGTCGGTGGGCGAACCGCCGACCACCCGCGGCTATCCGCCGTCGGTGTTCGCCAAGCTGCCGGCGCTGGTCGAGCGTGCCGGCAATGGTGCCAAGGGCCGTGGCTCGATCACCGCGTTCTACACGGTGCTGACCGAAGGCGACGATCCGCAGGATCCAATCGCCGATGCAGCGCGCGCGATCCTCGACGGCCACATCCTGCTGTCGCGGCGCGTGGCCGACAGTGGCCTGTACCCGGCCATCGACGTTGAATCGTCGGTCAGCCGCGTGGTCACGGAAATCGCCGACGAACCGTGGCGCCTGCGCATCCGCAAGCTGAAGCGGCTGGTCTCGGCCTATTCGGCCAACCGCGACCTGATCGCCATCGGTGCCTACCAGCGCGGCAACGACGCGGCCACCGACGAAGCCCTGGAACGCTGGCCGGAAATCATGGAGTTCCTCGGCCAGGACGTCGCCAAGGCCGCAGATCTCCCGCACAGCCAGGCGGCACTGCAGCGCCTGGTGGAACAAGAGAGTTAAGCCATGAACCAGTCCAAGCGCATCGATCCCCTGCTCAAGCGGGCCCAGGAACACGAGGACGCAGTCGCCCGCGATCTGGCCGAACGCCAGCGCGTGCTCGATACCCATCTATCGCGACTGGACGAACTGCGCCGCTATGCCGAGGAATACGCGAACGCGCAGATGGCGGCGACCAGCCCGGCGCAGCTGCTGAACCGGCGCGCGTTCCTCGACCGTCTCGACAGTGCGGTGGAGCAGCAGCAGGCCACGGTCAACGGCAACCGCGAAAAGGTGGAAGCCGAGCGCGCCCGCCTGATCCTGGCCAGCCGTGACAAGGCCGTGCTGGAACAGCTGGCCGCCAGCTACCGCGCACAGGAAAAGGTGGTGACGGACCGCCGCGACCAGCGCGAGATGGACGACATTGGCGCGCGTCGCGCCCGCCTGGTGCAGGCCGAAGATCAGGACGGCGCCGAGCAGGGAGGCCGCTCGTGATGCCCGCGCCATTGGCCAGCAGCGCCAACGCGCAGCCGCAGCATTCCGGCAGCAGCGCACCCCGCGCGCCACGCGGTGATGGCAACAAGGAGTTCAGCCAACTGCTGCAGGGTGGCTCGCCGGCTGCCGATGCACCCTCGAAACCCTCGAACTCGCCTATGCCGTCCACGCAGGGACCGGCATCGGACAGCAATGGCAAGGCCGGCGCCGAGCGCAGGCCGGACAGCACTGCCGTCCCCGAAGAGACCGCCGCCACGGTGCCCACATCACCGGCCAAGCCGGTTGCCGAAAAGGACACCCCGGCCGCGACCGAGGAAGCCCCTTGGCCGCCACTCGGCCTGGCTGGGCTGGTGCTGGCGGCACCGGCGCCTGCCGATCCTGCCGCCGCTCTGCCAACAGTGGCTGCAACGGCTACCGACGCAGACGGCAACGCACTTCCCGCCCCCGCCGCACTGCCGGCCGCCGCAGCCCTGCCATCCACAGCGGCGGCTGCCACATCGTCCACCACCAGCAGCGGCACCGACCAGACAGCCACGTTGCCGTTGCCTGAACTGGTGCTGCCCGGCAAGCGCAACGAGCCTGGCGAAGGCAGCTACGCACCCCTCATCGGCGACCGTGCCGCAGCGCCGCTGCTGCATGCGCCGGGCAACGCGGCTGTGCAGGATCTGAAAGCCGTACTCGCTACCGGCAACGCCATCTTCAATGGCGAGCCGACTCCGAAGCCGGTGCTCGGTGACGATGGTTTCGACCAGGCCGTCGGCGCGCGCCTTGGCTGGCTGGCCGACCAGAAGATCGGCCACGCCCACATCCGGTTGAGTCCGGACGACATGGGCCCGGTCGACGTGCGCCTGCAGTTGAACGGCGACAAGGTGCATGCCAGCTTCAGCAGCCCACACGTGGATGTGCGCCAGGCACTGGAAAGCAGCCTGCCGCGCCTGCGCGAACTCCTCGGCGAGCAGGGCTTCCAGCTGGCTCATGCTGATGTTGGTCATCAGGCGCCCGGTGGTGACGGCAATGCGTCAGGCCAGGCCAGTGGCGGCGGCATTGCGGGTGACGGAGAACCGTCGCCGGGCGAGGCCAGCGTGTCGTCCGCGCAGTTGATCCGCCAGCGCGGGTTGCTGGACGCGTACGCCTGACAAGCGTGCCAACCAAGGTTGGCACCCACCAGAGCGGGACGGTTGGCACCCACCAGAGCGGGACGGTTGGCACCTACAAGTATCGCGTTGGTGGGTGCGGAGCGTGCTCCGCACGGCCCCACCGGCACCCCGACGGAATTCCGTCGCACCCCTCTGCCCCGGCTCCGGCACACCCCTTGCATATCCCGGTGAAGCAACCCTCAGGAGCTTCACCCCGTGGCCGCAGCCGCTGACAAAACCAAGAAGACCGCCGAGAAGGACAAGGCCGCCAAGCCGCGCAGTCCGATCCTGATCACCGCACTGGTGGCCGTGCTCGCCGCCGCTGCCGCCGGTGGCGGCGTCTGGTTCTTCACCCAGTCCAAGCACGAAGAGAAGACCGCGCAGGCCCCGAAGAAGGCCAGTACTCCGGCACCGGCGCAGTACTTCGCCCTGGACCCGGCCTTCGTGGTCAATCTCAACGGCCCGGTCGACGGCCCGCGCTACCTGCAGCTGGAAGTGCAGCTGATGACCCGCGATCCCGCTGCACTGGAAGCGATCAAGACCCATGCCCCCGCCATCCGCGCCCGCCTGCTGATGCTGTTCTCGCAGGTCAGCCCCGACCAGATCGCCGACATCGCCGGCAAGCAGAAGCTGCAGGCCGCTTCGCTGGCCGAGGTACAGAAGGTGCTCAAGGCCGAGACCGGCAGCAACGGCGCCGACGATCTGCTGTTCACCAGCTTCGTGACCCAGTAAGGGCCCACCGATGAATGATCTGCTGTCCCAGGACGAGATCGATGCCCTGCTCCACGGCGTGGACAGTGGCGCGGTCGAGACCGATGCGGAACCGCCGTCAGGCGAAGCACGTTCGTACGACTTCGCCAGCCAGGACCGCATCATCCGTGGTCGCATGCCGACCCTGGAAATGGTCCACGAGCGCTTCGCGCGCCTGTGGCGGATCGGCCTGTTCAACCTGATCCGCCGTTCGGCCGAACTGTCGGTGCGCGGCATCGAACTGATCAAGTTCAACGACTACATGCACTCGCTGTATGTGCCGACCAACCTGAACCTGATCCGCTTCAAGCCGCTGCGCGGTACCGGCCTGATCGTGTTCGAACCGACCCTGGTGTTCGCCATCGTCGACAACTTCTTTGGCGGCGACGGGCGCTACCCGACCCGCATTGAAGGCCGCGAGTTCACCGCCACCGAAATGCGGGTGATCCACCTGCTGCTGAAGCAGACCTTCGCCGACCTGCGCGAGGCCTGGGCACCGGTGATGGATGTCGACTTCGAGTACATCAACTCGGAGATCAACCCGCACTTCGCCAACATCGTGACGCCGCGCGAGTACGTGGTGGTGTGCCGCCTGCACGTCGAGCTCGACGGCGGTGGCGGCGACATCCACGTCACCCTGCCGTACTCGATGCTGGAACCGATCCGCGAACTGCTCGACGCTGGCATCCAGAGCGACCGCAATGATCGCGACGAAAGCTGGGGCCAGACCCTGCGCGAACAGCTCAACATCGCCGAGGTGACCCTGTCCAGCGTACTGGCCAGCAAGCGCATGACCCTGCGTGACCTGACCCAGCTGAAGGTCGGCGACATCCTGCCGATCGAGCTCAGCCCGCAGGTGCCGCTGTGCGTGGAGAACATCCCGGTGTTCACCGGCGAGTTCGGCATCGCCAACGGCATGAACGCCGTGAAGATCACCGCTACCCATCCGCCGGGCACCCGCCCGCGCGCACCCGTCATCCAGGAAGACCCGCAATGAACGATATCGACGCCCTCGAACCGACCCCGGCCCAGTTCGGCACCCTGCAGGCCGAAGAAGGGGCCGGCGCCGACCTCAACCTGGACGTGATCCTCGACGTGCCGGTGACCCTGTCGCTGGAAGTCGGTCGCGCCCGCCTGCCGATCCGCAACCTGCTGCAGCTCAACCAGGGCTCGGTGGTGGAACTGGAACGCGGCGCCGGCGAATCGCTGGATGTGTTCGTCAACGGCACCCTGATCGCCCACGGCGAGGTGGTGGTGATCAACGACCGCTTCGGCGTGCGCCTGACCGACGTGGTCAGCCCGAGCGAGCGGATCCGGAGACTGCGTTGAGCCTGCTGGCCTCCACCCTGTTGGCGGTCGGCAAGACCGCCGCACCGATCGGTCCGCAGGTCGGCCAGCACGCGGCCGCCGCACCGAGCCTGTTCGGTGCGGTGCTGGCGCTGCTGGCCGTGCTGGCCCTGGTCATCGGCCTCGGCTGGCTGCTCAAGCGCCTGCCCGGCAGCGGCTTCCGCCCGGCCGACGGCATGAAGGTGGTGGCCAGCCTGAGTGTCGGTGCCAAGGAGCGCGTGGTGGTGGTCGAGGTCAACGGCCAGCAGCTGCTGCTGGGCGTCACCGCCGGCGGCATCAACACCCTGCACACCCTGCCCGAACCGCTGCCGCCGCCCGCGCCGGTGCGCGTGCCGGACTTCAAGAACCTGCCGAATTTCGCCCAGCTGCTGCAGCAGCGGCTGCGCAAGGATCCCTGACATGCGTGTCACCCGTACCCGTCTTGCCACCCTGATGCCGTGGCTGCTGATGCTCGCCCTGTGCCTGTTGCCGGCGCTGGCATTCGCCGCACCCGGTGCCCCGACCACGCCGCTGCCGGACATCAATGTCGGCAAGATCGGCGGTGCTCCGGTCAGCCTGCCGCTGCAGACCCTGCTGCTGATGACCGCGATCACCCTGATCCCGTCCATGCTGCTGGTACTGACCTCGTTCACCCGCATCATCATCGTGCTGGGCCTGCTGCGCCAGGCACTGGGTACCGGGCAGACGCCGTCCAACCAGGTGCTGCTGGGCCTGGCACTGTTCCTCACCGCAATGATCATGTTGCCGACCTGGGACAAGGCCTGGAGCACCGGCATGGCGCCGTACCTCAACGGCGAGATCGACTTCCAGACCGCCTGGACGCTGACCACCACGCCGCTGCGCGCCTTCATGCTGGCGCAGATCCGCGAGACCGACCTGATGACCTTTGCCGGCATCGCCGGGCATGGCACCTACGCCAGCCCCGATGCGATCCCGTTCCCGGTGCTGGTCGCCTCGTTCGTTACCAGCGAGCTGAAGACCGCCTTCGAAATCGGCTTCCTGATCTTCATCCCGTTCGTGATCATCGACCTGGTGGTTGCCAGCGTGCTGATGTCGATGGGCATGATGATGCTGTCGCCGATGCTGGTGTCGGCACCGTTCAAGATCCTGCTGTTCGTGCTGGTGGATGGCTGGGTGCTGACCGTCGGTACCTTGGCGGCGAGCTTCAATCCGGCGTGATTTGAACTGCAGTCGAGCATGGCTCGACGCTACATGAGCAGATGGAACCCGAATGACTCCCGAACTTGCCCTGACCGAACTGCGTGGCGGTCTGATCACCGTGTTGTGGGTGGCCGGCCCGCTGCTGCTCACCGTGCTGGTGGTCGGTGTGGTGGTGGGCGTGGTGCAGGCCGCGACCCAGCTCAATGAGCCGACCATCGCCTTCGTCGCCAAGGCGGCGGCGCTGACCGCGGTGCTGTTCGCGCTGGGCAGCCTGCTGATCGGCCACCTGGTGGAGTTCACCACGCTGCTGTTCCAGCGCATTCCACACCTGATCGGCTAGGACACGCGCTTCGATGGACGCCGCCACCCAGATGGCTGCCGACGGCCTGCAGGCCTTCGGCATGATCGGCACCGTGCTGTGGACCATGCTGCGCATCGGCGCAGTGGCCATGGCCATGCCGATGGTCGGTACCCGTGCCGTACCCGCGCGGGTGCGCGTGGTGCTGGCTGGCACCCTGGCCATCGCGCTGGCGCCGCTGCTGCCGCCGGTACCGGACTGGACCGGTTTCGATGCCGCCACGGTCCTTACCATCGCCCGTGAACTGGCCATCGGCGTATCCATCGGCTTCCTGCTTCGGCTGGTGTTCGAGGCCGGCGCGATGGCCGGCGAACTGATCGCCCAGGGCACTGGCCTGGCCTTCGCGCAGATGAGTGACCCACTGCGTGGCGGCACCTCCGGCGTGATCGGCCAGTGGTTCTATCTGCTGTTCGGCCTGCTGTTCTTCACCGCCAACGGGCACCTGGCGCTGATCTCGCTGGTGGTGGACAGCTACCGGGCGCTGCCGATCGGCGCCCCGCTGCCGGACCCACACGCCTTCTTCAGCATCGCCCCAACCTTCCTGCTGACCGTACTGCGCGGCGCATTGACCCTGGCGATCCCGCTGACCGTGGCAATGCTGGCGGTGAACCTGGCGTTCGGCGTCCTGGCCCGTGCGGCCCCAGCGCTGAACCCGATCCAGCTCGGCCTGCCAGTGTCGCTGCTGCTGGGCCTGTTCCTGCTGGCGCTGCTGGCCGGGGAAATGGGCCCGCCGGTACAGCGCCTGTTCGATGCCGCCTTCCAGGCTGCGGACACGGTCACACACTGACCTGATCATCACGTTTTACTGCTTGCCCTTCCCCCGGGTCTGCGCGTTAGAGTGAATACGCGGCAACCGGGGGGATGCCGCACGTGGCCGGCGCCGTGCGTTGGCCTGCCTCATGCATGCCCCACCGTGGTTTCCGTCGACAGGCAGGTCCGGGAGACTGACGAATGCTGGTAGGCACGTACAACCCGTGGCTGGTGGCGATCTCGCTGCTGGTGGCCGTGATGGCTTCGTACACCGCCCTGGCGATGGCCGGGCGCACGGTCACCGCACCCGGCAAGGGCGCGGCGTGGTGGTGGCGCCTCGGTGGTGGCTTCGCCATGGGCCTGGGCATCTGGTCGATGCACTTCATCGGCATGCTCGCCTTCGATCTGCCCATTCCGCTCGGCTACGACCTGCCGATCACCCTGCTTTCCCTCGCATTGGCGATCGCCTCATCGGTGTTCGCGCTATGGCTGGTTTCGCTGCGTACCCTGCCCCACCCGCGGTTGGCCGGTGGCGCGCTGCTGATGGGCACCGGCATTGCCGGCATGCATTACGTTGGCATGGCTGCAATGCGCATGCAGCCGGGCATAGACTACGACCCGGGCTGGCTGCTTTTTTCGCTGATGGTGGCGGTGGCCGCCTCGTGGACGGCGCTGTACGTGGCGTTCCGCCTGCGCGCGCAGCGCACCCGTGTCGGCGACCGGCTCGCGGCTGCCGGCCTGCTCGGGCTGGCCATCGTCGGCATGCACTACACCGGCATGGCCGCCGCACGATTTCCGGAAGGCAGCATCTGCGGCGCAGCCGTCGGCGATGGGCTGCAGAGCGAATGGCTGGCCATGCTGGTGGTGGTGCTGACCGTCGCCATCCTGGCCGTGGTGCTGGTGGTCTCCTGGCTGGACCAGCGGGTGGAGGCGCAACTGCTGCGCCTGCGCAATTCCCTGTTGAGTACCTCGCTGACCGACGCACAGCAGGAACTGACCCAGGCCGCACTGCACGACCCGCTTACCCGCCTGCCCAACCGCCTGCTGCTGCAGCGTCGCATCGTGCAGGCGCTGGCCGAGGCCGAACAGGGCGGCAGCCGCTTCGCGGTGATGTTCATGGACCTGGATGGCTTCAAGCAGGTCAACGATGCCTACGGCCACCAGGCCGGCGATGCACTGTTGGTTGCGGTGGCCGAACGCACGCGCCAGCTGCTTCGGCCCAACGACATGCTGGCGCGGCTGGGCGGTGACGAATTCGTGCTGGTGGTGCGCATCGAGCACGACGAGGACCTGCCGACCCTGGCCCGGCGCATCCTGCAGGCGGTCGGCAGCGGGCCGTTGCTGGCCGACAACGAACTGCAGGTGACCGCCAGCATCGGCGTGGCGATCTGTCCGGATCACGCTGCCAGCGAGCGGCAGCTGATGGCCTTTGCCGATGCAGCGATGTACCAGGCCAAGGAATCCGGACGCAACGCCTTCGTACTGTTCGCCGACTGGATGAATGACAGCGCCGAACAACAGTTCCGGCTGCTGGCCGACATGCGCCGGGCCATCGGCAGCGAGCAGCTGTTCCTGCACTACCAGCCGAAGATCCAGGTAGCCACGCAGAAGGTGGCCGGTGCCGAAGCGCTGATCCGCTGGCGCCATCCGGAGCATGGCCTGATCCCGCCGGACCGCTTCATCCGGCTGGCCGAACGCAGCGGTGCGATCAATGAGATCGGGCGCTGGGCGCTGGACCAGGCCTGCCAGCAGCTGCGCCGCTGGCACGATGCCGGCCACGAGGGCTGGTCGATGTCGGTGAACCTGTCGCCGGTGCAGTTCAGCTCGCCGCACCTGCTGCAGGATGTGCGTGAAGTGATCGAACGCTACGACATTGCCCCACGCCACCTGGTGCTGGAGATCACCGAAAGCACGGTGATGCGCGATACCGATACCAGCCTGCGCCTGCTGCAGGCGTTGTCGGCACTGGGCGTGGGCATCTCCATCGATGACTTCGGCACCGGCTATTCCAGCCTGCTGTACCTGAAGCGGTTGCCGGCCACCGAAATCAAGATCGACCACGCCTTCGTACGCGACCTGGAGCACAGCGCCGAGGACGTGGTGATCGTCTCGGCGATCGTGGCGCTGGGCCACGCGCTGGACATGGACATCGTGGCCGAAGGCGTGGAAACCGCCGCGCAGCGCGCCTACCTGGCGCGGCTGGGCTGCGATTACCTGCAGGGCTACCTGCTCGGCCGCCCGGTGGATGCGGCGCGCTTCATGCAGCTGCATGACCTGCCCCGGCCTCGGGTGGAACTGGCGCAGAGCCCGCCGACGCAGCACCCGCCGGGGTAAATCCAGGCTGCGCTCCCACCTGCACCTGCTCTGGTAGATGCCAACCTTGGTTGGCACATGAACCCATCACGGAACACTTCTTGCACGCACCCCGGCATCCCCTGCCGCAGTGCCCGTGATGTCCGAGAACGAATCCGCCGGCGAAAAGACCGAACAACCTACCGAAAAGCGCCTGCGCGACGCCCGTGAACAGGGCAACCTGCCGCGCTCGCGCGAGCTCGGCACGGCCGCCGTGTTCGGCGCCGGCGTACTGGCGGTGATGGCCATGAGCGGCTCGATCGGCCGCGGTGCAAGCGCCTGGATGAAGCATGCACTCAGCCCAGAGCAGAGCCTGCGGCAGAACCCGAAGGAACTGTTCGGCCACTTCGGCGACCTGCTGCTGCAGTTCATGCTGGTGATCGCGCCGCTGGTGCTGGTCTGCCTGCTGGCCAGCTTCGTCGCCCCGCTGGTGATGGGCGGCCTGCGCTGGTCGCAGAAGGCGATGATGCCCGACTTCAACCGCATGAACCCGATGAGCGGGCTCAAGCGCCTGTATGGCCCGGAAGCCATCGCCGAGTTCACCAAGTCGTTGTTGCGCGTGGCTTTTGTCGGCGTTGCCGCCGGGCTGGTGGTGTGGACCGGCTTCGACACCCTGCGCGGGCTGATCCACCACCCGCTGGAGACCGCCATCACCGACGGGCTCGGCTTCACCCTGCGCCTGCTGCTGGCCACCGCCGGCGCGATGCTGGTGCTGGCTGCCATCGATGCGCCCTACCAGCGCTGGAACTGGATGCGCAAGCTGAAGATGACGCGTGAAGAGCTGCGCCGGGAAATGAAGGAAAGCGAGGGCAGCCCCGAGGTCAAGGGCCGCATCCGCCAGCTGCAGCAGCAGATGGCCAACCGCCGGATGATGGAGGCGGTGCCCACTGCCGACGTGGTGGTGGTCAACCCCACCCACTACGCGGTGGCCCTGAAGTACGAAGGCGGCGCCATGAACGCCCCCAAAGTGGTCGCCCTGGGTGTGGACGAGACCGCGCTGCGCATCCGTGAAGTGGCCGACGGCAACAAGGTCGCTATTGTCTCCGCCCCGCCTTTGGCACGCGCCTTGTATCGGGAAGGCCAACTCGGAAAGGAAATCCCCGTGAGACTGTATTCGGCCGTCGCCCAGGTCCTGTCCTACGTCTACCAGCTGCGCGCCTGGCGCACTGGCCCGATGCCGGACGCCCCGCACATCCAGGTGGATGAATTCGGCAAGGGAGGCCGCCCGTGAGCGCCCAGCCCTCCACCGGTTTCAACACCCGCCGCGCGCTGGAAATGATCCGCCAGGGCCTTGGCGCACCGCTGATCGTGCTGGCCCTGCTGGCCATGGTCGTGGTGCCGCTGGCCGCACCGGTGCTCGACGCCCTGTTCACCTTCAACATCGCCATCTCGCTGATGGTGCTGCTGGCGGTGGTCTACGTGAAGCGCCCACTGGACTTCACGATCTTCCCGATCGTGCTGCTGATCACCACCATGCTGCGGCTGGCGCTGAACGTGGCCTCCACCCGCGTCATCCTGCTGAACGGCCAGAACGGCCATGACGCCGCGGGCAAGGTCATTGCCGCCTTCGGCGAGTTCGTGATCGGCGGCAACTACGCGGTCGGCATCGTGGTGTTCGCGATCCTGACCATCATCAACTTCGTGGTCATCACCAAGGGCGCCGGCCGCGTCTCGGAAGTGACCGCGCGCTTCATCCTCGACGCGATGCCCGGCAAGCAGATGGCGATCGACGCCGACCTCAACGCCGGTTTGCTGACGCGTGAAGAAGCCAAGCTGCGCCGCGAGGAAGTCCGCGAGGAAGCCGATTTCTACGGCGCGATGGACGGTGCCAGCAAGTTCATCCGTGGTGATGCCATTGCCGGCATCCTGATCCTGTTCATCAACATGCTCGGCGGCCTGGCCGTAGGCGTGCTGCAGCATGGCATGCCGTTCGGCGATGCCGCTGCCACCTACACCCTGCTGTCGATTGGTGATGGCCTGGTGGCGCAGCTGCCGGCGCTGCTGGTCTCCAGCGCCGTGGCCATGCTGGTCACCCGCGCCTCGCGTTCGCAGGACATGGCCCAGGCCATGACCGGCCAGGTGTTCGGCCAGTACCGCGCGCTGGCGATCACCGCCGGCATCATCGGCGTGGTCGGCCTGGTGCCGGGCATGCCCAACGTCGCTTTCCTGACACTGTCCGCGATCCTCGGCTTCATCGCCTGGAAGGTCTACCGCAAGGGCAAGGCCGCGGCCACCGATCCGGCAGCCGCAGGCAATGACGCTGCCGCGCTCAACGCACTCGGCCGCCCGGCCGCGCCGGCTCCGACTGCCGAACTGAGCTGGGACGAACTGCGCCCGGTCGATCCGCTGGGCCTGGAGGTCGGCTACCGGCTGATTCCGCTGGTGGACAGCAGCCAGGGCGGCGAACTAATGGCACGCATCAAGGGCGTGCGGCGCAAGCTGACCCAGGACGTCGGCTTCCTGATCCCGTCGGTGCACATCCGCGACAACCTGGAACTGCCGGCCAACGGCTACCGCGTGCTGGTGCACGGCGTACCGGTGGCCACCGCCGAGATCCACCCCGACCGCGAACTGGCCCTGGACCCGGGCAGCGCGCTCGGCGCGCTGGAAGGCATCGCCGGCAAGGACCCCGCATTCGGCCTGGATGCCACCTGGATCCAACCGCACCAGCGTGCCCAGGCTGAAACGCTGGGCTATACCGTGGTCGATCCAGCCACCGTGGTGGCCACCCACCTCTCGCACCTCATCCGCGAACACGCGCCGGAACTGCTCGGCCACGAAGAAGTGCAGCACCTGCTGGCCAACCTGGCCAAGAGCGCACCCAAGCTCGTCGAAGATCTGACGCCGAAGGCACTGCCGTTGTCGGCGGTGGTACGCGTGCTGCAGAACCTGCTGATCGAGCGCATTCCGATCCGCCAGTTGCGCAAGATCGCTGAATCACTGGTCGAACACGCGCCCAACAGCCAGGACCCGGCCGTGCTGACTGCCGCCGTGCGCACCGCACTGGGTCGTTTCATCGTGCAGGAGATCGCCGGAATGTCGGCGGAGCTGCCGGTGTTCACGCTCAACCCACAATTGGAACGTGTCTTGCAGGAGTCCACGCAGGGCAACGGCGCCGCGCTGGAACCCGGACTCGCTGAGCGACTGCACCAGAGCCTGGCCGAATGTGTCAGCAAGCAGGAAGCCCGCAACGAGCCCGCGGTCGTGCTGGTACCTGGCCCGGTGCGTGCCGCGCTGGCCCGCCTGGTCCGCCACAGCGTTCCGTCGCTGTCGGTCCTGGCCTACAGCGAGGTGCCGGAGGACAAGCGCCTGAAGCTGGTCGGAACGATCAGCTGACGCCGCCCTCCGATGCGCCAGAAAACAGACACCACTTTCGAACCAACGCAACAGACAGATACCAAGGGGAACCCGCACCGTGCAGACCACCGACCACCCGAGTTCTCCGACCGCCACCCCGCCGTCTTCGTCCCGTGACCACAGCATGAAAATCAAACGATTCGTCGCCGCCGACATGCGCTCGGCCATGAACCTGGTGCGCAAGGAACATGGTCCTGACGCCGTGATCCTGTCCAACCGCCGGATCGAGGAAGGCATCGAGATCGTCGCCGCCGCCAACTACGACGAGAGCGCCGTGCAGCGTGCACTAGAAGCCTCGCGTCGTGACATCGCTCCGCCGCCGGCGCCGAAGCCGCGCACCGCCGCCGACGCGGTGATCGCCGCGGTCACCCGCCGCCGCAGCAATACCCCGGCACCGGAACCGGTCGCCGCAACCACCTCGGCCGTGGCTGCCCTCGCCCGCGCTGCGGTCGGCGCCACCGGCCGCACCCTGGACAGCGCCGACGAGATCGTGCCGACCCGCGGCAGCACCGGCTTCGCCGCCACCCTGGCACGCGCCGCCGTCAACGAACCGGCGCTGCCGGATCAGATCTTCGCTCCGTTCGCCGAAGCCATCGTCGCACCGGCGCCCAGCACCGCCGCACCAGCCAACCGCGCCCGCTTCCAGATCGACCCGCCGCACGAGACGCATCACGAAAGCGCGGCGTCGGCCGTGCAGCCGCCGCCGCTGCCGACTGCTGCCGTGACCGAAGCGCAACCCGGGATCGTCGCCAGCGAACCGGCACCGGTCGAAGCCAGCGACGAAACCGGCGCTGCCCCCGTGCTGGCCCCAGCCCCGGCACTGACCCTGGTGGCCCAGGACGACGCCGAGATCCGCCAGCTGCGCCAGGAAGTGGCCGGCATGCGCCATGTGATCGAGCGCGAGATGAACCGCTTCACCGACGAGCGCCTGCGCGGCTGCCCGGTGCGCGCCACCGCGCTGGACCTGATGGACGAGTATGGCTTCGATGCCGGCCTGGCCCGCGACGTGGCCATGCAGATCCCGCTGGAGACCGAAGCCCACCGTGGCCGTGGCCTGATGCTGGGGCTGATCTCGCGCAAGCTGCCGATCGCCCCGGTCGACCCGCTGGAAGAAGGCGGCGTGATCGCCCTGGTCGGCCCGACCGGCGCTGGCAAGACCACCACCATCGCCAAGCTGGCCTCGCGCTTCGCCGAGAAGCACGCGCCGCGTGACGTGGCCCTGGTCACCACCGACACCACCCGCATCGGTGCCCGCGAGCAGCTGTACGGCTACGGCCGCCAGCTCGGCATCGCGGTGCATGAGGCCAACAGCGGCACCGACCTGGACCAGCTGCTGGAACGCTTGAAGGACTACAAGCTGGTGCTGATCGACACCGCCGGCCTGGGCCCGCGCGACCGCGCACTGGCCGCCCAGCTGCAGTGGCTGCGTGCCGCGCGCCAGGTCCGCACCCTGCTGGTGCTGCCGGCCAACACCAGCTTCGGCGACATGGACGAGGTGGTCCGCCGCTTCGGCGCCGCCAACCTGCAGGGTCTGGTACTGAGCAAGCTGGACGAGACCGGCCGCTTCGGCAACGCCCTGTCGGTGGCCGTGGATCATGCCCTGCCGATCACCTGGGTGACCGATGGCCAGGACGTCCCGGAGGACCTGCACCGGGCCAGTGCAGCCAATCTTGTACTTCGCCTTGAAGATTTGCGCCGCGCGGCCGATATGCCCTGCAACCCGGAGTTGAACCATGCCGTCGCGTGAGTACGCCAAGCTGACCAAGACCTTCCCGCTGTCGGCCACCCGCAGCGAGCCGCTCGGCCCTGTGCGCACCATTGCGGTCACTGGCGGCAAGGGCGGCGTGGGCAAGACGAATGTGTCGGCCAACCTGGCCGTGGCGCTGGCTGGCATGGGCAAGCGCACGCTGCTGCTGGACGCCGACCTCGGCCTGGCCAACATCGACGTGATCCTGGGCCTGAACCCCACCTTTACGCTGGCCGACCTGGTCGCCGGCCGCTGCACGCTGGATGACGTCATCGTCGAAGGCCCGAACGGCGTGCTGGTGGTCCCGGCCGCATCCGGCCGCCGCCACATGGCCGAGCTGGCCCCGGCCGAGCACGTTGGCCTGGTCAACGTGTTCTCCGAACTGGAGCGCGAGCTGGACATCATGGTGGTGGACACTGCCGCGGGCATCACCGATGGCGTGCTGACCTTCTGCCAGGCCGCACAGGACACCGTGGTGGTGGTCTGTGACGAGCCGGCCTCGATCACCGACGCCTACGCACTGATCAAGGTGCTGTCGCGCGAGCGTGGCGTGGACCGCATCCAGGTGGTGGCCAACATGGTGCGCGACCCCAACGAGGGCCGCGTGCTGTACGAGAAGCTGACCCGCGTCTGCGAGAAGTTCCTTGCCGATGTCTCGCTGAACTACCTGGGCTGCGTGCCGCAGGACGATTGGCTGCGCCTGTCGGTGCAGCGCCAGCAGCCGGTGGTGAAGGCCTATCCGTCCAGCCCGGCGGCGCTGGCGATCACCGAGATCGCGCGCCGTACCGCGCGCTGGCAGGCGCCGACCGAACCGCGTGGCGGCGTCGAGTTCTTCCTCGAACGCATCCTCAAGCAGCGTGGGGTGACGGCATGAAAGGCGCAGCCCAGTACAAGGAAGTGCAGCGCTCGGCGGCGAACGAAGTCATCGCCCAGCATTCGGACCTGGTGCGGCGCATCGCCCACCACCTGGCCGCGCGCCTGCCGGCCAGCGTCGAGGTCGATGACCTGATCCAGGCCGGCATGATGGGACTGATCGAAGCCTCGCGCAGCTATGACGCCGACCAGGGTGCTTCTTTCGAGACCTACGCCTCGATCCGCATCCGTGGTTCGATGATCGACGAGATCCGCCGTGGTGACTGGGTCCCGCGCTCGGTGCACCGCCGTGCACGTGATGCCGCCGCCACCATCCGCCGCCTGGAACAGAGCAGTGGCCGTGCCGCCAGCGCCACTGAAGTGGCCGCCGCGATGGAGATGCCGCTGCCTGAGTACCTGCGGCTGATGGAAGACGCTGCACGTGGCCAGGTGCTGAGCCTGGAATCGCGCATCGAGGACCAGGGCGAGCTGGACACCGTCGCCCAGGGCGGGCCGACCCCGCAACAGGTACTGGAGCGCGGTGAGTTCGGTCGCGAGCTGGGCAAGGCCATCGGCCACCTGCCCGAGCGCGAACAACTGGTGCTCTCGCTGTACTACGAGCAGGAACTGAACCTGAAGGAGATCGGCGCGGTGCTCGGCGTGAGCGAGTCGCGGGTCTGCCAGATCCACGGCCAGGCGGTACTGCGCCTGCGTGGCCGGCTGAAGCTGTTCGAGGCTGCCGACGCAGGCCTCGAAGAATGAACATCCCCGAGGCGGCTGCCCCCGGCCATCCGGAATGAACAACAAAGGAATTCTGCTTTGAACAAGAACATGCGCATCCTGATCGTCGACGACTTCTCGACCATGCGTCGAATCGTCAAGAACCTGCTGGGCGATCTGGGCTTCACCAATACCGCCGAAGCCGAGGACGGGCATGCCGCGCTGTCGCTGCTGCAGAGCCAGCCGTTCGATTTCGTGGTCACCGACTGGAACATGCCGGTGATGACCGGCATCGAGCTGCTCAAGGCCATCCGTGCCGATGCCAAGCTGAAGACCCTGCCGGTGCTGATGGTCACGGCAGAAGCCAAGCGCGAGCAGATCATCGAAGCCGCCCAGAGCGGCGTGAACGGCTACATCATCAAGCCGTTCACCGCGCAGACGCTGGAAGAGAAGCTCGGCAAGATCTTCGAACGCCTGGCGGCCAGCGCCTGATGGATACCACGGTCGACAAGAACGCCCTCGCCCTGCGCCTGCAGGAAGCCCTGGACGCACTCGAGTCCGGTGACGAGACCGCCTGGCGGCAGCGCATCGATGGACTGGTCGCGCTGCGCACGCAGCCGATGATGAGCGGCCTTTCGCGGCTGGCCCGCGAGCTGGGACAGGCGCTGGGTGAACTGCCGACCGTGCCGAGCGAAGCCGGCGAACTGGACGACGCCTGCGCGCGACTGGACCACGTGGTGGCGATGACCGAACAGGCCACGCACCGCACCCTGGACCTGGCCGAGGAATGCCGCAGCCTGACCGAACAGCTGCGCGCCGAAGGCCTGCAGCCGGGCCAGGACGCGCAGCTCGAGCGCATCCGCCACAACCTGACCGAGATCGCCCTGACCCAGAGCTACCAGGACCTGACCGGGCAGATCATCCGTCGCGTGGTCGGCATCGTCCGCCGCGTGCACGAAGGCTTCGGCGCGCTCGGCCTGCCGCCGGAACAGCATCGCACCGACCCGGAACTGGCCGGGCCGGCACTGAAGGGACTGGACCGCCACGCGGTCTCGCAGAACGACGCCGACGACCTGTTGTCGGATCTGGGGCTGTAAGCATGAGCGCGGTATCCGACGACATCACTGCCGATTTCATCATCGAGGCGCAGGAGATCCTGGATCGCCTCGGCGAACAGCTGGTGTCGCTGGAGCAGGCACCGCAGGACAGCGACCAGCTCAACGCGGTGTTCCGCGGCTACCACACGCTCAAGGGCGGCGCCGGCTTCCTCGGCGTCACCGCCATGGTCGAGCTGTGCCATGCCGCTGAAGAGGCGCTGGGCGCCGCACGTGCCGGCCAGGCCGTGCTGCAGGCCCACCACTTCGACGCGGCCCAGCAATCGCTGGACTACCTGCAGTCGATGCTGGACGCGGTTTCCTCCGGCACCGAGCCGGGCTATGCGCCGCCGGACCTGATCGCACAGTTCGACGTGCACGGCGGTGCCGTGGTTGCACCCGCCGCCGCCGCAGCACCCACCGCGGGTGGCAGCGACCTGATCACCGACGACGAATTCGAGGCTCTGCTCGACCAGCTGCATGGTGGCAACGCGCCGACCGCGGTCGCGCCAGCGAAGAAGGCCGACGACGGACTGATCAGCGAAGACGAGTTCGAAGCCCTGCTCGACCAGCTGCACGGTGGCGCGGCACCGGGCACCAAGCCTGCGGCCGTGGTGGCACCGGCACCGATCGCAGCGCCGCGCCCGGTCGCCGCACCGGCACCGGCGGCGAAGCCGGCCGCCAAGCCGCTGGCCGAGGCCGAACATACCGTGCGCGTGGACACCAAGCGCCTGGACGCGATCGTCAACCTGATCGGCGAACTGGTGCTGTCACGCAATCGGCTCAAGACCCTGCGTGCACGCCTGCGCGATGAAGAGCTGGACCGCGCCGTGTCCACTCTGGATATCGCCACCGCCCGCCTGCAGTCGGCAGTGATGCGCACCCGCATGCAGCCGGTGGGCAAGGTGTTCTCGCGCTTCCCCAAGGTTGCCCGCGACGTCGCCCGCTCGCTGAAGAAGGAAGTGGACCTGGAACTGATCGGCGCCGAGACCGAGCTCGACCGCAACCTGGTGGAAGCGCTGGCCGACCCGCTGGTGCACCTGGTCCGCAACGCCATCGACCATGGCGTGGAAATGCCCGACCTGCGCGAGGCACAGGGCAAGCCACGGATGGGCCATGTGCGCCTGTCCGCACAGCAGGAAGGCGACTACGTCAGCATCGAGGTGCAGGACGATGGCGCCGGCATCGACCCGGAAAAGCTGCGTGCCAAGGCGCGCGAGAAGGGCCTGATCGATCCGGAAGCCGCCGCCCGCCTGAGCAGCGAGGAGTGCCTGCACCTGGTGTTCCTGCCCGGCTTCTCGACCAAGCAGCAGGTCACCGACATCTCCGGTCGTGGCGTCGGCATGGACGTGGTGCAGTCACGCATCCGCGAACTGAGCGGCCAGATCCAGATCCAGTCGGAACTGGGCCGTGGCAGCCGCTTCCTGATCCGCGTGCCGCTGACCCTGGCGATCCTGCCGACCCTGCTGGTGCAGGCCGGCGAGGACGTCTATGCGCTGCCGCTGGCCCGCGTGATGGAAGTGCTGCACGCGCCGCGCACCTCGCTGGGCTGGTTCGATGGCCGTGCCGTGCTCGACCGCCGCTCGCACACGCTGCCGCTGGTCGATCTGCGCCAGTGGCTGGATGTGACGCCGGCCGCCTCGCCGCTGCTGACCATCGTGGTGCTGCAGGCTGGCGAAGCGCGCTTCGGGCTGGTCGTGGACCAGGTACGCGGGCGTGAGGAAGTGGTCATCAAGCCGCTGCCGAAAGCGCTGCGCGGCCTGCGCGGTTATGCCGGTGCAACCTTGATCGGCGATGGTCGCATGGCGCTGATCCTGGACGTGGACGGGCTGCGATGAACCCCGCCGGGCCATGCCCGGCGCCCCGGAAACTGTGACTACCGTCTGTACGCGATCTACCGGTGTCTCAAGTCCCATTCATACACGCCGATACCGGAACCATGGATAGACTCAGCCTCATTGGACTCTTTCTCGCCCTGGCCTCGCTGGTCGGCGGCAGCATCCTCAAGGGCGCCGGCCTGGCGTCGTTGTGGTCGCCTGCGGCGTTCGTGATCGTCATCGTCGGCACCGTCGCCGCGATCCTGCTGCACACCTCGCCGGCTGTGTTCAAGCATGCCTTCAAGATCGTGCGCTGGGTCGTGCGCCCGCCGCACAGCGATCGCCGCGAACTGATCCAGCAGATCGTCGAGTGGAGCAACATCGCCCGCCGCCAGGGCCTGCTGGGCCTGGAATCGCAGGTGGAGGCGCAGCAGGACCCGTTCCTGCGCAAGGGCCTGCAGCTGCTGGTGGACGGCGTCGAGCCCGAATCGATGCGGCACATGCTGGAAATCGAACTGGGCAGCCAGGAACACCAGGACCAGGCCGGTGCCAAGGTCTTCGAAGCGATGGGCATCTATGCACCGACGCTGGGCATCATCGGTGCCGTGCTTGGCCTGATCGCGGTGATGAAGAACCTGGCCGACCCGAGCAAGCTCGGCCACGGCATCGCCGCAGCGTTCACCGCCACCATCTACGGCATCGCCTCGGCCAACCTGCTGTTCCTGCCGGTGGCCGCCAAGCTCAAGAGTGTGATCTCGCACAACACCCGCGACCGCGAAATGGTCATCGAAGGCCTGATCTCGATCGCCCAGGGCGAGAACCCGCGCAACATCGAAACCAACCTCTCCGGCTTCCTGCACTGACATGGCCCGCCGCAAGCACCACGAAGAGCACGCCAACCACGAAGCATGGGCGATCCCCTATGCCGACCTGATGACGCTGCTGCTCGCCTTCTTCGTGGTCATGTACGCAATTTCCTCGGTCAACGAGGGCAAGTACCGGATCATGGCCGACGCACTCACCGATGCCTTCGGTGGCGCGCCGCGCACGATCAATCCGGTGCAGGTCGGCAACAAGCAGGTGCAGGGCGGCGGCTGGGACAGTCCCTCGGTGATCAAGTCCGGCACCAAGATCGGTCCGTCCGCACCGGCACCCTCGCACGACCCGACCCTGCTGCCGTCGATGGCCTCGCAGATGCGCATGCCGGTTTCGGTACACAACCAGGAACAGATCGCGCGCGCCGAGCGCCAGCTCAACAGCATCGCCGACCGCCTCACCGCCGCGCTGGCGCCGCTGATCGACCGCGGCATGATCAGCGTGCGCCGCACCGAGCTGTGGATCGAAGTCGAGATCAACAGCGACATCCTGTTCCCCACCGGCTCGGCCGCGCTGGACGTGCACGCGCGGCGAACCCTGGCCAGCCTGGCCGAGGTACTGCGCGACGTACCCAACAGCGTGCGCGTGGAAGGCCACACCGACAACGTGCCGATCGCCACTGCCACCTTCCCGTCCAACTGGGAGCTGTCGGCCGGACGCGCCGCCAGCGTGGTGCACCTGTTCGCCGACCAGGGCGTGCAGCCATCGCGCCTGGCGATGGTCGGCTATGGCCAGTTCCGCCCGCGCGAAGAAAACGACAGCGCGCAGGGCCGAAACCGCAACCGCCGGGTGATGGTCATCATCCTGGCCGACACCTCGCACTCGGTGGACCCGCTCGGCCAGCGCCTGAACGCAGCCACCGGTGCCACCCGGAACACCGATACCGAACAAGCCGCGGCAACTCCGGCTACCGCCCCCACCTCCCCCATCGCACCGGTGAAGTTGCCGCCGGTGCCGGCTGGCAGCCGCGTCGGCGCCGCCGTTCCCCCGGCAATGAAGGAGTAATCCGATGCGCATCTGGGCAGTCGCCAACCAGAAGGGCGGAGTCGGCAAGACCACCACCACCCTCGCCCTCGGCCGCGGACTGGCCGCACTTGGCCATCGCGTGCTGCTGATTGACCTCGATCCGCATGCCTCGCTCAGCCGCGCGTTCGGCGTACCGGTGGACCCGCCGCCGGCTGGCGTGCTGGAGCTGTTCGGCGCCCCGCCCGCCGATCTTTCCAGCCTGTGCCATGCCAGCAGCATCCATGGCCTGGACTATGTCTGCGCACAGTCCGCGCTGGCCACGCTGGAACGCCGCAGCGCAAACCAGCCTGGCCTTGGCCTGGCGCTGCAGAATGCGCTTGCGCGCCACCAGGGCCAGCACGACTACATCCTGCTGGACTGCGCCCCCACCCTCGGCCTGTTGATGATCAATGCGCTGGCCGCAGCCGATCGCCTGATCATCCCCACCCAGGCCGAGCCGCTGGCGCTGCATGGCCTGGATGGCATGGTCCGCACCGGCGAGATGGTCGAACGCTCGCGCCGCCGCCCGCTGCCGATCTCGATCCTGCCGACCCTGTTCGACCGCCGCACCCGCGCCGGCAACGAGTCGCTGCGCACGATGCAGGATCGTCACGGCACCCGTGTGTGGGAAGACGCGATTCCGATCGACACCCGCATCAGCAACGCCGCCGGCCTGACCCTGCCGAGCGTTGGTGAGGATTACCCGGGCCGCGGCCTGGCCGCCTATCGCCGCGCGCTGAACTGGATCCTCGGCGAGGATGCCCGCGCCCTGGAGCAGGCCGCATGAACAGCACCGGTGTACTGGACGACTACCTGGACGAACTGCTGGGCGAAGCGATCGCCGTGGCACCACCGGCTGCACCGCCGCCGGCGAGCGACGGAGCGTGCCCAGCAATTGCAGCCGACGCCGAACGCGAGCCGACCTGGGATGACCTGCCGGCCGAGGTGATCTACGAAACCGAGACCGTCGCCGCTGCGCCTGCCGTCGACAGCGCCGCACTCGAAGCCGCCTTCGACGCGGCCGCAACGGCTGAGCGCGAACCCACCTGGGACGATCTGCCCGCCGAAGTGATCTACGAAACGGAGACTGTTGCTGCTGCCGCGGCAGAGGACGACGCGGCACTGGAGGCCGCCTTCGAGGCCGCCGCAATGCCTGTCGCCGCCCCCGAGCGCGAACCGACCTGGGATGACCTGCCTGACGAGGTGATCCACGAGACGGCCCCTGCTCCCGCCACCGCCAAGTCCGGCCCGGAACCTACATGGGACGACCTGCCGGACGAAGTGATCTACGAGACCGATCCGGCCGACAGCCATCGACTCGCCCACACCGACAGTCCCGGCCTGGAGGCCGCGTTCGAGGCCGCTGCCGGCGGCGAGGACGTTCCTGCGCCACCAGCGGCCGTGGTCACAGCACCCGCTCCAGTTGCACGCACCGATGCCGCGCCGCCCCCGCGCGTGGCCGTGGACGCGCCAGCAGGCAACCGCCCGAGCAGCTGGCAGGAGCTGCAGGCACAAGCACATCGGCCCGCCAGCAGCCCGCATCCACAGAACCGACGCGCCGGCGAGCGCACCTCGCGCTGGCTGCGCCTGCGCTGCGGCACCCAGGCCTATGCACTGGAACTGCTGAAGGTGCAGGAAGTGGTGCTGCCGGTGCCGCTGCTGCCGTTGCGCGGCACTGCGCCGGCCATGCTGGGCATCATGAACCTGCGTGGCCAGGTGGTACCGGTGATGGACCTCGGCCTGCACCTGGGCGCCGCGGCCGCCGAAGACGACTCACAGACCCGCATCGTGGTGCTGGAGGAAGACGGCGAGACCATCGGCCTGCGCGTGTCGGCAGTGGAAGATGTCGCCAACCTCACCGACTCGCAGATCGAGCCGCCCGATACCGCGCGCATCTGCCAGATCTCCAACGACCTGTTCCGTGGCGTCGCCCGGGTCAGCCAGCGCCCGATGATCCTGCTGGATGCCACCCGGCTGTTGAGTTGAACGAAAAAAGGGGACGGAGGGGATTAAGTCGCAATCGACCAGGCTCTCCCGCAGCCACCCTCGGCAACGGCGACCACGCAGTGGGGACGTAAGGTATTGATCCAACGGATCAACGCCTTGCGTCCCCGACAGGCACCGCATCGGCGCAAAGCGCCGAGCCAGTTGCGACTTAATCCCCTCCGTCCCCTTTTCAACAGCGACCGCATCGACGCACCGCGTCGATTCCCCTAAAGAACCCCGCCGGGGTGCCGTTATGGATCACGGAACCGTTTGTCCGGAGCAACGATGAGCACTGTCGAACTGGGTGGGGATCTCGGCATCGAGAGCACCACCGAGCTCAAGAACCGCCTCGCCCCGCTGGTGGCGCAGGCAGGCGAGCTGACCCTGGATGCCAGCCAGGTCGCCCGCATCCACACGGCCGCCGTGCAAGTGCTGTGTGCGTTCGTGCAGGCCCGCCGCGAGGCAGGCCTCGGCACCGGCTTCCACGGTTGCACCGCAACCTTCCGTGACGCCGCGCGCCTGCTGGGCGTCACCCAGGCCCTGGGCCTGGACGTAACCCATGACAACCTGAAATCTGTGGAGAACGCTGCATGAGCGCACGTATCTTGGTGGTGGACGATTCGGCGTCAATGCGCCAGATGGTGTCCTTCGCCCTCACCTCGGCCGGTTTTGCCGTCGAAGAAGCTGAAGACGGCGCGGTCGCGCTCGGTCGCGCCAAGGGCCAGCGCTTCAATGCGGTGGTCACCGACGTCAACATGCCGAACATGGACGGCATCGCGCTGATCCGCGAACTGCGCCAGCTGCCGGACTACAAGTTCACGCCGCTGCTGATGCTGACCACCGAATCGGCCGCCGACAAGAAGTCCGAAGGCAAGGCCGCCGGCGCCACCGGCTGGCTGGTCAAGCCGTTCAATCCGGAACAGCTGGTCGCCACCGTGCAGAAAGTGCTGGGCTGATCGCCCGTCACCGCTCCCCTTCTTCGCTTCCGGACCACCACTGCCATGAGCATGGACCTGCAACGCTTCCACGCCACCTTCTTCGAGGAGAGCCGCGAAGGCCTCGACGCGATGGAGGCTGGCCTGCTGGCCCTGGAATCGGGGCAGCAGGACGCGGAGATCATCAATTCGGTGTTCCGCGCCGCCCACTCGATCAAGGGCGGCGCCGGCACCTTCGGCTTCGACGCGATCGCCGGCCTGACCCATGTGCTGGAAACGCTGCTCGATGAGCTGCGTGCCGGCAAGCGGGCGCTGGAAGGCCACGCCGTCGACGCCATGCTGTCCTCGGTGGACGTGCTGCGCGCCCTGCTGCGCGAAGCCGAACACGGCCAGGCCGCCGATCCCGCCGCAGTTGCTGCGGTGAAGGCGCGCCTGGAGGCGGTTCTTTCCGGGGAGGCCGCAGCGAGCGCCCCCGCGGCCGCCGCAGCCAAGGTGGACGATACGCCGGAAGCCTGGCAGATCGGCTTCACCCCGGCGCCATCGCTGTTCATGAGCGGCAACGACCCGCTGCGCATCATCCGCGAACTTGAGCACCTGGGTTCGCTGCAGGTCGCCGCGCGCATGGAACGCCTGCCCGGCTTCGCCCAGCTCGACCCGCTGGAGGCCCACCTGGCGTGGGACCTGGGCCTGGTCGGCAAGGTGCCGCGCAGCAAGATCGAAGACACCTTCGCCTGGGTGCTGGACGACTGCGAACTGGACATCCGTCCGGCTGCGCCGCCGAGCCTTGCCACCGAGGCACCTGCCACACCCGCCCCTTCCACACCGGCTGCCGTTGTACCGGCGGCACCCGCCGCCGCTGCCAGCAGCGCTGGCGGCCAGGAAGCCGAAACCTCGATCCGGGTCAGCGTCGACAAGGTCGATGCGCTGATCAACCTGGTCGGCGAACTGGTCATCACCCAGGCCATGCTCAAGCAGGTCTCGCACGCGCTGGACCCGGTTCACGCCGAGAGCCTGTTCGCCGGCCTGGACCAGCTTGAACGCAACACCCGCGACCTGCAGGAAGCGGTGATCGGCGTGCGCATGCTGCCGGTCGATGCGGTGTTCCGCCGCTTCCCGCGCCTGGTCCGCGACCTGTCCAGCCGCCTCGGCAAGCAGGTACGCCTGCGCACCGTCGGCGAAGGCACCGAACTGGACAAGGGCCTGATCGAAAAGATCGCCGATCCGCTGGTGCACCTGGTGCGCAACTCGATCGACCACGGTCTGGAAATGCCCGACGTACGTCGCGGTGCGGGCAAGGACGAGACCGGCACGATCACCCTGGCAGCCTCGCATCAGGGCGGCCATATCGTCATCGAAGTCAGCGATGACGGCCGCGGCCTGGACCGTACCAAGATCCTGGCCAAGGCCACCGAACGCGGTCTGGCGGTGCCGGACAACCCGACCGATTCGCAGGTCTGGGACCTGATTTTCCAGCCGGGTTTCTCCACCGCCGATGCAGTCACCGACCTGTCCGGCCGTGGCGTCGGCATGGACGTGGTCCGCCGCAACATCCAGGCGCTGGGGGGCGAGGTCCAGATCGAAAGCAGCCTCGGCGCTGGCACCCGCACGCTGATCCGCCTGCCGCTGACCCTGGCCATTCTCGACGGCATGACCGTGGCGGTGGCCGGTGAAACCCTGATCCTGCCGCTGGCTTATGTGCTTGAGGCCCTGCAGCCGCAGGCCGAGGACATCCGCAGCATGGCCGGCGAAGGCCGCGTGCTGCGCGTGCGTGGCGAGTATCTGCCGATCCTGTCGCTGAGCGAGTACTACGGCTACGGCAACCGCGCACCGGGCAGCGAATCGCTGGTGGTGGTGGTTGAAGGTGATGGCCAGAAAATTGCGCTGGAAGTGGACGAGCTGGTCGGCCAGCAGCAGGTGGTGGTGAAGAACATCGAGAACAACTACCGCCGCATCGGCGGGGTATCCGGTGCCACCATCCTTGGCGATGGCCGCGTGGCCCTGATCGTCGACATCGGCGGTCTGGTGCGCTCGCTGCGGATGCCGCAGGCCGCCTGATCTACGTTGCATGCGTGCACTGAGCCGCCGCCCTTCGGGGCGGCGGTTTTCGTTTGCGCGCACGGCCACGATCTGACCGCGCTCGCTTCGCCAGGCATACCGTGAACTCCGTCTGCATGAAGGTTTCGGGCGCAACCTTGCCGTTCAAGCGAAATCCCTGTCATGGCGCCACTTTCGCGCCGCCGTCCCTACGCAACCGAATGTGATCTGCGTCCATAAAGTCCATCCGAACTGCGCCGCTATTTCGCTTTGACGGCCGTCACCGAACCCCCACCGGGCACCACCGTTCGCTCTGCAACCACCCCCAGCCGACGCAACGACGCCGGCGCCCTGCCCACCTGGAGCACCCTGCATGAAGTGGTTCCACGATCTGCCCATCGCCCGCAAGCTGGCCGTGGGGTTCACCCTCACCACCCTGATGACCGTCGTACTGGGCGCTTTCGCTCTGGTCCGCCTGTCCGAGGCCAACGCGCAGTTGAGCGCGATGGCCTCCAACGATATTCCGTCCGTGCAGTACCTCGGCGAAGTGCGCTCGCAGCTAGGTGAGTTCCGAACCTATGAGCTGGCCCAGCTGAGCATGCTGGACCAGCCCGAGAAGGTGGCCGACTACAACAAGCGCATGGACGACACCGCCGCCGTCGTGCGCGAACAGCTGGCCGCGTACGCCAAGCTGCCGGCCGGCGCCAAGGAGCGCGAGCTCTACCGCGCCGTGCAGGCCGACGTCGATGGCTACTTCGCAGCCAATGCCAAGCTGCGCGAAGCGGCCACCGCCGGCGATGGCGTCGTCGCACGGCAGATCTCCGACGACCAGTCGCGCCCGCTGCGCCGCAAAGCCTTTGAAGACCTCAAGGCACTGGGCGCGTACAGCAGCTCGCTGATGCAGGACAAGATCAACAACGCCAACGCCACCCACCGCAACAGCATGCTGGCGATCATTGCCGCCGTAGTATTGCTGGTTGTGGTCGCCGCAACCCTGGCAACGGTCATCTCGCGCGCCGTCACCGGCCCGCTCGGCAAGGCCGTGCATGCCATCCAGGCCGTTGCCCGTGGCGATCTCAGCGTCAGCACCCAGGCCACCAGCAAGGACGAAGCCGGCAAGATGCTGGCCGCCACCACCGAAATGACCGCGATGCTGCGCCGCTTCTCCGAGCAGACCCAGTTGATGGCGCAGATGCACGCCGGTCCGGACATCAGCCATCGCATTCCGGAAGACTTCCCGGGCGTCTACGGGCAGCTGGCCAGCGGCATCAACACGGTCATCTTCGAACATCTCGACGCGATCCGCGATGCCATCGACGTGCTCAACCAGTACGCCACCGGCAACCTCACCCCGGACGCACGCCGCCTGCCCGGCAGCCGCGCGATCCTGCACGAGTCGATGGATGCGGCCAAGGCCAGCCTGCTGGCCATCAACACGCAGATCCAGCAGCTGGCCTCGGCGGCTGCCGCCGGCGACTTCAGCCAGCGCGGTGATGCGCAGCGTTTCGATCACGATTTCCGCGTGATGATCGAGCAGCTCAACAGCATGATGCAGGTCGCCGACGGCAACCTCGGCCAGCTCTCGCAGCTGCTGCAGTCGATCGCCGCCGGCGACCTGACCGCGCGCATGGACGGCCAGTTCAACGGCGTGTTCGCACGCATGCGTGACGACGCCAACACCACCGTCGCGCAGCTGACGCAGATCGTCGGCCAGATCCAGGCCAGCGCGTCCAGCATCACCCTCGCCGCTGGCGAGATCGCGTCGGGCAACAGCGATCTGTCGCGCCGCACCGAGCAGCAGGCCGCCAATCTGGAAGAAACCGCCGCGTCGATGGAGGAACTGACCTCCACCGTGCGCCAGAACGCCGAGCACGCCCGCCAGGCCAATCAGCTCGCCATCGGCGCACATGGCGTCGCCTCGCAGGGCGGTGAAGTGGTCGGCCAGGTGGTCACGACCATGTCGGCCATCGAAGCCTCGTCGAAGAAGATCGCCGAGATCATCTCGGTCATCGACGGAATCGCCTTCCAGACCAACATCCTGGCGTTGAATGCTGCAGTGGAAGCTGCCCGCGCAGGTGAACAGGGCCGTGGCTTCGCCGTGGTCGCCAGCGAAGTGCGCACCCTCGCCCAGCGCTCGGCCGCTGCCGCCAAGGAGATCAAGGGCCTGATTGATGATTCGGTCGGCAAGGTCGCCGAAGGCTCCAGCCTGGTGCACCAGGCCGGCAGCACCATGGGCGAGATCGTTGCCTCGGTGCAGCGCGTAACCGACATCATGGCCGAGATCTCCGCAGCGTCGCAGGAACAGAGTGCCGGCATCGAGCAGGTCAACCAGACCGTGGTGCAGATGGACGAGACCACCCAGCAGAATGCTGCGCTGGTGGAAGAAGCCACCGCTGCCGCACGTGCAATGGAAGACCAGGCCGTGCAGCTGGGTGAAGCCGTGGCCCGCTTCCGGCTGGCATCACAGGGCACGACGGCCATCCCGGCACGCCCGCTGGCGGCACCGGTACCGCGCCAGGTCGCAGCCGCCGCACCGGCCGCAAAGCCGGTCCCGGCGCGTACGCTGCGCACCGCGACGGCCCAGCCGGCGCTGGCCGCAGACGGCGACTGGCAGGAGTTCTGATGTACCCGGGGTCGGATCCCTTTCCTTCGGGAAAGGGATCTGACCCCTCACGCATGGAAAGTGATGCAATTCTCACTTCATAATCGGGCACAGTGGCCGATATCCCCATCGAGCCTCGCGCCAACGCGTGCTGGCGCCCGCCCCTGACCGTAGATTCCATGTCCGACGGCAACGACACTGCAGTGCATGATGTCCACGCGGCTGATGCCGCTGACGAACGTTTCCTGGTCCGTAATCCGCGCCAGCTGCGGCAGCTGTTGCGATCGCTGATCGACCAGCGATCACTGATCAATGCGCATATCGACGGCCGCGACCGCTCGTTCCCAACCGCGCTGCTTGAGCTCGACGAGGACGACGACACCCTGCTGCTCGATGGCAGCCCGCAGGAGGCGTCCAACCGCGCCGCCGAACAGGCCGACCATCTGCTGTGCTTTGCCCAGCTCGAACGTGTGCTGGTGCGGTTCCGCCTGCAGGCACTGCAGCGTGTGGACAACGACGGCCACGTCGCCTTCCGTGCCCCTCTGCCGGACGAACTGGTCCATCTGCAGCGACGTGAGATGTACCGGCTGGAGACGCCAGTCACCGATTCACCCCAGCTGCTGATCCCCGCCGGCGAGAGCCGTGCCGAAGCGCTGTCGATGCGGGTGGTGGACATCAGCGGCGGCGGCCTGGCGGTGGCCGTACCTACCGACTGCGCGGTGTTCAGCCTGCAGAAGCGCTACCCGGCGATGCTGTCGCTGCCCGACGGCCCCGACCTGGAGATCGAGCTGGTCGTCTGCAACCTGCTGCCGCAGCGCCAACCCAATGGCATCGAGATCAAGCGCGTGGGCATGCGCTTCGACATCCTGCCGCGTGGCGCCGACAGTGCCATCCAGCGCTACATCTTCCGCATCGACCGCCAGCGCAAGGCGCGCCGCAACGGCGAGCTGTAAGGCCTCCCGACCGGTAGTGCCGGCCGCTGGCCGGCAATGACCGTATCCACATTGTTGCCAGGTTGCCGGCCAGCGCCCGGCACTAGCGCTTCCCGTGTAGATCCACGCCATGCGTGGATGCCCCCATCTTCCCCGGTAGATCCACGCCATGCGTGGATGCCTTCCCCCGGCACCTAAAGTCCCCCGACGAGGGGCCGATATCGAGCCTGACACCGGGACTTCCGGCAGAACCAGGACCCCTCGATGAACGACAAGACCAGCTCCGCCGCCAGCGCCGGTGGCGAATTCCTCAGCTTCACCCTCGGTGCCGAGCACTACGGCGTGGACATCCTCAAGGTCCAGGAAATCCGCGGCTATGACGCGGTCACCCGGGTCCCGGATGCACCGGACTACATCAAGGGCGTGATCAACCTGCGCGGCACCATCGTCCCGGTGATCGACCTGCGCCTGAAGCTGCGCCTGGACGATGCCCGCTACGACGCCTTCACCGTGATGATCGTGCTGAACGTCGACGACCGCGTGGTCGGCATCGTCGTCGACAGCGTCTCGGATGTGATCCCGCTGTCGGCCGAGCAGATCCGCCCGACCCCGGAATTCGGCGCCGCCGTCGATACCCGCTTCATCTCCGGCATCGGCACGCAGGACGACCGCATGCTGATCCTGCTCGACATCGAGACCCTGCTGGACAGCGCCGACATGGGCCAGGCCAGCGTCGTTGAAGACGCCGCTGCCTGATCGAACGGACCTGCTTCACGTTCTGGTCACAAAACCCTTCAGTTCCCTCCGGCAGTGCCGATAGGGGGACAGAAGCCGGTCGCGCAGGAGCGCGCAGGACCGGAACGACCATCACCATCCCCGGAGATACACCTCGATGAAGTCCCTGCTTGCGTTCGTTTCGGCCGCTGTCCTGGCCACCACTGCTTCCGCCGCGTTCGCCCAGTCGGCCGACATGATCCCGCCGGAACTGGCACCGCGCTCGGTCGGCAAGGACGGCATGGTCTGCGGCAAGGTCGAGAAGGCCCGCTACGCAGAAGGTTCCGAAGGCCAGCCGACCTTCCTGTACATGGGCGGCGCCTTCCCGCGCCACACCTTCTCGGCCCGCATCGCTGGCGAGAACCGCGGCAAGTTCTCCTTCCCGCTGGAAACCCTGGAAGGCAAGACCGTCTGCGTGATCGGCAAGATCCAGCGCGACGCCTCGCGCGCGGAAATCGAAGTCAGCTCGCCGGCCGGCCTGAAGCTGGCCAACATCAAGTAATCCGCTGTCCGTCGAACCACGCCGGACCTGGTGCCGGCGTGGTTTCTGCTGCAACCGGGCCCGATGCCCGGGCGCGTCTGCCTTAGGAGCTCGCAACGCCCATGCCGTGGATCAACAACCTGAAACTGATGCCGAAGCTGCTGCTGACCTTCGGTGTCCTCCTGCTGGTGATGCTGCTGCAGGGTATCGTCGCCTATCGCGGCCTGCACTCGCTGAACAACGTCACCACCGAGCTGGCGGGTTCTCGCATGGAGAGCATCCGCATGGCCGGCGAGATGCGCGGCATGCTGGGTGAATACCGCAACGCCGCCTACCAGCAGCTGATCCGCGCCAGTGACGACGTCAAGGCTGATGCACGCAAGCAGACCGTCGAGCTGCGTACCAGCATGGACAAGTCGATCAAGGACTATCCGAAGCTGGTCGACAACGCACAGCAGAAGAAGCTGTTCGACACCTTCGCCAAGGAGTGGAAGGACGCCCTGGCCTCCTATGACAGCGTCACCGAGATGCTGGAACTGGACCTGCCGGACGACGCCATCGATACCTTCGTCGGCGAGACCCGCACCAAGCACCGCAAGGCCGCTTCGGCGCTGGAAGCGCTGATCGCCGAAGACAACCGCCTCGCCCGCGCCTCGCGCGAAGAGGCCGAATCCACCTACTCCGCCTCGGCCGTGCTGACCGTGATCGCCCTGCTGGGCGGCGCCGCACTCGGCCTGGTGCTGGTCTGGCTGTTTGCCCGTGCCCTGGTCGGCAGCGTGCGCGGCGCCGTCTCGGTTGCCAACGATGTGGCCGGCGGCAAGCTCGATGGCCACATCGACGTCAGCCGCCAGGACGAAGTGGGCGAACTGATGCAGGCGATGCAGCGCATGCAGCGCGACCTGCGCGAGCGCACCGAAACCGACCAGGCCATCGCCCGCGAGAACCTGCGCATCCGCACCGCGCTGGACTACAGCTCCACCGGCGTGTACCTGACCGACACCAGCAATACCATCGTCTACACCAATCGCGCCCTGCAGCAGACCCTGAGCCAGTACCAGGACGACGTGCGCCGCGACCTGCCGGACTTCGACGCGCAGGCCTCGCTGATCGGCAAGCCGGTCACCGTGCTGGAGCATCGCGGCGAGATGGACCAGACCCTGCTGGGCAACCTGAAGGCACACGGCGTCGCCCGTCGCCCGATGCAGTACGGCGATGCCCAGTTCGCCCAGGTGGTTTCCACCATCCGCAATGAAGGCGGCGACACCGTCGGCTACGTGGTGGAATGGCGCGACCGCACCCAGGAAGCGCAGGTGGAAGCCGAAGTGGCCCGCGTGATCGCCCAGGCTGCTGCCGGCGACCTGTCCGGCCGCATCGATTCCAGCGACAAGGAAGGCTTCTTCCTGCAGCTGGCCCAGCAGATCAACGGCCTGCTCGACGCCAACGCCGGCAGCATCGAACAGATCTCCGGCCTGCTCGCCGCACTGTCGCAGGGTGACCTGACCGTGCGCATGCACGGCGACTACCAGGGTGTGTTCGCCCGTATGCGAGACGACGCCAACGCGACCGCCGCGCAGCTGAGCGAGATCGTCACCCGCATCAAGCAGTCCAGCCGCGCGATCAGCTCGGCCGCCGGCGAGATCGCCTCGGGCAACAGTGACCTGTCGCGCCGTACCGAGCAGCAGGCCGCCAACCTGGAAGAAACCGCCGCCTCGATGGAGGAGCTGACCTCGACCGTTCGCCAGAACGCCGAGCATGCCCGCCAGGCCAACCAGCTCGCCATCGGCGCGCACGGCGTGGCCTCGCAGGGCGGTGAAGTGGTCGGCCAGGTGGTCACCACCATGTCGGCCATCGAAGCCTCGTCGAAGAAGATCGCCGAGATCATCTCGGTCATCGACGGCATCGCCTTCCAGACCAACATCCTGGCGTTGAACGCCGCAGTGGAAGCCGCACGTGCCGGTGAACAGGGCCGTGGCTTTGCCGTGGTCGCCAGCGAAGTGCGTACCCTCGCCCAGCGCTCGGCCGCCGCGGCCAAGGAGATCAAGGGCCTGATCGATGATTCGGTCGGCAAGGTCAACGACGGCTCGGCACTGGTGCACAAGGCCGGCGCCACCATGGGCGAGATCGTCGCCTCGGTGCAGCGCGTGACTGACATCATGGCCGAGATCTCTGCGGCTTCGCAGGAACAGAGTGCTGGCATCGAGCAGGTCAACCAGACCGTGGTGCAGATGGACGAAACCACCCAGCAGAACGCCGCGCTGGTGGAAGAAGCCACCGCCGCCGCACGCGCAATGGAAGAACAGGCCGGTCACCTCAGCGAGGCCGTGTCGATCTTCGTGGTGGATGAAGCCGAGACCGTGGTTGCTCCGCGCATCGCCGCTGCCCCGGTCCCGCGTGCTGCCGCACCGGCCGCACCGGCCCCGGTCGCCTCGCCGGCCCGCCGCACCGCCGGTGGTCGCCCCATGGCCACCGAACTGGCCGACGGAGACTGGCAGGAGTTCTGATGCCTGCCTGACCTGATGTACGAGAACGCCCTGGCCCTGCGCTGGGGCGTTTTTGTTTACGGGGTATCTGGATATCCAGCCAACGCCGAAGCCCCTCGGGGTGGTCGCGGTAGGCGCGTGGCTACTGAGGGTTGGCCGGGAGGGTGGGCTGCGCAGGGGCCGCTGCAAGTACGTCCATGTAAGCTCGGTCGCCGCATCCATGCGGCTCACGCCCCTGCGCAGCCCACCCTCCCGGCCACGGACAGTTTCCGTGCGCGTCCACCCCGGATTGAAGAAAGAAGAGCAAGAGCAACAGCACCGCTTCCGGGTTCAGATTCGCTTTCCGCAGGAAAACGCATCTGCCCCCTCTTCCCACTTGGAAACCCAACGCTCTTGCCGTCCGTCACAGGAATGCCGAGAGGGCTGGGGGGGGGGGGGGGGGGGGGGGGGGGGGGGGGGGGGGGGGGGGGGGGGGGGGGGGGGGGGGGGGCGGGGGGGGGGGGGGGGGGGGGGGAGGGGGGGGGGGGGGCGGGGGGGC
>NZ_JAWIRR010000018.1:0-25560 GCF_036320065.1 Stenotrophomonas sp. SMYL8
TCCTCTGTGCTGCCGTTCGACTTGCATGTGTTAGGCCTACCGCCAGCGTTCACTCTGAGCCAGGATCAAACTCTTCACTTAAAACGACATGATCCGAAGATCAAAATTTAAAGCTGCAGATGATTGACTCTGGCAACGTATCGCTTGCTTTAAAACAATTAATAGTTGCTTGATCAAACGTCTGCAAGATGGACAATCATCCTTCCTGCAGGCGCCTTCACAAGATACCTGCGCATACTTTCAAAGATCCTGGGAAGTGGCCTCAGCGCCGTTCCCGTGTGCTGCGAAGTTTCCTTCGTAGCGAGCCGCCCATTATGCCAGACTTTTTCAGTCCGTCAACACCTTCGTTCGATCATCTCGTTCGGCGGTGGTGGGCGCCCTGTTGTCGCTGAAGCCCCTTGGTGGCGACCCCTGCGACGGGGGAGGAGAAGTATGTCCCCATTCGCATCATTTGTGAAGGGGGTGTGGCGATTTTTTTCAACGGATGTTGCATCCGTTCATCCTTCGCGCTGCGGTAGGAACCCACGAAGCGCAGCCAAGCGTGGGCTTGGCTCTACAAGAGCATAAGGAAGGGCCGGCTGCGCCGGCCCTTCCTTTGTCTCAGGCAGCGACCAGGCGCACGCGGGCGAAGGTGCGCTTGCCGACCTGTAGCAGGCCTTCGAAGCCCGGCTGCAGCACCTGCTGGCCGTCTTCGACCACTTCACCGTCCACCTTCACCGCGCGCTCCTTGAGCTTGCGGTTGGCTTCGGAGTTGCTCGGGGTCAGGCCGGCCGCGGTCAGCAGTGCGGCGATACGCAGGCCTTCGGCCGGGATCGCCACGTCCTGCAGCGGCAGCTGGGTGATGTCGCCCTGCCCGGTCACCGCCGCTTCCCAGCCGGCAATGGCCTGCTCGGCCGCCGCGGCGTCGTGGAAACGGGTGGCCAGTTCACGTGCCAGGCGCAGCTTGACCACGCGCGGGTTCAGGCCGCCATTGGCCACCTGCTCGCGCAGCTGCAGGGCTTCGGCCTGGCTGATGTCGAAGGACAGCAGCTCGATCCAGCGCCACATCAGGGTGTCGTCCACCTTCATGGTCTTGGTGACGATGTCGATGGCCGGTTCGCTGATACCAATGTAGTTGCCCAGCGACTTGGACATCTTGTTGACGCCGTCCAGGCCTTCCAGCAGCGGCATGGTCAGCACCACCTGCGGCTTCTGGCCGTGGTGTTCCTGCAGGCCACGGCCCATCAGCAGGTTGAACTTCTGGTCGGTACCGCCGAGCTCGACGTCCGCTTCCAGGGCCACCGAGTCGTAGCCCTGCACCAGCGGGTACAGGAACTCGTGGATGGCGATGGACTGCTGGGCGGCATAGCGCTTGGCGAAGTCGTCGCGCTCGAGCATGCGCGCCACGGTGTGCTGGCCGGCCAGGCGGATCATGTCGGCGGCGCCCATCTTGCCGAACCACTCCGAGTTGAAGCGGACTTCGGTACGGTTGCGGTCCAGCACCTTGAATACCTGCTCTTCATAGGTACGGGCATTGGCCAGCACGTCGTCCTTGCTGAGCGGCTTGCGGGTCAGGCTCTTGCCGGACGGGTCGCCGATCATGCCGGTGAAGTCGCCGATCAGGAAAATGACCTGGTGGCCGAGGTCCTGGAACTGACGCATCTTGTTCAGCAGCACCGTATGGCCCAGGTGCAGGTCGGGCGCGGTGGGGTCGAAGCCGGCCTTGATCCGCAGCGGGCGGCCTTCCTGCAGGCGCGCACGCAGATCCTCGAGCTTGAGGATCTCGTCGGCACCACGGCCGATCAGGGCAAGGGCTTCTTCAATCGAGGACACGTGACTACTCCCGGCAACGCCGATTCTTGTGTGGGGTGTTAAAGCAAAGTTAACCCGATTGGCTTCACAAAAGCCAATGGGCACAAGGGTTTGACGCGGTTTTCTCAGGTGTCTATGGTAACCGGCGATCAGGCCCGCGCTCCCGGGCTGCCAGGAAAAAACCGCCGATGCACAATTCCGAACAAGGGCGCGCACGCAAGCAGCGCTTCCAGGAACGCCTCCACGTCCTGCACGACAACGCCCTGCATCGGAAGCTCAGGCAACATCTTCCCGCCGCCTTCAATGAGCGCTGGACCCGCCGTCATTGGATGCATGCCAGCCTGTTCGCGACGATCGGCGCCCTGGTGGCGACCATCGTCCCGGGTTTCTCGCACACCATCGACGCGCCCTTCGCCGACAGCCACACCAGCCTGGCGCTGCCGTTGCCGCCGCTGACCATGGCCCGCCAGCAGCAGGTGCCCGGAGACAGCTGGCAGGTGCTGCGGGTGCAGCGCGGCCAGACCCTGAGCGACCTGTTCGACAAGGCCGGCATTCCGGCCACCACCCTGCACCGGGTACTGGACCACCCAGGTGCGCGTGAGGCGCTGACCAAGCTGCGCCCGGGTGCCGAGATCGCCTTCGACATGCCGCTGTCCGGTGACCTGCGCAGCATCCGCTTCGACCGCGATGCCGACAACCGGGTGGAACTGAGCCTGGCCGGCGATGACATCAAGGAGAAGGTGACCAAACGCGAGACCTCCACGCGCACGGTGGTCACCAGCGGCGAGATCACCAGCTCGCTGTATGCCGCGGCCAGGCGCGCCGGGCTGTCGCCGTCGGCGATCGCGACGATGACCGACGACATCTTCAAGTACGACATCGACTTCTCGAAGGACCTGCAGCCGGGCGACCGCTTCAGCGTGGTGATGGATGAAACCTGGCGCGAAGGCGAGAAGGTGGACACCAGCAAGATCCTGGCGGCGACCTTCACCACCGGTGGCAAGACCTATTCCGGCTTCCGCTTCGACCGCAACGGCAAGTCCGAGTACTACGACATCAACGGCCGTTCGCTGAAGAAGAGCTTCATCCGCATGCCGATCCCGTTCGCACGGCTGAGCTCGACCTTTGGCGCGCGCAAGCACCCGGTGCTGGGCAAGATGCGCATGCACAAGGGCGTGGACTACGCCGCGCGCACCGGCACCCCGATCATGGCCGCCGGCGACGCCCGCGTGCAGTTCGCCGGGGTGCAGCGCGGCTACGGCAACGTGGTGATCCTCGACCACGGCCGCGGCCACACCACCCTGTACGGCCACATGTCGCGCTTTGCGAACATCAAGACCGGCCAGCGTGTGGCCCAGGGCACGGTGATCGGCTATGTCGGCTCGACCGGGCTGGCGACCGGCCCGCACCTGCACTACGAATTCCGCGTCAACGGCGAGCACCGCAACCCGCTGACCGTGACCATGCCGCCGCCGGAGCCGCTGAAGGGCGCCGAGCTGGTCGCCTTCCGCGCGCAGACCGCACCGGCGATGGCGCGCATCCAGGGCATGGAGAAGCTGATCTACGCCGATGCCAGCCCGGCACCGACCAGCCGCGACGAGGCCGCCCCCGAGGTTGCCAGCGCCAAGGACAAGCAGGCAACCGGCCGCAAGCGCGGCTGAGCCCCTGCGTTGACGAAGAAGGACGCGGCAGCCCAAGCTTGCCGCGTCCTTTTTTTTTGCCTGCCATGAACACGACTGCCGACGCTGACGCCCCCCTGTACCTTGGCCTGATGTCGGGCACCAGCGCCGACGGCATCGATGCCGCACTGGTGCAGTTCCCGAGCAGTGGCGGCTGCCGCTTCGTGCACGGCCTGACCGCCCGCTGGGAGCCGGTGCTGCGTGCGCGGCTGGTGGCGCTGGGCGAAGGCGGACCGCTGGACTCGCTGGAGGAGCTGGGCGAGCTGGATGCACGGATCGCGATCAACTTCGCCGAAGCCGCCAATCAACTGCTGGCCGAGGCCGGCGTGGATCGCAGCCAGGTGCGCGCGATCGGCTCGCACGGCCAGACCGTGCGCCACCGCCCGCTGGCCGACCCGGCGTTCACCGTGCAGCTGGGCGACGGCAACCGCATTGCCGAACTGACCGGGATCACCACGGTGTCCGACTTCCGCCGCCGCGACGTGGCGGCCGGGGGCCACGGTGCGCCGCTGATGCCGGCCTTCCACCTCGGCATGCTGGGCACCGCCGATGAAGACCGCGCGGTGCTCAACCTGGGCGGCATCGCCAACCTGACCCTGATCCCGCACGAAGGCGCGGTGCGTGGCTTCGATACCGGCCCCGCCAATGCGCTGATGGATGCCTGGTGCCAGCGCCAGACCGGCCGCACCTTTGATGCCGATGGCACGTATGCCGCCAGTGGCGCGGTGGACGAGGGCCTGCTGGCAGGCTGGCGCTCGGACCCGTGGTTTGCGCTGCCGCCGCCGAAGAGCACCGGGCGCGAACAGTTCCACCTGGCCTGGGCCGAGGCACACATGGGGGAAGGCGAGTACGCCGCTGCCGATGTGCAGGCCACCCTGCTGGAGCTGACCGTGGCGACGGTGGCCGATGCACTGCTGGCGCAGCAGCCGCAGACCCGGCGCCTGCTGGTCTGCGGCGGCGGGGTGCGCAACCGGCAGCTGATGAAGCGGCTGGCTGCACGGCTGCCGGGGGTGCAGGTGGAGTCGAGCGCGGTGCATGGGCTGGACCCGGAGTACGTGGAAGCGATGGGCTTCGCTTGGCTGGCGCAGCGGACGATGGACGGGCTGGCCGGCAACCTGCCGGGCGTGACCGGGGCGACGGGGCCGCGGATCCTGGGGGCGATCCACCTGGCGTGAGGTGGTCATCCACGCATGGCGTGGATCTACCGGGAACGGCGGTCGAGCGTGGCTCGACGCTACATGGGCACTAATCGAAGCCCTGCCCTGCGGGCAGGGCCTGCAGGGCCGCGATGGCGTCGGAGAGCGCGTCCACTTCGGGATCGCCGAAGCCGGAGCGGACCTCCAGTTCACTGCTGAACAGGCCCTGCTCCAGCAAGGCGGCGCAGGTCTGTTCGTGGGTCCAGCCGCGGGCAACCGCGACACGTCGGATACGTTCCAGCAGCAGCGGGTCCAGGTCCCGCAGCACAACGTCGGCCATGCTCACTTCCCCGTTCGCAAGGCACCGCCCCCTCGGCGCGTCGGGGGCGATGATCCCGCAGACCGGGCGGGCAGGCAATCAGGTGGCGCTTGCGGCCTGGCGACGACGCTGCTGCAGGATCAGCAGGGCGCAGAGGATCACCACCGGGATCGCCACCAGCGCGGTACCGACGAAGAACAGCGCGTAGCCTTCCAGCAGCGTCCGGCCCTGCGCGAGCGTCTGTACCGACCACCCCGAGAGCCCCTTGAGCGCCTTGCCTGGCATCGCGTAGAACGAACTCAGCAGCGCGTACTGGGTTGCGGTGTATCCGATGCTGGTCAGGCTCGACATATAGGCGATCAGCGCCGTACCGGCGAAACCGCTGGCGAAGTTGTCGATTGCCATGGCCACGGCGAAATGGGTCGTGTCCGGGCCCGAATAGGCCAGCCAGGCAAACGCCAGGTTGGAGGCCGGACCCAGCACGGCACCCACCATCAGCGCCGCCAGCACGCCCCAGCGCACCGAGACCAGGCCCGCCGCAGCAATGCCGACGAAGGTCGCGACCAGACCCACCGAGCCTCGCACAGCGCCAACGGTGTCCTCGTCCAGGCCGAGATCGACGTAGAACGGGTTGGCCATCGGCCCCATGACGAAGTCGGCCATGCGATAGACGCTGATGGCCACCAGGATCAGGATCGCACCACTACGATGCTCGCGGACGAAGGCGATGAACGGCCCCGCCACGGCGTCGAACAGGCCCCGCGGCGTCCACAGCGAGGTCGCCTGAGCCTGCACGGCAGCCACTTCCCGCGCGGGCTCACGGGCCATAACCACGGCCACCACGCCAAGCGCCATGAGGACGGCCATGATCTCGTACGAGACCTGCCAGCCGACACGGGCCGCGATGATCAGGATCAGCGCATCGGTGACCAGCAATGCGGTGCGATAGCCCAGCGCCGAGGATGAGGTCAGCAGGCCCAGCTGCTCGCTGTTGTCAGCACTTTCAATGCGCCAGGCATCGATGACGATGTCCTGGGTGGCCGAAGCAAACGCCACGATCACGGCCATCACGCCGAACACGACGATGTGCTGCCAGGCGATACCCAGGAACTGGATCTGGCCCCCCTTGGGCTGGACCAGCGCCATGCCGACCAGGCCCACCACCACGACCAGCTGCGACAGCAGCATCCAGCCACGGCGGCGGCCAAAGCGACCGAACAGAGGCACGTCGGTCTTATCGACGATCGGCGCCCACAGGAACTTCATGGTGTAGGCCAGCCCGACCCATGACAGGAAACCGATCGTGCTCAGCTCGATGCCTTCCTTGCGCATCCAGAAGCCGAGCGTGTTGCCCACCAGATAGATCGGCAGGCCGGAACTGAAGCCGAGCAGCAGCATCGCCAGCACCTTGCGCTGGCTCAGGTTGGACACCACCTGCTGCCACGGCCGACGCGGCTTGGCAGCCTCGGTCACAGGTCGTAGTCCACGATGAACGGCGCGTGGTCGGAGAAGCGCTCGTCGCGGTAGATCGAGCAGCTGCGCAGGCGGTCACGCAGGCCCGGGGTGATGAACTGGTAGTCGATGCGCCAACCGACGTTGTTGGCGCGGGCAGCGCCGCGGTTGCTCCACCAGGTGTAGTCCTCGCCGGTGGGGTTGAGCAGGCGGTAGGCATCGGCCCAGCCACGGCCGGCGGCGACATCGGTGGCCTGGCCATGGTCGGCGCACAGGGCATTGAGCCAGTCGCGCTCTTCCGGCAGGCAGCCGGAGTTCTTCTGGTTGGACTTCCAGTTCTTGATGTCCAGCGCCGAACGCACGATGTTCCAGTCGCCGCACAGCACGTAGTCGCGGCCGCTGCGCGCCCATTCCTCGAGGATCGGCCGCAGCCATTCCATCACTTCGAACTTGAAGCCCTGGCGCAGGTCGCCCGAGCTGCCCGACGGGATATAGAAGGAGACCACGCTGAGGTTGCCGTAGCGCGCCTCGATGTAGCGGCCTTCGTCGTCGAACGGGGCCCAGCCCAGCGAGGTGATGACCTGGTCCGGCTCGCGCTTGCTGTAGATCGCCACGCCGCTGTAGCCCTTCTTGGTGATGGCGTCGCGGTAGAAGCAGTGGTGGCCGTCCGGGCGGAACATCGGATCGGTCAGCTGGTCTTCCTGGGCCTTGGTCTCCTGGATGCACAGGACGTCGGCGTCCTGGGACCGGAACCAGTCGAGGAAGCCCTTGGTTGCGGCGGAGCGGATGCCATTGGCGTTGAAACTGATGATGCGCATGCGGGGGACCTGCGGCGGGAAACCGGGCAAGCATACCGGTTGCCTGCGGGGCTGCGCAGTCCGCCAGGCCGGGCCGCGACACCCTTCACAGGGCCCCGGACGAGCGCGAAACGCCCAGCTGGATTAGGATTTGTGCTCCAAATGAAGATGAATCGAGTTTTGATGAGCGACCACCGCCACCGTTTCCTGCAGCTGGCCCTGACCGCCGACGCCCTGCGCTTCGGCCAGTTCACCCTCAAGTCCGGCCGGCTGAGCCCCTATTTCTTCAACGCCGGTCGTTTCGACTCTGGTTCGCTGCTGTCGCAGCTCGGCGCCTGCTACGCCGATGCCATCGATGCCACCGGGATCAAGTACGACGTGGTATTCGGCCCGGCCTACAAGGGCATTCCGCTGGCCACCGCGATGGCCTGCGAGCTGGCCCAGCGTGGCCGCGACCTGCCGCTGTCGTTCAACCGCAAGGAAGCCAAGGACCACGGTGAAGGCGGCCAGCTGATCGGCGCCGACATGAACGGCAAGCGCGTGCTGATCGTCGACGACGTGATCACCGCTGGCACCGCGATCCGTGAAGCGCTGGGCATCATCCGCGCCGCCGGTGGCACCCCGGCCGGCATCGTGGTGGCGCTGGACCGCCAGGAGATCGCTTCGGAAACCGATCGCCGTTCGGCGGCGCAGTCGGTGGCCGAGGAAGCCGGCATTCCGGTGATCGCCGTGGCGTCGCTGGCCGACCTGCTTGATTTCGCCTCCGGCAACCCGGAACTTGTGGGTTACCGGCAGCCGCTGGAAGCCTACCGGGCCCAGTACGGCGTCCGTTCGATCCGCTGACCGACCCAGGGGAAAGGTCATGTCCCGAGTTCCTGCTGTCCTCTTTGCCGGCCTGCTGCTGGCCGTGCCGTTCACCGTACCGGCGCAGTCGCGCGACAGCGGCAAGACGGAAAAGAAGCTGTACTGCTGGAACGAGGGCAAGGAGCGGATCTGCAGTGATTCGCTGCCGGCCGACGCGGTCAACCATGCCCGCGAGGAGTTCAACGCGAAGAGCGGCCTGCGCAATGCGCAGGTCCAGCGCGCGTTGACCGACGAAGAGCGCGCCGCCGCCAGCACGGAGGCGGCGCAGCAGCAGCTGGACCTGATGGCCGCGCAGACCCGCCAGCGCACCGAGCAGGCGATGCTGACCACCTATGGCAGCGAGGACGACCTGCGCCGGGTGTTCGCCGAGCGCCAGGAAGTGCTGGACAACAACCTGAAGACCGCCGAGTACAACGTCACCAGCCTGCGTGAGTCGCTGGTGGCGCTGCTGGCGGCCGCAGGTGACCGCGAACTGGCCGGTGGCAAGGTGGCCGACAAGCAGGCCGAGGCGATCCGCCAGCGGCACGTGCAACTGCAGTCGCAGCAACGGCTGCAAGCCGGGTTCCTGCAGCAGCAGCAGGCGTTGAAGGCCGAGATCGACAGCACCCTGCAGCGCTATCGCGAGCTGAAGGGGCTGCTGCCGGCGAGCCAGGCTCCGGCGGGCTGACCACGCTCCTACCGCCGGGCATGGCCCGGCGCTACCCAGGGCCTGGTTACGGATTGGCCCACGGAATTTATGCACTCTTTACGCGTCGGCCCGGTCCGGCGCGTAGTGCGTTTATGGGCGGCAGGACGACGATGACGGCCTGAGGTGGAGGGGTTCCACCAGGACGCTATTGCAATGTCCCCCTGGCTGTCGTTGTTGTGTGGCGTGCTGGTGCTGGTCGCCGCCGCCTATCTCCTTTATGTCGTGCTGCGGCCCGAGTCGTTCTGAGCGGAGCCGGCCATGACTGAGATGCTTGTGATTATTGCCGCCAGCCTGCTGCTGGCGTGGCCGCTGGGCCTGTACCTGGCCCGCGTGATGCGTGGCACGCCGATGAAGGTCGACGTGCTGTTCCACTGGATCGAGAAACCGCTGTACAGGGTGTTCGGGGTCGATCCGTCGCGCTCGATGTCCTGGCGCGGCTACGTGCTGGCCTTCGTGCTGAGCAACGTGGTGGTCGCGGTACTGACCCAGGCGGTGTTCATGACGCAGGCCTGGCTGCCACTGAATCCGGACCAGATCCCGAACATGCGCTGGGACACCGCGCTGCACACGATGATCTCGTTCCTGACCAACACCAACCAGCAGCACTATTCGGGTCAGGCGCAGCTGTCCTATCTCTCGCAGATGACCGGCATCACCGGCCTGCAGGTGGTCACGCCGATGATGGGCCTGGCGCTGGCAGTGGCGACGCTGCGCGCGTTGTTCTCGCGTGCGCCGCAGGCTGCGGTGGCGACGGGTACCGGCGATGACCGCCAGGTGGCGGTGGGCAACTACTACGTGGACGTGGTGCGCCTGTGCGTGCGCTTCCTGTTGCCGCTGTGCCTGGTGTGGACCCTGCTGCTGACCAGCCAGGGCGTGCCGTCGACGATGACCGGTGGGCCGCAGGCCACGCCGATCGACGCCAGCGCCGGCATGGCCGAACAGAAGCTGCCGCTGGGCCCGGTCGCGGCGATGGTCGCGGCCAAGCAGCTGGGCGCCAACGGTGGCGGCTGGTACGGCCCGAACAGCAGCTTCCCGCTGGAGAACCCGACCCCGCTGTCGAACGCGCTGGAAATCGTCGGCATCCTGCTGGTGCCGATGGCGGTGATCTTCATGATCGGTGCGTTCACCGGCCGACGTCGCTTCGGCGCCCTGGTGTTCAGCTGCATGCTGGGCATGTCGCTGCTGTCCACCGGCGCGATGATGTGGAGCGAGGGCCATAGCGCCAGCGCCGCCACCCCGCTGCTGATGGAAGGCAAGGAAGTGCGCTTCGGCGCCGATAGCACGGCGCTGTGGGCAGCGGTGACCACCCAGGTCTCCAACGGCTCGGTCAACGGCATGCACGATTCGCTGGCACCGCTGAGTGGCGGCATCGCGATGGTCAACATGCTGGTCAGCGCGATCTGGGGCGGCATCGGCTGTGGCCTGCAGCAGTTCATCGTGTACCTGCTGCTGGGTGTGTTCCTGGCCGGGTTGATGACCGGGCGTACGCCGGAACTGTTCGGCCGCAAGCTGGAGACGCCACAGGTGCGCCTGCTGGCCCTGCTGGTGCTGCTGCAGCCGATCACCCTGCTGGTGTTCACTGCGATCACCCTGGCCGTACCCGGCCTGGCGGGCACCTCCAACCCCGGCTTCCATGGCATCAGCCAGGTCTTCTACGAGTACGTCTCGGCCTACGCCAACAACGGCTCGGGCTTCGAAGGGCTGGGCGACGCCACGCTGTGGTGGAACCTGAGCTGCTCGCTGGTACTGCTGCTGGGCCGCTTCCCGCTGCTGATCATTCCGCTGGTGGTGGCCGCACAGCTGGCTGCCAAGCGCCAGGCCCCGGAGTCTGCCGGAAGCCTGCAGATCGAAACCCCGACCTTCGCCCTGACCCTGGTCTCGGTGATCGTCATCCTGACCGTGCTGCAGTTCATGCCGGCGCTGGTACTCGGCCCGATCGCCGACCACCTGAGCCTGGGACTGCACTAAGGACACCCTGATGAGTACCCAAGCAAGTTCAACCCGTAGTACCCATGCAGCGCGCCCTGCCCTGCTGGATGGCGCCGGCCTGCGCCGTGCGCTGGTCGAAGCGGTTCTCAAGCTGTCGCCGATGCATCTGGTGCGCAGCCCGGTGATGGCGGTGGTGATGGCCGGCACGATCGTCGCCGCGATCGTCACCCTGACCGGCAACGCGCCGCTGGGCTTCGGCCTGGCGGTGACCGCGATCCTGCTGGTGACCGTGCTGTTCGGCAACTTCGCCGAAGCCGTAGCGGAAGCGCGTGGCCGTGGCCAGGCCGCCTCGCTGCGGCGTGCCCGCCAGGACCTGGTGGCACGCCGGCTGGCGGCGCCGCAGCCAGGCGCCGCCGAAACCCAGGTGCCGGCCGCCGAGCTGCGCCCGGGCGACCATGTGATCGTCAGCGCCGGTGAACTGGTGCCGGCCGATGGCGAGATCGTGCAGGGCCTGGCCACCATCAACGAAGCGGCGGTGACCGGCGAATCGGCACCGGTGTTGCGCGAGGCCGGTACCGACCGTTCCGGCGTGATCGGCGGCACCAAGGTGCTGTCCGACCAGATCATCGTGCGGGTGACCGCCGAACCGGGCCACAGCTTCCTGGACCGGATGATCGCGCTGGTGGAAGGTGCCAACCGCCAGAAGACCCCGAACGAGATCGCGCTGACCCTGCTGCTGGCGGCGATGACGCTGACCTTCCTGGTGGTGGTGGCGACGCTGCCGGCGATCGGCGCGGCCGTGGGCGTGCAGGTCGATCCGCTGCTGCTGATCGCGCTGCTGGTGTGCCTGATCCCGACCACCATTGGGGGGCTGCTGCCGGCCATCGGCATCGCCGGCATGAACCGTGCGCTGGCCGCCAACGTGCTGGCCAAGTCGGGCAAGGCCGTGGAAGTGGCCGGCGACGTCGACGTGCTGCTGCTGGACAAGACCGGCACCATCACCTACGGCGACCGCCAGGCCAGCCACTTCCATCCGTTGGCCGGCATCGACGCCAGCCAGCTGCGCGAGGCGGCACTGCTGTCCTCGTTGGCCGACCCGACCCCGGAAGGCAAATCGATCGTGCGCCTGGCGCGCGAACAGGGCTGTGCCACCGCCGAACCGGACCACGCCGAGTACCTGGCGTTCAGTGCGCAGACCCGCATGTCCGGCGTGGATCTGGAACATGGGCGGCAGATCCGCAAGGGCGCCGCCGATGCGATCCGCACCCACGTGCAGGCGCTGGGCGGCAACGTGCCGGCGGAACTGGCCGGTCGCGTGGAGCAGGTCGCACGCAATGGTGCCACCCCGCTGGTGGTGGCCGAGGGCCGCCATGTGCTGGGCGTGATCGAGCTGTCGGACGTGGTCAAGCATGGCATGCGCGAGAAGTTCGCGCAGCTGCGGGCGATGGGTATCCGCACGGTGATGATCACCGGCGACAACCCGCTGACCGCCGCCGCGATCGCTGCCGAGGCCGGCGTCGATGACTACATCGCCGAAGCGCGCCCGGAAGACAAGCTGGCACGCATTCGCCAGGAACAGGCCGGTGGCCGCTTGGTGGCGATGGTCGGCGATGGTACCAACGACGCGCCGGCGCTGGCGCAGGCCGACATCGGTCTGGCGATGAACTCCGGTACGCAGGCGGCGAAGGAGGCCGGCAACATGGTCGACCTCGATTCGGACCCAGCCAAGCTGCTGGCGGTGGTGGAAGTAGGCAAGCAGCAGCTGATCACCCGCGGCGCGCTGACCACCTTCTCGCTGGCCAACGACGTCTCCAAGTACTTCGCGATTCTGCCGGCGCTGTTCGCCGCGGCCGTTCCGACCATGGCCGCCTTGAACGTGATGCAGCTGTCGAGCCCGCGCAATGCGGTGCTGGCAGCGCTGATCTTCAACGCCCTGGTGATTCCCGCCCTGATCCCGCTCGCCCTGCGTGGCGTGCGCTTCCGCCCGGCCACTGCAACCGCGCTGCTGCGCCGGAACATGCTGGTGTACGGCCTCGGCGGCGTGCTGCTGCCGTTCGCAGCGATCAAGGCGATCGATCTTCTTCTTGTCCTGGTATTCGGCGCATGAACCGTACTGCTTCCACTTCATCTTCCCTTCCGCGCGAACAGAAGGCCGAGGCCCGCGTGGCCAGCCTGCAGGACGGCGCCAGCTGGCGCCCGGCGATCGGCCTGGGCCTGGCCACCCTGCTGCTGGCCGGTGCGGTCTACGCCGGTATCGCCACCGGTTTTGCCGGCCTGGCGTACCCAACCCAGGCCGAGGGCAGCCTGCTGCGCGATGGCAACGGCCAGGTACGCGGCTCGGCGTGGCTGTCGCAGCCGTTCACCGGTGACGGCTATTTCCAGGCGCGTCCGTCGGCGGCCAACTATGACCCGATGGCCGCCGCCGGTTCCAACATGGCGCGCAGCAACCCGGCCCTGGCCGAACGTGTTGCCGCCAGCACCGCTGCGGTGGCCGCGCGCGAAGGCGTCACCCCGGCGCAGGTACCGGCAGACCTGGTCACGCAGTCCGCGGGTGGCCTGGATCCGCAGCTGTCGCCGGCCGCGGCGCAGCTGCAGGTGGCACGCGTGGCGCGCGCCCGTGGCCTGCCGGTGGAACGCGTGCAGGCACTGGTGCAGGCGCATACCGAAGGTCGCCAGTGGGGCCTGTTCGGCCAGCCGCGGGTGAATGTGGTGACGCTGAACTTCGCGCTGGACCACGCGGCCAAGGCACCGTGATGCCGACCTGCACCGGCTGCGCGCACAATGGCGGCCATGACAGCGGCACCCATGACTGATGCGCGTACCCGCCAGGCCGATGCCCTGGTCGAAGGCCTGCAACGCGAAGCCGGCGGCAAGCTGACCGTGTTCCTCGGTGCGGCGCCGGGCGTGGGCAAGACCTACACCATGCTGACCCGCGCACAGGAACAGCTGCGCCGCGGTGTCGACCTGGTGGTGGGCCTGGTGGAAACCCACGGCCGCGCCGATACCCAGGCGCTGCTGGAAGGCCTGCCGCAGTTGCCGCTGAAGGCAGTGGCCTATCACGGCCACACCCTGCAGGAAATGGACCTGGATGCCGTGCTGGCACGGCATCCGGCGCTGGTGCTGGTGGACGAACTGGCCCATCGCAATGCGCCGGGCAGCCGCCATGAGCGGCGCTGGCAGGACGTGATGGAGCTGCTGGATGCCGGCATCGATGTCTGGACCACGGTCAACATCCAGCATCTGGAAAGCCTCAACGACGTGGTGATGCGGATCACCGGCGTGCGCGTCAGCGAGACCGTGCCGGACGGCGTGCTCGACCGCCTGCATGACATCGTGCTGGTCGACCTGCCGCCACGCGAACTGATCGCACGCCTGCAGCAGGGCAAGGTGTATGTGCCCGAACAGGCCGCGCAGGCGCTGCAGGCATTCTTCTCGCCGGCCAACCTGACCGCGCTGCGTGAACTGGCGATGCAGGAAGCTGCCGACCGCGTCGACAGCAGCCTGCGTGAAGCACGCGCTGCACGCGGCGAGAGCAACCTGCCGCTGCGTCGCGGCGTGCTGGTGGCCGTTGATGGCGGCGGCCAGAGCGAATACCTGGTGCGGGTGGCGCGTCGCATCGCCGAGCGCCGCGACGCACCGTGGACGGTGGTGACCGTGCAGGGCCGACGCCAGGACGAGGCGACCCGACGCGAAATCGATGCGGCCTTCGCACTGGCACGGCGGCTGGGCGGCGACGCCGAACTACTGCACGGATCGAGCATCGCCGATGCCCTGCTCGACCATGCCGCACATAACGGCGTGTCGACCCTGGTGCTCGGCCGGACCCGAGAACGTCCGCTGGCGCGGATGTTCAACCGCACCCTGACCCAGCAGCTGATCCAGCGCGGCGCACATTACGAGATCACCATCATCAGCACCCCGCAGGCACGTGCGCGCTCGCGCCGCGAGGGCCTGCTGCCGCCGGTGCGCGGCATCAGCCACGAACCGGCACAGGCGCTGATCGCCACCGCGTTGGCCTGTGCGGTGGCATGGCTGGCCGAGCGCTGGGTGGGCATGGCGGACCTGTCGATGGTATTCATCGTGGCGGTGGTAGTGGTGGCCGCGCGCACGCGCGCCAGCGTGGCGGTGATGGCGGCGATCCTGTGTTTCCTCGCCTACAACTTCCTGTTCATCGCACCCCGCTTCACCTTCGCCATCGGTGCGCGCCAGGGCGTGATCACCGTGTTCCTGTTCCTGGCCGCCGCGCTGGTGGCCGGACGCCTGGCCTCGCGCCTGCGCATGCAGGTGATCGCGCTGCGTGCGGCCAATCGCCATGCGCGTGCGCGCCAGCAGCTGGGCCGCCAACTGGCCAGTGCCGCCGGCAACGGCGAGGTGGCGCAGGCGGGTCGGCATGCACTGGAACAGGCCATGGACGTGCCGGCGTGGCTGCGGATCGGCGCCGATACCGCAACCGGTGGCCGCAGCCAGCCCGGCGACACCGACCTGGCCGCCGCCGACTGGGCGCTGCGCCATGGCCAGCCCAGTGGCCGCTTCACCGACACCCTGGCCGGTGCGCAGTGGTGGTTCCTGCCGTTGCTGGATGGCGAGGACCGCGCGATCGGCGTGGCCGGCCTGTACCTGCCCGGCGCACAGGCGCGCCTGCTGCCCGAGCAACGGCAGCTGGCCGAAGCAATGGTCGATGACATCGCGCAGGCCGCGCTGCGCACGCGGCTGGTGGCCGAACTGGAGCAGGCGCACGTCAGCAACGAGACCGAGCGACTGCGCTCGGCGCTGCTCTCTTCCGTGTCGCACGACCTGCGCTCGCCACTGGCGGCGATGATCGGCTCGGCCGACAGCCTGGCCAGCTATGGTGCGGCAATGGATACGGCCGATCGCCGTGCCCTGCTCGACACCATCCTGGTCGAGGGCGAACGGCTGGACCGCTACATCCAGAACCTGCTGGACATGACCCGCCTCGGCCACGAGGGATTGAAGATCAACCGCGACTGGATCGGCGTGGACGAACTGATCGGCTCGGCCGCACGGCGCCTGCAGCGCTACCAGCCCAAGGTGCGGCTGGAGTTGGACATTCCGGCCACGCTGGCGCCGATCTGGGTACACCCGGCGCTGGTCGAACAGGCGGTGTTCAACGTGATGGAAAACGCGGCCAAGTTCTCACCGCCGGATGCGGCCGTGCAGGTGCAGGCGCGTGAACTGGACGGCCAGCTGCGCATCGACGTGATCGATGCCGGCCCCGGCATTCCCGACGACGAGCGTGCGCGCATCTTCGACATGTTCTACAGCGTGGAGCGCGGTGACCGTGGCCGCCATGGCACCGGCCTGGGCCTGACCATCTGCCAGGGCATGATCGGCGCGCATGGCGGCAGCGTGCAGGCGCTGCCCGGACGCGACGGTCGCGGTACCCTGATCCGCATCACCCTGCCCCTGCTCAAGCCAGCCTCCCACGATGAGCCCGACCCCGATTGATGCCAGCGTGCCGGCCGCGCGCGTGCTGGTGATCGATGATGAAACCCAGATCCGCCGGTTCCTGGACATCAGCCTGCGCGCGCAGGGCTACCAGGTGCGGCAGGCCGCCACCGGCCAGGAAGGCCTGCAGCTGGCCGCCAGCGAGGACATGGATCTGGTGATCCTGGATATCGGCCTGCCGGACATGGAAGGCCACGAGGTGCTGGAACAACTGCGGCAATGGAGCCAGGTGCCGGTGATCATGCTGACCGTGCGTGCCGGCGAGGCGGAGAAGGTGCGTGCGCTGGATACCGGCGCGAATGACTACGTGACCAAGCCGTTCGGCACGCAGGAGCTGATGGCGCGGGTGCGGGCGCTGCTGCGCACGCGCAGCGTGCCCAGTGATGGCACGCCGCCGGTATTCGACGATGGCCACCTGCATGTGGACCTGGTCCGCCGTGAAGTGGCGCTGGATGGCGAGCCGGTAGCGTTGACCCGCAAGGAGTACGCGCTGCTGTCGCTGCTGCTGCGCAACGCCGGACGGGTGGTGACCCAGCCACAGATCCTGCAGGAGATCTGGGGCCCGACCCACCAGCACGACACCCATTACCTGCGCATCCTGGTCGGCAAGCTGCGGCACAAGCTGGGTGATTCAGCGCTGGATTCGCGCTACCTGTTCACCGAACCGGGCGTCGGGCTGCGGTTCAAGGGGTAGTGCCGGCCGCTGGCCGGCAACCTCCTGAACCCCAGAACCATCCTGTGGTTGCCGGCCAGCGGCCGGTCGGGGCCGCCCGCCGCGCCGCCCCCCCCCACCCCCCCCCCCCCCCGCCCGGCCGGGGGGCCCCCCCCCCCCCCCCCCCACTACCCGATCGATCCAATCCCGATCAATCAGAAGCCCAGCGGGGTGTCGCCCAGCACCGGTTGCAGCTGGCTGCGGAACAGCGCCTGGATGCGTTCCAGCGCCGCCTCGTCATTGCCCTCGAAGCGCAGCACCAGCACCGGCGTGGTGTTGGAGGCACGCACCAGGCCCCAGCCATCGGGGAAGTCCACGCGCAGGCCGTCGATGGTCGACAGGCGACCGCCCACATACGGGTTGTCCGGCGACTGCGCCGCCGCCACCAGCATCGCCACCAGCGCATGCGGCGTGCCTTCGGCCACCGGCACCTTCAGCTCCGGCGTGGCCACCATCTCCGGCAGCTCTGCCAGTACCTCGTCCGGAGTCTCCTCGCGCTGGGCCAGGATCTCCAGCAGGCGCGCGGCCGCATACAGGCCATCGTCGAAACCGAACCAGCGCTCCTTGAAGAAGAAGTGGCCGCTCATCTCGCCAGCCAGCTCGGCATCGGTCTCGCGCATCTTCGCCTTCATCAGCGAATGCCCGGTCTTCCACATCAGCGGGCTGCCACCATTGCGCAGCACGTGGTCGGACAGCTTGCCGGTGCACTTCACGTCGTAGATCACCATCGCGCCCGGATTGCGCATCAGCACGTCGGCGGCGAACAGCATCAGCAGGCGGTCGGCATAGATGATCTTTCCTTCGCCGGTGACCACGCCCAGGCGGTCACCGTCGCCATCGAAGGCGACGCCGAGATCGGCACCGAAGCGCTTCACCGTCTGCACCAGGTCTTCCAGGTTGGCCGGCTCGCTGGGGTCGGGGTGATGGTTGGGGAAGGTACCGTCGACATCGCAGTACAGCGGGATGACTTCCGCACCGATCGCTTCCAGCAGCTGCGGCGCGAGCGCGCCGGCCACGCCGTTGCCGGCATCGGCCACGACCTTCAACGGGCGGTCCAGCTGCACGTCGTCGGCGATGCGCTGGATGTAGTCGGCACTGACATCGCGCTGCTGGTAATCGCCCGGCTCGGCGGCCTGTACCAGGCGGCCTTCGACGATGCGCTGGTACAGATCGGTGATGGCATCACCGGACAACGTCTCGCCGCCGATGACCACCTTGAAACCGTTGTACTCGGGCGGGTTATGGCTGCCGGTGACCGCCACGCAGGTGCCGGTACGCAGATGGAAGGCGGCGTAGTACACGACCGGGGTCGGTGCCAGGCCGATGTCGATCACCGCGCAACCGGCGCGCCTCAGGCCCTCGGCCAACCCTGCGGCCAGTTCCGGGCCGGACAGGCGGCCGTCGCGGCCGATCACCACCTCGCGCAGGCCCTGCTCCAGGGCCACGGTGCCGATGGCCTGGCCGATCAGCGCCGCCGTTTTCGGCGTCAGTTCACTGCCAACCACGCCGCGGATGTCGTAGGCGCGGAAGATACCGGCCGCCAGTTCCTCGGCCGGAACCGGTGGCGGGGGCGGCGGTGCACTTTCAGTCGTGCTGGCCTCGGCCACCGGCGGCGGCGCCATCTGCAGGCTCTCGCTCAGGGTCGGGCCATGATCGGCTTCCGCCACGGTCGCCCGACGCGGCAGCGGCAGCGACTTCGGCAGGCGGCCGCGCCCCACCACCAGCAGCACGGCGATGAACGCCAGCAGCAGCGCAACGATGGCGCTGGCCAGCGAACCCAGGCCCAGCGGACCTGGTTCGACATTGGGTACCGCGGCCACCAGCCGCAACGGCGTCCCCGAAATCGGCCGCGCCAATGCTTCGGCGCTTTCGGCCAGGCCGGCATCGCCCTGGGCGACGAGGTCATGCGCGCCCTGGCGCAGGCCAAGGAAACCGGCCGATGGCGCACTCACCTGGTCCAGTGGTGAGGTCAGCCGCAGCAATGGCTGGCGCACGTAGAGCACCGCCGGGCCGAGACTGCCCAGTTGAACCGGCGCTGCCAGGCCCAGGCGATTGCCACCGCCATCGCGGACCACGCGCAGGCTGGGCTTGCCTTCGGCCAATGCCGCTTCCAGCAGCGCCAGGCGGGCATAGCCAAAGGCAGCCGGGTCGGCGTAGGCGTTGGCCAGATCGGCGGCCAGTACCTCGGCGTGCTCGACGCCGGTCCAGCTCTCGCGGACCGCGAGTGCCGCCGCAGCGGCATCACCGGCCTGCAGCGCCTGCTGCACGCGCTCGTTCTTCAGCTGCTGCTGCAGCTGCTTCAGCTGGCCGGCAGCGGCCTCCTGCAGGCCCTGCACGGCCTGGTCACGTGCAGCTTCCAGCGCCTGGCCGTTGGCCTCCTGGCGCCATTGCTGCACTGCGCTCCATCCGAACCAGCCGGCCAGCAGGATCAGCAGCACCCCCAGTAGTGGCGCACTGCGTCCCAACGACCGTCCCCGCTGTCCTTCCCCGATGCCGCTCATCGATGTCCCCTGTCAACGCACCCCGGTATGGCCGAATCCACCCGTTCCCCGCACGCTGTCGGTGAAAGTATCCACCACCTGCAGGCTGACGCGGGCAATCGGCACGATCACCAGCTGCGCGATGCGATCGCCCGGCTCGATGGTGAAGGCCTCGCGGCCACGGTTCCAGACGCTGATCAGCAGCGGGCCCTGGTAATCGGCGTCGATCAGGCCGGTGCCATTGCCGAGCACGATGCCGTGGCGATGGCCCAGCCCCGAGCGCGGCAGGATCACCGCGCACAGGTTCGGGTCGGCAATGTGGATGGCCAGGCCGCTGGGCACCAGCGCGGTGTCACCCGGCTGCAGGGTCAGCGCGGTATCCAGCGCCGCGCGCAGGTCCATGCCGGCGCTGGCTTCGGTGGCGTAGGCCGGCAGCGGCCAGCTGTCGCCGAAGCGCGGATCGAGCAGCTTGACCTGCAGCGGTTGGGAAGTGAAAGCCTGGGTCATGCCTGGAGTCTCCGCGCGATCAGCGCCAGCAGTTGTTCGGCCAGCTCGCGCTTGGAGGTGGCCGGGAATACCTGTTCACCGTCCTGCCAGAAGGCCGTGGCGGCATTGTTGTCGCTCTCGAAACCGCCGCCGCTGATGCCGACCTGGTTGGCGATCACCAGGTCCAGGCGCTTGTCGACCAGCTTGCCACGCGCGTATTTCTCCACGTCGTGGGTTTCGGCGGCAAAGCCGACCACCAGCTTCAGCGACTGCGTCTGCGCGGCCACCTCGGCAAGGATGTCCGGCGTGCGCACCAGCTCGATCACCAGCGACTGGCTGTCGGCGGTCTTCTTCAGCTTCTGCGGCGCGACCTGGCGCGGCGTGTAGTCAGACACCGCAGCGGCACCGATATAGATGTCGGCCGGCAGCGACTTCAGCACGGCATCGCGCATCTGCGCGGCCGAGCGCACGTCCACACGCTGCACGCCGGGTGGGGTCGGCAGCTGTACCGGGCCGCTGACCAGCACCACCTGTGCGCCCATCGTCGCCGCGGCCGCGGCCAGGGCAAAGCCCATCTTGCCGCTGCTGCGGTTGCCGACATAGCGCACCGGATCAATGTCTTCATAGGTCGGGCCGGCGCTGATCAGCAGGCGCAGGCCCTGCAGCGCGCGGGTTTCCGGCGCGGCAACGGCCGCGGCGCTGCTGCCATTGGCGGCCAGCGCGGCCACGATGTCGCCCGGTTCGGCCAGACGCCCCGGACCGGACTCGCCTTCGGCCAGCGGGCCGTCGACCGGGCCGATCACCTGCGCGCCGCGCTGGCGCAGCAGGGCGATGTTGGCCTGGGTGGCCGGGTGCAGCCACATGCGATGGTTCATCGCCGGGCAGATCGTCAACGGCGCGGTACTGGCCAGGCACAGCGTGCTGACCAGGTCATCGGCGTGGCCCTGGGCCAGCCGGGCCAGCAGATCGGCGGTTCCCGGGGCAACCACGATGCGGTCGGCCCAGCGCGCCAGCTCGATGTGGCCCATGGCCTGTTCGGCGGCGCTGTCCCACAGCGTGGTGCGGGTGGGCTGCCCGGACAGGGCCTGGAAGCTGAGCGGAGTGACGAACTGCTGGGCACCGGCGGTCATCGCCACCTGCACCTGGGCACCGGCGTCGCGCAGGCGCCGCACCAGTTCCAGGGCCTTGTAGGCCGCGATCCCGCCTCCGACGCACAACAGCAGTTTCTGACCTTCCAGCGCGCGGGCCGGCGCGGGGGAAGCGTTGGGGGAGTCAGCCACCTGGAATTCCTGTGCAAACGAGGGCGCTAGCTTACCCGATGGTCGGTAATGTCCCGGTGCAGGGTGCACATAGCGGACAGCTATCAGCAGATGGAGCACGTTGCGCTTGACCCGGGGTTTGCCGGGCATCGGTTTCGGACCTTTCCTATACCTCTGCGGGTCTGCGCTTTTGCAGAATCAGGCATTGGCTGCCGTCTGCCGTGGCCTGTTCGACCTTCGAGGAGCCTCGTGCATCCACGCATCATCATTGCCGACGACCATCCCGTGGTCCTGCATGGCATCCGTATCGTGCTGCAGACCCACCTGATGGACATCGTCGGCAGTGCACGTGACGGCGCCCAGCTGCTGGAGCTGGTGGACCACCACGACTGCGATGCGGTGCTGACCGACCTGTCGATGCCGGGTGACGGCCCGGACGGTCCAGAGCTGATCGACGCGCTGCGCGTGCGTCACCCCGGGCTGCCGGTGGTGGTGCTGACCGGCGCCCGCCATCCCGGGCTGCTGGACGGACTGCTGCGCGAGGGCATCAGTGGGCTGGTCGACAAATGCGCCGATTTCGCCGAACTGCCGCAGGCACTGAACGCCGCACTGGCCGGGCAGGTCTTCGTCTCCCAGCAGCTGCGCCACCACCTGCAGGCGCGCGACCTGCTGTTTCCACGCGAACCGTCGCCGCTGTCGGCACGCGAACAGGAAGTGCTGGATCTGCTGGCGGCCGGGCTCAGCGTGAATGCCGTCGCCGAGCGTTGCGGGCGCAGCCCGAAGACCATCAGCCGGCAGAAGGCCGAAGCCAAGCGCAAGCTGGGCCTGCAGAACAACCAGGAACTGTTCGACTATCTGCAGACCCGGCGCGGGTGAGGCATCCTCCGACCCGGTGCTGCGGTATGCACCGATGGGAGCCGCCACGCAGGCTGGCGATGATGCAGGCATGCCCATCCATGACTGGCCCGAACAGGAACGCCCCCGCGAGAAGCTGATCGCGCGCGGGCCCACGGCACTTTCCGACGCCGAACTGCTGGCCCTGTTTCTCGGCTCCGGGTTCGGTGGCCGCGATGCCGTGCAGACCGCGCGCGACCTGCTGCAGGCGCACGGCCCGTTGCGGGTGCTGCTGGACCGCCCCGCGCGTGAACTGGCCCGCCTGCCCGGGCTCGGCCCGGCGCGCAGCTGTACGCTGGCTGCCGGGCTGGAACTGGCCCACCGCTACCTGGCTGCCGAGCTGGAACACGGCGAAGCGGTCGGCAACAACCCGGCCGCGGTCGGCCGCTATCTGCAGCACCGCCTGCGGGGGCAGGCCCGGGAGATCTTCATGGCCCTGTTCCTGGACAACCGGCACCGCCTGATCGCCTGCGAGGAACTGTTCCACGGCACCATCAACGCCGCACCGGTCTACCCCCGCGAAGTGGTGCGGCGCGCCCTGCTGCACAACGCGGCGGCGGTGATCCTCAGCCACAACCACCCTTCCGGCGACCCGGAACCCTCCAGCGCCGATACCCGCATCACCGACGAACTGCAGCAGGCACTGGCGATGGTGGACGTGCGCCTGCTGGACCACTTCGTGGTCGGTGAGGGCCGCCCCGTTTCGTTTGCTGAACGAGGCCTGCTGTCGCCGCCCCAGCCCCGCCTGTTCGGCTGAGCGCCCGCCCTCCGGGCGCCATCGGTCGCCCCCACAGGCAGGTTTCGGTCAGCGTGGCCGCTGGTATCTGCGCTAAAATGGGCGATTCCGCCGCTCATTCTCACAGCAGGCCTCGTGAAAAATCTCCTCCGCGCCCTGATCAGCCAAGGCATCGAAGCCTTGCGCGCCAATGGCACCCTGCCCGCCGACTCCCTGCCGCCGGACTTCGTGGTCGAGCGCCCGAAGACCCGTGACCACGGCGACTTCGCCACCAATGCCGCGATGCTGCTGGCCAAGGCCGCGCGCAGCAATCCGCGCGCACTGGCACAGGCGCTGGTCGAGGCACTGCCGCGCAGCGAGGACGTCAGCAAGGTCGAGATCGCCGGCCCCGGCTTCATCAATTTCCACCTGGCGCCGGCCGCGTACCAGCGTGAAGCCGCGTCGGTCATCAAGGAAGCCCACGACTACGGCCGCAACCTGTCCGGCAATGGCCGCACGGTGGGCGTGGAGTACGTGTCGGCCAACCCGACCGGCCCGCTGCATGTCGGCCATGGCCGCGCGGCGGCGATCGGCGACTGCGTGGCGCGCGTGCTCGACGCCAACGGCTGGAACGCCAAGCGTGAGTTCTACTACAACGACGCCGGCGTGCAGATCGAGAACCTGGCGCTGTCCACCCAGGCGCGGATCAAGGGCATCGCGCCGGACCAGGATGGCTGGCCGGAAGGTGGCTACCGCGGTGAATACATCGCCGACGTCGCCCGCGCCTACATGGCCGGCGCCAGCGTCGATCTGGAAGGCAGCACCGTGGTCGGTGCCAAGGACCCGGACGACATGCAGGCGATCCGCCGCTTCGCTGTGGCCTACCTGCGCAACGAGCAGAATCTGGACCTGGCCGCGTTCGGCGTCGACTTCGACATCTATTTCCTGGAAAGCTCGCTGTACGCCGACGGCAAAGTCGCCGAAGCGGTCGCCAAGCTGCAGGCCTCGGGTCATACCTATGAAGAAGGTGGCGCGCTGTGGCTGCGCAGCACCGACTTCGGTGACGACAAGGACCGCGTGATGCGCAAGTCCGACGGCACCTTCACCTACTTCGTGCCGGACGTGGCCTACCACCTGTCCAAGTGGCAGCGCGGCTACGAGCGCGCGATCACCGAGCTCGGCGCCGATCACCATGGTTCGCTGGCACGCGTGCGCGCCGGTCTGCAGGCGATGGAAGTGGGCATCCCGCAGGGCTGGCCGGAGTACGTGCTGCACCAGATGGTCACCGTCATGCGTGGCGGCGAGGAAGTGAAGCTGTCCAAGCGTGCCGGCAGCTACTTCACCCTGCGCGACCTGATCGAGGAGGCCGGCCGCGATGCCACCCGCTGGTTCCTGATCGCGCGCAAGCCCGATTCGCAGCTGACCTTCGACATCGACCTGGCCCGCCAGCAGAGCAACGACAACCCGGTGTTCTACGTGCAGTACGCGCACGCCCGCGTCTGCAGCCTGCTGCGCCAGGCACAGGAGAAGGGCCTGGTGTACGAACAGGGCAATGGCCTGGCCAACCTCGGCCGCCTGGCCGACGACGCCTCGCTGCTGCTGATGAACGAGATCTCGCGGTACCCGGAAGTGGTGGAGGCGGCCGGCGTGGCGCTGGAACCGCATCTGGTGGCGCAGTACCTGCGTGAATTGGCGCACGCGTTCCACACGTGGTATCACGGGACGCCGGTGCTGGTGGAAGACGCTGCGGATCGCAACGCCAAGCTGACCCTGGCCTGCGCCGCGCGCCAGGTGCTGGCCAACGGCCTCGAACTCCTGGGCGTCAGCGCCCCGGAAAAAATGTAAGCATCAGGAGACGCAGTACACATGGCAGCACGACGCGGCAAAAACCAGGCACGACGCAACAGCAGCAGCCAGGGCACACCCGGATGGGTGTGGCTGGTCGCTGGCGTGGCGATTGCGGCCGTGGTGTTCCTGGCGGCGCCGAACCTGTTCAAGGGCGAAGGCGATGGCTTCCTGCGCGCCGGTCCGCAGCCGAACCCGAACGCGCAGCCTGCCCCGGTCGCTGATGCCGACAGCGATGTCGGCACCCAGCCGGCCGCGCAGCCGGCCACGCCGAAGCCGGCCGAACCGGAAAAGCCGGCCGCCACCCAGTACGACTTCTACACCCTGCTGCCGGGCAAGGAAGTTGAAATGTCCGACGCCGAGCTGGCTGCCAGCGCGCGTGCTGAAGACCAGCGCCGGGCCAAGGCTGAAGCGCAGCGCGCGCAGGCGGCACTGGAAGGCAAGCCGGTTCCGCCGCCAGCGGCTACCGCGCCCGCACCGACGGCAACCGCCAGCGTGGCCAGCACCGCGCCGGTGACCGCCACCAGCCGTCCGCTGCCGGCACCGCTGAGCGAACGACCGGCTGCGGCAACGCCTCCGGCCAGCACGCCGACGGCGTCGACCAGCACCGCCGCCGCCACTCCGGCAGCGCGTGCGGAAACCGCGCCGACCGCGGCCACTACCGCAGGCGCTGCGGCACCGGCTGCCGCCGACAATGCCCGCTACATCCTGCAGGCGGGTGCGTTCGGTGCCTCCGGCGATGCCGAAGCGACCAAGGCCAAGCTGGCGATGATGGGCCTGGCGGCACGCGTGGAATCGGCGCAGATCAACGGCAAGACCGTGTACCGCGTGCGCATGGGGCCGTATGGCAGTGCAGGTGAACTGTCTGAAGCCAAGCAGAAGCTGGATGGCACCGGCCTGCAGGCGATGGCGATCAAGGCGCAGTGAGTCTGCCGAAGTGAATGAAAAAGCCGGGCACAGCCCGGCTTTTTTTGTCTGTGTAGAGTCGAGGGGGGGGGGGGGGGGGGGCACCGAGGAGGGGAGAGAGGGCGGCTCGAAGGAAACAAAG
>NZ_JAWIRR010000018.1:25570-64423 GCF_036320065.1 Stenotrophomonas sp. SMYL8
ACACCCCCCCCCCCCACCTCTCATTTTTTTCTCAGCCCGCCCCCCCCCCCCCCCCCCCCCCACCCCCCCCCCCCCCCCCCCTCGACTCTACAAATGAACGTCAGCCTTCGCGGGCGACCTGGAAACCGGCGAAGGACTGGCTGACCGGCATCAGTTCCAGGCGATTGATGTTCAGGTGCGGCGGCAGGCTGGCCACCCAGAAGATCTGTTCGGCGATGTCTTCGGCGGTCATCGGGTTGGCGCCGGTGTAGAGCTTGTCCGATGCAGCCTGGTCGCCATGGGTACGCACCACGGTGAACTCGGTTTCGGCCATGCCCGGCTCGATCGTGGTCACGCGCACGCCGGTGCCGTGCAGGTCCGAACGCAGGCCGAGCGAGAACTGGCTGACGAAGGCCTTGGTGCCACCGTAGGCGTTGCCACCCGGGTACGGATAGACGCCGGCCACCGACGAAATGTTGATGATTGCGCCCTTGCGCTCCACCAGCTGCGGCAGCAGGCGGTGGGTCAGGGTCACCAGCGCGGTGATGTTGGTGTCGATCATCGTGGTCCAGTCCGACAGCTTGGCGCTCTGTGCCGGCGCGGTGCCCTGCGCCAGGCCGGCGTTGTTGACCAGCAGATCGATCTCGCCAAAGGCCGGCGGCAGTGCCAGCAGCGCCGCTTCCATCGCCACCGGATCGCGGATGTCGAAGGCGGCGGCATGCACCACGTCCTTGCCGTAGCGCTCGACCAGCGGCTGCAGGCGTTCGCCGCGGCGGCCGGTGGCGATCACCTTCCAGCCCGCCTGGGCGAAGCGGTGGACGGCGGCGGCGCCGAAGCCGGACGTGGCGCCGGTAATCAGGACAGTGCGGGTCATCAGGCAACTCCAGGGGAAAAACCAGACCCCCATTCTGGCACCGTCGGCCGGGGGTTGCGTTGCCTGATCGGCCAGATCCGGCCCCGCCTGTCGGGGTGACCGGTACAATTGGGGCCATGATCAACAACGATGTCCTGCGCAGCGTGCGCTACTCCCTGGACCTGGGCGACCACCACGTGGTGACCCTGTGCCAGATGGCCGACCCCGCCTTCGCCGTGGATCCGGAACAGGTGAAAGCCTGGCTGCGCCGCGAGGACGAAGCCGGTTTCGAAGCGATGAGCGACAGCGCGCTGGCGCACTTCCTCGACGGCCTGATCGTGCACCTGCGCGGTCGCGATGAGAGCCAGCCGCAGCGTGCGGTGGAAACCCGCATCGACAACAACCTGGTGCTGAAGAAGCTGCGCGTCGCCTTCCAGCTGCGCGACGTCGATCTGATGGAGATCTTCGCCAGCGCCGGCTTCAACGTCTCCAAGTCGGAAGTGGGCGCCTTGTTCCGCCAGCCCGGGCACACCAACTACCGGCGCTGCCTGGACCAGATGCTGCGCAATTTCCTCAAGGGCCTGAGCCTGCGCCTGCGCGGCTGAGCACGGCCTCGACGAACGCCCGCGCCGCCGGTGTCGGCAGTCGCTGCCAGACCAGGTGCACGCGGCGGGTCGGGGTCGGCTGCAGCGGAATCTGTACCACCCCCTGGAACCCGTCGGCGATCAACGCTGGCACGATGCCAACCGCCAGCCCATGGCGGACGAAGCGCTCGATCAGTTCCATCAGATTGACCTCGAAGCGCACCGTGTGCGGCAGGCCAGCGGCAGCGAAGGCATCGTCGGTCTGCCGTCGCGCACCGGTGCCGCGCGGAAAGTCGACCAGCGCCTCGTCCTGCAGTTCGGTCAATGGCAGCCGCTTGCGGCGGGCCAAGCGGTGTGACGGCGCCAGCACCGCCACCAGGTCTTCTTCCTGCAGCATCTGGTGGCAGACCCCGTCCAGCCCTGCCGACGGCGCCAATCCGACCAGCGCCACGTCCAGCTCTCGCGACTGCACCTGCGCGATCAGGTCCTCGCTCTTGTCGACCCGCAGCTGGAACTCCACCTGCGGGTGCGCCTGCTGGAAGGCCGCCAGCATCGCCACCACATCGATGTCGGTCAGCGAGGAGATCTGCCCGATCGCCAGCAGGCCACGCACCTCGCCAGTAACGGCGGCCACGTCGGCGCGCAGGTGGCGCAGGCTGGCCAGCACCAGGCGTGCATGCACCAGCAGCGCCTCGCCGGCGGCGGTGGCCCGCACCTGGCGAGGCAGGCGCTCGAACAGCGTTGTGCCCAGTTCCTGCTCCAGGTAGGCAATCTGGTGGCTCAACGCGGACTGCACCACGTGGCAGCGTTCTGCGGCGCGGGTGAAATTGCCCTCTTCGGCCAGGGCGACGGCAAACTCGAGCTGCTTGAGATTCATCCAACTATCTCGTTTCCAGATGGCATGGATGATGATGATTCATTTCCATCATGGCCGCAGCAGGCGGACACTGTGCATCCCGCTTTGTGGAATACCGCGTGAGTCCGTCCCTCCCCCCTCTGCACCGCTGGCAGGTGCTGCTGATGTCGGTGGCTACCGGCGTGGCCGTGGCCAGCAACTACTATGCGCAGCCACTGCTGCACACCATCGCCGATGCCTTCGGCGTGCCATTCGGCCAGGTCGGCATGGTGGTCACTGCCGCACAGCTGAGCTATGCCGCCGGACTGATCCTGCTGGTGCCGCTGGGAGACCTGTTCGAACGCCGCCGCCTGATCGTGGTGATGAGCCTGCTGTCGGCAGGCGGGCTGGTGATCAGTGCCTGTGCACCGTCGCTGACCTGGTTGCTGGTCGGCACCGCGATCACCGGCCTGTTCTCGGTGGTGGCGCAGGTACTGGTGCCGTTTGCGGCCACGCTGGCCGCGCCGGAACATCGTGGCCGCGTGGTCGGCACATTGATGAGTGGCCTGCTGCTGGGCATCCTGCTGGCGCGCACCGTGGCCGGCCTGCTTTCCAGCCTGGGCGACTGGCGCCTGGTGTATGCGATCGCCGCCGGCACCCTGGTGCTGACCGCGCTGGCGCTGCAGCGCGGCCTGCCGCGATTTCACCACAGCGCCGGCCTCGGCTATTTCGCATTGCTGCGCTCGATCGGCGTGCTGTTCGTGCAGGAGCCGGTGCTGCGCCAGCGCACCCTGCTGGGCGCCTGCAGCTTCGCCATGTTCGCGATCTTCTGGACGCCGCTGGCGTTCCTGCTGGCACAACCGCCCTACGCCTACAGCGATGCCACCATCGGCCTGTTCGGGCTGGTCGGTGCCGCCGGCACGCTGGCTGCGGGCCTGGCCGGGCGCATGTCCGACCGCGGCCAGACCGGGCGTGCCACTGCCATCGCACTGATGCTGTTGCTGCTCTCGTGGCTGCCGTTGGGGCTGTCGGCACACTCGCTGCTGGCGCTGCTGGTCGGCGTGGTGGTGCTGGACCTGGCCGCGCAGCTGCTGCACGTCAGTAACCAGAACCTGATCTATGCACTGCAACCGGCAGCGCGCAACCGCCTCAATGCCGGCTACATGACCGGCTACTTCATCGGCGGTTCGCTGGGTTCGCTGCTGTCGGCGCAGGTCTACCAGCGCTTCGGCTGGACCGGCGTCTGCGTGGCCGGTGCTGCGGTGGCCATGCTGGCCCTGCTGCTGTGGCTGCCCGGCGCGCTGCGCGCGCGCCAGGCTTCGGTGACTGACTAGAAGCTGCCCTGCAGCGCCAGCTCCCAGCGTCCGCCGGCATTGCCCGGAAACAGCCGCTTCGCTGCGTTGTCGGTGTCATGCACGGTGGCGCGCAGTTCCCATGCCGGGGTCAGCGAGGCGATGGCACTGAGCTGGCCATGCAGGTAATCAGGCCCCTGTGCGGTGGCCAGCCAGTACTGGCCTACCGCAGCTTCAAGGCGGAACCGTTCGTGCAACGGCACCCGCACACCCAGCTGGGCGTAGGTGCCGCGACGGCCGCCCGCCAGCGCGTCGTTGGAATGCGCCAGCTGCAGCCAGGCGCGCTGCTTCCAGGTCACGGTGGTATTGAGCTCGGTCCAGTCCAGCGCGCGGCCGGTGCCCGGGTACACGTAGCGGGTCAGGTTGGCATCCAGTGCCCAGTCCGGTGCCAGTGCACCACTCCAACCGGCCACCAGGTCAAACTCGCTGCGCGCGCCGTTGTCCGGCTTGAACGATACGTTGGACCCCCAAACGCTGGCGTACCAGCCCGATGGGATCGAGACCTTCGCGCCGGCCTGCACCGCCGGGTCGCCGTCGCTCTGCGAGCTGCCGCGCCACACGTAATCGCTGGTCAATGCGGCACTGCCACTCACCTGCACCTGCGCCTGGGCGGTGCCGATGCCGAGCAGCCCTGCCAGGGCGGCCACCACTGCCGCCATCATCCCCTTGCTGTTCACTGCACTGTGTTCCTCGTCGAAGGCGGTCACGCCGCCGGGACCGCAGTGTCGAGGCGGTGGCCGTAACGGATCGAGGGTGCTGCCGGGCCCGTGGCGCAAATTCGGCGTAAATCCCGCGGACCGGGGCCACATGCCAGCAGCGCGGTATCATGGCGCCCTGTTTCCAGGAACCAACTGCGTGGACGCCATCCTGACTCCGGTATCGATCGGCGAGCTGATCGACAAGATCACCATTCTCGAGATCAAGGCCGAGCGCATCGACGATGCCGCCAAGCTGAGCAACGTGCGCACCGAGCTGGACGGCCTGCTGCCGTTGCTGCAGCTGCAGCTGCAGGCTCAGCCGGCGCTGGCCGTGCTGAAGCAGCAGCTGAAGGCGATCAACGAGCGCATGTGGGACATCCAGGACCAGCTGCGCGACAAGGAAGCGGCCCAGGTGTTCGACGATGCCTTCATCCAGTTGGCGCGTGGTGTCTATGGCACCAATGGCGAGCGCGTGCAGGTGAAGAACGAGATCAACCGCGTGGCCGGTTCAGCCCTGGTGGAAGAGAAGCAGTACCAGGGCGAGTAACGCCGCCTCGCTCGGCGTCGATCAGATGGCGGAAGCGGAACAGCTCGCCATCGTTGCGGATGCCCAGCTTGCGGTAAGCCGCTCGCTTCTGCGTGCTGATGGTGCTGGCTGTACGCCCACTGCGGCGTGCCATCTCGCCGGTGCTGCAGCCGCGCAGCACCCACTGCAGGACGGTGCGCTCGCGCGTACTCAACCGTGGTGGACGCACGGGCTGCTGGCGTTGCCGGCGGGACTGGTTCAACTGTGCACGCAGTTCCGGCGGCACGAAGCGCCCGCCACGGGCAACCACGCTCACTGCCCGCAGCAGCGTCTGCGGCGCGCAGGCCTTGGACAGGAATCCGCGCGCACCGGCCTGCAGGGCCAAGGACACGACACCCGCGTTGCAGTGCGCGGACAACACCAGGATCGGCACTGCCGGCCAATGGCGTGATAGGTGCCGCAGCAGTTCCAGGCCTTCGCCGCTGTCACCGATCGGCAAGGCGTCGACCAGCAGCAGATCGATCGCGGCCGCCTGCTGCTGCAGGCGCTGCAGCAGATCACCGCTGCGACCGTAGCTTCCACCGACCTGCAGGTCCGCCTGCCGGGCCAGGACTTCCTGCACGCCATGCCGCAACAGCGGGTGCGGATCCAGCAGCAACAGGCGGCAGGGAGAATCGCGGGGCGACGGAAACGTGGGCATGGTTGCATTCCTGCAGAACAGGCCACTCACCCTAGGGCGCAGCCGACGCCTGCGGAATCCAATTCGTTGCAATGCCGCCCTTCCGCCGCGACACGGTCAGGTAGCGTTTGCCCAGCCGGAAACGCAACAGGCCCGGCATGGGCCGGGCCTGTCGAGGCATCTTCGGCGCGCAGGCGCGCCGAGGAAGCAGTTACCAGCTGAAGCGCGGGCCGACGGTGTATTCCTTGTCGCCGTCGCGGTTCATCTTCAGCTCGCCGTTCAGGCCCCAGTTCTGGTTCAGCTTGACCTGACCACCCAGGCGGCCGTACCACTGGCCTTCCGGATTGATGCCGTGCTTCTTCGAGAAATCTTCGTAGCCGACCATGCCGTAGACTTCGGCGTGGGCACCGAAGGCGGTACGGATACCGGCTTCAGCGCTGTAACCGTTGAAGTCCAGGCCGTGCTTCTGGTCGCGCTTCTGGTAGGCAACGCGGGCAACGAAGTCGGTGGTCGGAGCGATTTCAACGTTGTAGCCGGCGCCGATCTTCCACTGGTCCAGCTTGATGTTGGTGTGGTCGATTTCCTGGCGGCTGTACTCACCGAAAGCGTGGAAGTTCGGCAGGAAGCCGTACGAACCCTTCACGCCCCAGCCGTCGGCCTTGAACGCGTCGATGTCGGTCTTGGCGTAGTCGGCTTCGGCGTAGTTGTACGACAGGTTCTCAGCAGCCGAGGCGGTGAACGGCAGGGCAGCGGCCAGGGCCAGAGCAATCAGCGAATTCTTCATGGGGGTACACCTTTACTTTCTTATGGTGTGCAGCAGCGCCAGGGCGCCATCGCATCGGGAATGTAAATTCTCCGTTATTCGCCACAACGCTCCCTGAAAACAGCGGTCTTCGCATTGCTGAATTTTTTGCCTTGATTCAGGCTGTCTCTGGCATACGCGCGCGGCGCGCGTGCATTTGTGATTCGTCGTCGATTGCAACAGGAGGTTGCCTTGCACGTTTCCGATCCGCTGCTGATGCCTGTTCGCGCCGCCCTCCTGGCCTGCGCGGCCCTGTTCCCGATGCCCCCTGCGCACGCGTTGCAGGCGGCTGACTACCAACGCGCCGAACGCGTGCATGACAGTCATCTGCTCGGTGCGCTGCGCAATGCCTCGATCCTGCCCAACTGGCTGGCCGACGGCCGCTTCTGGTACGAACGTGAAGACGCGCAGGGCCGGCGCCAGGCGGTACTGGTCGATCCAGTCCAGGCCACACGCGAGGTCCTGTTCGAACCCGATGCGCTGGACGCTGCGCTGGCACCTCTCGGTGCCAGCGGACCACGCCTGCGCTTGAACAGCGTGCAGGTACTGGATGAAGGCCTGCGCCTGCAGTTCAACGGCGAGGCGGCGATCAGCTGTCAATGGCCACGCCTGCAGTGCGCGCGTTCGCAGGATGCAGCGCCAGCGACCGATGCACTGCCATCGCCCGGCGGTGATGCCTGGCTGCAGGTACGCGATCACAACCTGTGGCTGCAGTCGCCCGGAATGGCAGCACGAGCGCTGACCAGCGGCGGTGAACCCAATCATGGCTTTGGCGTGCTGCCGGACTTCACCCTGCGCCGCATTCCACGCCGCCAGGGCCGGATGCCGACGCGGCCGTTCGCGGTCGGCTGGTCACCGGATGGCCGCTACGTGGCCGGCATCCGCTACGACGAACGCGCGCTGCAGGACTACCCCTATCTGGAAAGCAGCCCGGCCAACAGCGCGCGGCCGCGCGTGCATACGGTGAAGTTGGGGCTGCTGGGTGACACCCGGCAGGTGCGCGACAGCCTGTATGTGGTCGACACCCGCAACGGCCAGCAGCATGACATCGCCTTGCCGGAAGGCTGGAACACCCTCAGCGAAGCCGGCGTACTCGGCTGGGACGGCGACCGGTTGTATGCCGTGATCGCGCACTTCGGCGCACCGCGCAGGCTGCGCCTGGTGGAGATCGATGCCAACAGCGGCGCGTTGCGCACGGTTCTGGAAGAGGCCAGCGACACCCGCCTGCAGCTCAACGTGTATTCCTACAACCGGCCAGCGGTGGCCATCCTGCCCGGCCAGGACGCGGCTGTATGGTTCTCGCAGCGCGATGGCTGGGGCCACCTGTACCGGGTGCGCCTGTCCGACGGTAAAGTGCTGCGCCAGCTCACCGGCGGCCAATGGGCGGTGCGTGACCTGCTGGGCGTAGATGCGGCAGGTGGCTGGGCGTACTTCAGCGCCGGCGGCGTCCACGGTGGCGACCCCTACGTGCGCGGCCTGTACCGGGTATCGCTGCAGGGTGGACCGGTCCAGCGCCTGGCCGCCGATGGCAACGACCACATGGCCGATGCCGGTACCGGCGCGCTGTTCGGCGGGCGGGGCCCCCAGGCGCTGTCGCCTGGCGGTGGCTATCTGGTGGATACCGTTTCCCGTCTCGACCAGCCACCACGCACCGTGCTGCGGGCCAACGATGACGGCCGTGAAGTGATGGTGCTGGAAACAGCCGATGACAGCGCGATCGTTGCTGCCGGCTGGCGCCCACCACGGCGCGAACGGCTGCTGGCCGCCGATGGGCGAACGCCGATCTTCGCCACCGTCTACCTGCCCCGCGACTATCGCGATGACGGCAGCTTTCCGGTGATCGACGCGATGTACGGTGGCTCCTTCGTCAGCAATGCGCCGGTGACCTACGCCGAGGCGGTGTCCGCCTTGAATCCGGTGTCACGCGCCAGCCTGGCCGAACTGGGCTTCGTGGTGGTCAGCATCGACGCGCGCGGCACCGGTGGCCGCGACAGGGCGTTCCATGACAGCAGCTTCCTGCACGGGGCAGATGTGCAGCTGGATGACCATGTGGCTGCGCTGCGCCAGCTGGGCGAACGCTACCGGGGCATCGACCTGCAGCGGGTCGGCATCTACGGGCATTCGTTCGGTGGTTACAGTGCAGCGCGCGCCCTGCTGCGCTATCCGGCGTTCTACAAGGTGGGCGTGGCCTCGGCCGGCAGCCACAATTTCCAGGGCATGTACGGCGGTGCATTGCACGGCATGGACCGGCTGTTCGGTGGCGTGCTGCCGCCAACACCCCTGGCCGATGGCGTGCCGGCGCCGTTTGCCGGGCTCGACAATGCAGCGTTGGCCGGCGACCTGCGCGGGCATCTGCTGCTGGTCTATGGCGAACTGGACGAGAACGCGCCGCCGGCGCTGACCCTGCAGCTGGCCGCCGCCCTGAACACGGCCCAGCGCAGCTACGACCTGCTGTACCTGGCCCGGCAGGACCACGAACTGTTCCGCAACGACGCCACCTACACGCACCGCATGTGGGACTACTTCGTGCGCCACCTGGCCGGCCAGCAGCCACCGGAGACGGTGCTGGCGCCGCTGCCCGGCGGCCCCGGCTGAACAGGCACACACAGGATGTCGATCCACGGCGCCCTGGTTCGTCGTGTACTTGAAGGCCGTGCATGCGGCACGGTCCATCCGGAGGCAGGCAATGAGCTACATCGATGGTTTCGTCCTGGCGGTTCCCACCGCCAACAAGGAGAAGTTCCTCGCCCATGCACGCACAGGGGATCCCGTTTTCATCGAGTACGGCGCACTGCGCGTGGTGGAGTGCTGGGGCGATGACGTGCCGCACGGCAAGACCACCGATTTCTTCGGCGCGGTGAAAGCCACGCCGGACGAGACAGTGGTGTTTTCTTGGATCGAATGGCCCGACAAATCGACCCGCGACGCCGGTATGAAGAAGATGATGGAAGACCCGCGGTTTGATCCAACGAAGAATCCGATGCCGTTTGACGGTGCGCGGATGATCTACGGCGGCTTCGTGCCGATCTACGAGCTGACGCGCTGAACCCGGCGGACGTGCTCAGCGCGCGTCCGTTTCATCGCTGGCAGCGGCATGGCCGGCGCCCAGTGCGGCGCCGGCACCGAGGCCCATGCCGCCCATTCCGGCCCCCATTCCGCCACCGCCACCGCCGCCACCACCGCCACCACCCGCACGACCGCCCTTGGCATCGCCATCGTTGCGGCTCTTGCCACCGCCACTGGCAGCGGGCCGGGTCGGGCCCTGCGGTGGAATCTGCAGGTCGGTCGGGATGGGGGCCAGATCCAGCGCTTCGCGCACGAAGTCGCGCAGCGAGACCACCAGTTCGTGGAGGTGCACCGGCCGCCCCTGTGCCAGTTCGTTGGCCGCACGCGCGGCCAGCCGCACCTGCTCGTCGGTGCCCAGCAACAGGATGTCCGACAGTGCCGCTTCAACCGCATCGCGGATGCGGCGCGCGCGATCCGAGCGGGGTTCGGCGATGCCTTCGGCATTTTCGCGCTGGCGCAGGTCGCGGCGATGGCTGGGATCCACACCCAGTTCGCCAGTGAACGACCCGCCCAGGGTCTTGTAGGCCGCCATCAGCGTGCGCAGCCGTTCGTTGATCTGCCGGTTCTCGCGTTCGCGGCGCTGTTGCAGGGTCTGCATCACCAGCAGGCGGATGCCCACGCCCAGCAGGGTGATCAGGACCAGGCCGGCCAACGTGGACAGCACGCCCTGCCAGGAACTGAAGTCGATACCACGCATGCCCGGGGCTCCTGCAGGAAGAACCTGCATCTTGCCCCAGACCGTGCCCCAGAAACGCGAAAGGCCCCACCACCCGTTGGGTGGCAGGGCCTTCGGTCACGGCGCGATTACTTGCGCTTGGCGACCTTGCGCACGGCCTTCTTGGCCGGAGCCTTCTTGGCGGCGACCTTCTTCAGCGGCGCAGCCTTCTTGGCGACCGTCTTGCGGGTGGCGGCAACCTTCTTGCCCACCGCCTTCTTGGCAACGGCGGTCTTCTTGCCGACAACCTTCTTGGCAGCAGCGGTCTTCTTGCCGACGGCCTTCTTGGCGACAGCAGCCTTCTTGCCGACAACCTTCTTGGCGGCCGCGGTCTTCCTGGTGGCGACCTTCTTGGTAGCGGCAACCTTCTTGCCGACAACCTTCTTGGCAGCCACGGCCTTCTTGCCAGCGACCTTCTTGGCGGCGACGGTCTTCTTGGCCACGGCCTTCTTGGCGGTGGCGACCTTCTTGCCGACAACCTTCTTGGCGGCCGCGGTCTTCTTGGCAACGGTCTTCTTGGCGACGGCGGCCTTCTTGGTGGCAGCCTTCTTCACGGTAGCGACCTTCTTGCCAGCAGCCTTGGTGGCAGCCTTGGTGGTCTTCTTGGCAGCGGCGGCCTTCTTGGTCACGGCCTTGCCTGCAGCCGCCTTCTTCTTGGCCACTTCCTTCTTCAGGGCAGCGGCTTCGGCCTTGGCGTTCTTCTTGGCGGCTTCCAGCTTCTTCTTGGCGTTGGCAACAGTCTTGCCGACCGACTTGGCAGCCTTCTCGGCCTTCTTGGCAACGGTCTTCTCGACCTTGGCCACGGCCTTCTTGGCCTTGGCAACGCGGGTGCCGGCAGCCTTGGTGGCGCGCTTGACGGTCTTCTTGACCGACTTCACTGCGTCTTCGGCAGCGTGGGCGATGGTCTCGCCAACGTTGGTGGCGGTTTCTTTGACGTTCTCGACGGCGTCGGTCACGACCGACACACCATTACCGTTGCTCATGTTGCCCTCCTGCGGGCCTTAAGTATCAAAACGGGGCGATGCTATACCGACATTGACGATCGTGGAACGGGGCGTGCGCCCGCAATCGCATCTGCTGCGACGGTAATGGTGTAGCCCAGCACCCTCTCGAGCACAGCGGGTTGACAGGAAACCCCTTTTTTTCAGTGCTGCGCCGCACGGTGCGGGTAGCGGCAGGTGCTGCCTGCGTGCACCTGCCCGAGTACTGCGAAAGGCATGCGATATGGCGCATCGCGGCACCAGGATGCGCAGAACTGCGCAAGTATCGGCCTGTATCCACACGCGCTTCGGCAGACGTCGGCACATTGCGAAGCACGCCCGACGTTGTCGCCACCGCCCCACAGATGGCGACGCCGACCCGCGTTCCGCGCGCCCGGTTTTCATGGCGCATTTATCCAGATCGCGACACACTCATTCAGCTTGTTTTACCGTAGGGCCGAACCGCCCCCACCCACGCCAGCGAACCGACTCCCATGCGACCGCTTCCCACCCTGCTCACGCTCGCAATCGCCGCCGCCTTCGGTGGCTTCGTTGCCACCGGCATCAATGCCCACCTGGACAACCGTGCCGACGCCGCACCGCTGCCTGCGGTACTGCCGACCACGGCGGCATTGCCGGCCTCGGTGGCCGGACAGGCGGTGCCGTCGCTGGCACCGATGCTGGAGAAGGCGATGCCGGCCGTGGTCAGCGTCAACACCAAGCAGGTGGTGCGCGTGCGCAACCCTTTCTTCAACGACCCGTTCTTCCGCCGCCTGTTCCCGGACATCCCGCAGGAACGCATCAACGAATCGCTGGGCTCGGGCGTGATCATCGACGCCAAGGAGGGCCTGGTGCTGACCAACCACCACGTCATCGACAACGCCGATGACGTGCAGGTGACACTGGCCGACGGGCGCACGGTCAAGGCCGAGTTCCTCGGTTCGGACCGCGATACCGACATCGCGCTGATCCGCATCCCGGCGCAGAACCTGACCGACATCAAGCTCGGCAACAGCGACCAGCTTCGGGTCGGTGACTTCGTGGTGGCCATCGGCAACCCGTTCGGCTTCAGCCAGACGGTCACCTCCGGCATCGTCTCGGCGGTGGGCCGCAGCGGCATCCGCGGGCTGGGCTACCAGAACTTCATCCAGACCGATGCGTCGATCAACCCGGGCAACTCCGGTGGCGCACTGGTCGACCTGCAGGGCCAGCTGGTCGGCATCAATACCGCCAGCTTCAACCCGCAGGGCAGCATGGCCGGCAACATCGGCCTGGGCCTGGCGATCCCCTCCAACCTGGCGCGCAGCGTGGTCGACCAGCTGGTCAAGCACGGCGTAGTGGTGCGCGGCACGCTGGGCGTGGAGAGCCAGAACCTGACCGCGCAGATCGCGCAGGGCCTGGGCCTGGGTGAAACCCGTGGTGCGCTGATCACCCGCGTGCTGGCCGGTTCGGCCGCTGCGACCGCCGGCCTGAAGCCGGGCGACGTGGTGGTCTCGGCCAACGGCCAACGCGTGGACAGCGCCGAAGCCCTGCACAACGTGGAAGGCCTGGCGGCGGTCGGCAGCACGCTGACGCTGGACGTGCGCCGCGAGGGCAAGCCGCTGCAGATCAAGGCAACCTTGAAGGAACAGGCGCGCGCGGTCACCGGCGAGAGCCTGGACCCGCGCCTGACCGGGGCCACCTTCGTCGACCTGCCCGAGTCGCTGCGCCAGTCCGGTGTCGGTGGCGTGCTGGTCAGCGAGGTCAAGCGCGGCAGCCGCGCGGCCACCAACGGCCTGCAGCAGGGCGACATCATCACCGATGCCACCGTGGGCGAATTCGCCGACCTGGCCAGCTGGCGCGCCAACTTCCAGCAGCGCCCGCCGACCCTGGTGATACGCGTGCTGCGCAACAATGGCCAGCAGCAGGGCCAGCTCGTGATGCGCTGATCGCCCTGCCGTAACACCCCCTATACCCCGGCAATGCTATTGCTGTCAGTCCAGGTCGGCACCGCCGACTCCCGTTCCCCCATCGCAACAGGAGTGATTCGATGAGCCCCACCAATACCGAGAACCTGAAGGAACACCTGGGTGAAGCCGGTTCCCACCTGAAGCAGGCCGCGTCGGCCGCCGGCGGTGCGATCAAGGGTGCAACCGGCGCAGCCGGCGACGAACTGCGCATCGGCAAGGCCAACGTCAAGGCTGAACTGTCCGACAGCGCGCTGTCCGGCCTGGCCGCCGCCGAATTTGGTGGTGCAGCCGCCAAGGAACAGGTCGACGCGCTGATGGACAAGGGCAAGGACCTGATCGACAGCGCCGCTGAGCTGATCCGTGAACGTCCGCTGGCCTCGTTCGGTGTCGCCTTCGCTGCCGGCTGGATCATCGCCAAGCTGGCCCGCGGCAGCAGCGACAAGTAAGCCGCGGCGTGAGCGAAGACAACGCGCAAGCGCCTGATCCGGCGGCTACCCCGCCGCTGGATGAGAGCATCCGCCAGGTCGGCGCGGCCGGTCGTGCCGCTGCCGATTCTGCCAAGCACACGCTGCGCTCGCTGCGCCGGTTGGCCTCGGCCGACTTCGCGCTGGCGCGTAGTGCATTCGGTCGCGCGCTGGCCTGGGCCGGCGTGGCGATCGTGTTCGGTGCCTCGGCCTGGCTGCTGATGGCCGCCACCCTCATCGCCCTGCTGCAGAGCTGGGGCCTGAGCTGGCTGCAGGCGCTGCTGATCACCTCGCTGCTGAGCCTGGCCGTCACCGGTTATGCGATCTGGCGGGTGTCCTACTTCTTCCACCACACCGGCATGCACGCTACCCGGCGCCAGCTGTCACGCCTGGGCCTGTTCGACGAACCCAGCGAAGACGATCCCGATGCCGAGGTGCAGCTGCCCGAGGGCAAGCCATGAAGTTCGGCGCGCTGCAACGGCGGGTGAAACGCTGCGAACAGGTGGTGACCGTGCGCCTGGGCGAAACCCAGGACCACTGGTCCACACTCAGCGACGTCTGGCGAAAGGGCTGGTCGCCGCTGCGCATCGTGGTGGTCGGCCTGGCCGGTGGCTTCATCGCCGGCAAGCTGGAAGTGCCGGGCAAGGTCAACGGTGCCCGCTGGCTGCAGATGGTGGGTTCGGTCTCGAACCTGTTCGCCAGTGCACAGGCGGCGTTCGCCACGGCGATGGCGGCGCAGGCCGCAGCCACTGCCGACGACGCGGCTGAGGAAGCCGACGAAGCCAGCGAACTGGCACAGGCGGCGGCCTCCGCTGCCGAGCCACGGCCGGCACCGGCTCCACGTTCCGTGCCGGAGCCAGAACCGGAACCGGACCTGCGCGGACCGCGTCCGGCCGAAGCGGCTACCGAGCTGTCCGAACGTTGATCCATGGAATCCGCCGCGCCGATCGCGGCCGGCGGATAATGCGCTCCCCTTCCCGGTTGGTGCGTCGATGAGCGAGTCCCTCCTGTCCCCGTCACCGGCCGGCCCCGAACAGCCCGACGCCCCGTTGCCGCCACCGTCGCGTCCGCGCGGACCGATGTCGCTGGTGGTGCTGGCGACCCTGGCGGTGGGCTACACGCTGTGGGCGGCACAGGACATCATCCTGCCGGTGCTGCTGGCGATGTTCTTCGCACTGGTCGGCAATCCGATCCTGCGCCTGCTGCAGAAGCTGTGGATTCCACGTGCGCTGGGCGCTCTGCTGACCCTCGGCGCGGGCCTGGGCGTGACCGGTTCGCTGGCGGTGCAGTTGATCGGCCCGGCAATGGAATGGGCACAGGAAGCACCGCAGCAGCTGCGCAAGATCGCCCGCCAGGTGCAGGACCTGACCAAGCCGGTGCAGCAGGCCAACCAGGCTGCGGAGAACTTCGCCCGTGTTGCCGGTGGCGACAGCAACCGCAAGGTGCAGGTGATCCGCGCCCAGCTCGATGACCCGTACCGCATGTTGACCCGTGCGCCGCGGCTGGCCGCCTCGGTGCTGGCGGTGGTGCTGCTGACCCTGTTCTTCATGATCTACGGGCAGAGCCTGCAACGCGCGGCGATCGCCCTGTTCCCGAACCGTCAGCAGCAGCGCTTCACCAGTGACATCCTGCGTTCGATCGAGCGCGAGGTGTCGCGCTATGTGCTGACCATCAGCGTGATCAACACCCTGGTCGGGCTGGTGTTCGCCGGCGTACTGATGCTGCTCGGCATCGGCCTGCAGGAAGCGTTGCTGTGGGGCACGGTGGCCGCACTGCTGAATTTCGCTCCGTATGTGGGTCCGTTGATCGGCGTGGCGCTGATGCTGCTGATGGGCTTCGTGGAATTCCGCGACCCGCTGCAGGCCCTGCTGCCAGCCGCCGCCTACCTGGGCCTGCACACCCTGGAAGGGCAGATGGTGACCCCGATCGTGCTGGGCCGTCGCATGAAACTGTCGCCACTGGTGCTGATCCTGGCGCTGATGGTGTTCGGCTGGGCCTGGGGCATGATCGGCCTGCTGCTGGCGGTGCCGCTGCTGGTCTGCATCAAGCTGGTGCTGGCGCGGCTGGACGGGATGCAGGGCTGGGCGCGTCTGCTGGAATGAAAGCCCGCGCGGGCAGGGGTAGAATGGCGGGGTGAATTTCCCCGTCCAAGCCATCACCCTCGACCTTGACGACACGCTGTGGCCGTTCGCTCCGATCGGCGCCCGCATCGACCTGGTCCTGCACGAGTGGATGCGTGAACACAGCCCCGCCACGGCCGAGATGTATCCGGTGGCGGCGATGCGCGAACTGCGCGAGCGCCTGTACCACGCCCATCCGCACCTCCATCACGACCTGAGCGCACTGCGCCGGCTGACCCTGCACGAAGCGCTGCACACCAGTGGTGCCAGCCTGGATCTGCTGGAGCCGGCGTATGACGTGTTCTTCGCCGCGCGCAACCAGGTCGAGTGCTACCCCGATGCGATCGACGCACTGGCGCGGATTGCCGCGCGGGTGCCGGTGGCGGCGCTGAGCAACGGCAATGCCGATCTGGAGCGGATCGGCCTGGCCCATCATTTCGCCTTCCAGCTGGGCGCGCGCGAACACGGCGCGGCCAAGCCGGAGGCGAGCATCTTCCACGCCGCCTGCGCCCGCCTGGGTGTTGCGCCGGCACAGGTACTGCACGTCGGCGACCACGCCGAAATGGACGTGGCCGGGGCGATCGCCGCCGGCCTGCGCGGCTGCTGGATCAACCGCGAAGCAGCCACCTGGACCCATCCGCAGCTGCAGCCGGACCTGCAGTTCGACACCCTCACCGGCCTGGCCGACTGGTTGGATGCCAACCTCGACGCTGCCGCACCCCGGAGTACCTGACGCATGAGCGAGATCACTGGTTTCACTGCCGACACCGCCGCAGCACTGCCGCTGTACGTGCTGGACCGCGAGCAGTTCGCGTCCTGGAAGGACGGCCAGCCGGCCGCCACCCAGGCATGGCTGGCGTCGCAGGGCTTCACCGCCGGTGCCTTCACCACGGCGTTGCTGCCCGGCGCCGATGGCTTGGCCGGTGCGGTGATCGGCGTGGGTGATCGTGGCGATGCCTACAGCTACTCGCATGCCCCGCATGCCCTGCCGGAAGGCAGCGTGTGGCAGCTGGCCAGCGAACTGCCGGCCGCCGAACTGGCGCTGCTGCAGCTGGGCTGGGGCCTGGGCAGCTACCGCTTCGATCGCTACCGCAAGCGCCACCGTGCACCGGCACGCCTGGTGGCTGAGCCGACCGGCGAAGTGGCCGACCTGATCGCCGCCAGCCTGCGCGTGCGCGACTGGGTCAACACCCCGACCGAAGACATGGGTCCGCAGCAGCTGGAAGACGCCGCGCGCGCGCTGGCCGATGCGCACGGTGCGCAGGTCGAGGCGATCACCGGCGATGAACTGCTGAAGCAGAACTTCCCGGCCATCCATGCCGTCGGCCGCGCCTCGCACCGCGCACCGCGCCTGGTCGTGCTGCGCTGGGGCAAGGACACCGATCCGGCACTGGTGCTGGTCGGCAAGGGCGTGTGCTTCGATACCGGCGGCCTGGACATCAAACCGGCCGACGGCATGCGCAACATGAAGAAGGACATGGGCGGTGCCGCGCATGCACTGGCCCTGGCCGGCCTGGTGATGGCGCGCGGCCTGCCGGTGCGCCTGACCCTGCTGGTGCCGGCGGTGGAAAACGCGATCGGCCCCGATGCCTTCCGCCCGGGCGAAGTGATCGCCACCCGCAAGGGCCTGAGCGTGGAGATCGACAACACCGACGCCGAAGGCCGCGTGATCCTGTGCGATGCGCTGACCTTCGCCAGCGAGCAGAAACCGGACCTGGTGCTGGACTTCGCCACCCTCACCGGCGCCGCGCGCATCGCGCTGGGCCCGGACCTGCCGGCGCTCTTCAGCAACGACGACAGCGTGGCCCAGCAGTGGCTGCAGGCCGGCGACGCGACCCGCGACCCGGTCTGGCGCATGCCGCTGTGGCGCCCCTACCTGCGTTACCTGAGCAGCGGCATCGCCGACCTGGCCAACGCCGGCTCGCGCATGGCCGGCTCGGTCACCGCCGCGCTGTACCTGGAACGCTTCCTGGAAGACGGCCAGCGCTGGGCACATCTGGACGTGTATGCCTGGAACGACGGCGAACGCCCGGGCCGGCCGGCTGGCGGCGAAGCGCTGGCGCTGCGCTCGGCGTGGGCGATGCTGAAGCAGCGCTACAGCTGATCGGGTGGGTGCCGACCTTGGTCGGCACGCCGTCCCCGGCAAACTTGACGAAAAATTGAATACCGGGCCTGGAAGGGTTCTGCGAGGATGTGTGGGTCGACCACCCACACGCTCCGTGAAGGCAGGACTCCGACCATGTCGCTCTTCCGCTACACCCGCGCTGGCCAGACGCCGGGCGCACCGCGCAAGCATTCCCCCCTGCTCTGGATCGCACTGATCGCACTCATTCTGGGTGCGGTGGCGCTGGCCTTCGCCTGGTTGGCCGGCTGGATTGGCGGCCGCCTGACCGCGCAGCGCTTCACCGACACCATCGAGGCCACCGGCACGGCCCATCCGGGCTTCCGCCGTGCGCACAGCAAGGGCGTGTGTGTAAGCGGTTGGTTCGAACCCAGTGCGCAGGCCCCCACCCTGTCCAGCGCCCGCGTGTTCTCGCAGCGCCGCGTGCCGGTGATGGGTCGCCTGTCGATCGGCGGCGGCGACCCGTACGGCGCCGACAACACCGCGCGCGTACGCAGCCTCGCGGTGCAGATGGTCAGCGATGATGGCCAGGAATGGCGCATGGCGATGAACAGCTTCCCGTTCTTCGCCGTGCCCAACGCCGAGGCGTTCTACGAGCAGACGCGCGCCTCCATCCCGGACCCGGCCACCGGCAAGCCCGACCCGCAGAAAATGGCCGCGGTGCTGGCGAAATACCTCAGTGCACAAGCGTTCCAGCAGTGGGCCAAGACCGCGCCGTGGACCAGCAGCTGGGCCGACACCACCTTCAACAGCGTCAACAGCTTCTGGTTCACCAACGCGCAGGGCCAGAAGCGCGCGGTGCGCTGGCGCTGGCAGCCGCAGGCGCCGGTGGTCGAGATGGATGCGGAAACGCGCAAGAACGCCAGCGTCGATTTCCTCAGCCAGGAACTGCAGCAGCGCCTGACCAGCGGTCCAGTGCGCTGGAACCTGGTCGTGACCACCGCCGAGCCCGGCGATGCCATCGATGATCCGTCGGTACCGTGGCCCGAAACGCGTGACCAGGTGGTGGCCGGCGTGCTCAGTCTGAACCGCATGCAGTCGCAGGAACAGGGCGCGTGCGGCCAGATCAATTTCGATCCGCTGATCCTGCCCAGTGGCGTGCGTGGCAGTGACGATCCGATCCTGGCGGCCCGCTCCGCCGTGTACTCGCAGTCCTTCAACCGCCGCGAACGCGAGCGCGCCACCGGCAACGTCGAGCAACCGAAGGAGGCCGCACGATGAGCACCGGCAACGGCCACTTCAACCTGCTCGCGCGCGTGCTGCACTGGTCCATGGCGCTGATGATCATCGCCATGCTGTTCATCGGCGTGACCATGGTCGCCTCGCTGCACCTGCGGCCGATGCTGATCGACCTGCACCGTCCGCTGGGCATCGCCATTGGCCTACTGGTGCTGCTGCGCCTGTACAACCGGCTGCGCCATCGCCCGCCGCCACTGCCGGCGGATCTTCCGGTGTGGCAGGTGATGGCGGCCAAGGCGTCGCACTGGATGCTGTACGGGCTGATGCTGGCGATGCCGCTGATCGGCTGGGCGATGCTCTCGGCCGGCGGTTACCCGATCGTGCTTTGGGGCGGCCTGCACCTGCCGCCGATCGTGCCGCATACCCCGGCGCTGTATGCCGCGTTGCGCAACGCGCACAGCCTGCTGGCGTATGTGTTGTTCGCCACGGTGCTGATGCATGTGGGTGCGGCGCTGTTCCACCTGTGGGTGCGGCGCGATGGCGTGTTCCAGGCGATGGCGCGCGGGAAGGATTGAGCGGGTTCGCCGGGAGTTCCCGGTGATGTCATTTCCGCGACCGCGGGGGGGTGTCACTTTCTTTGCGCGCAAAGAAAGTAACCAAAGAAACGCTCCGCCGGCCGCGAGCCGACGTGCTGCGCACGCCGGTGCCCTGTGCTCCTCGGCCCGTCGAGGGACGGCGCGGGAACTCGCTGCGCTCAAACACCCGCGCCTCTTCGCCCTCGCCGGACCTGCGGTGCTCGGCTCGCTCAAGGCGGACTGGAAGGTCAAGATCAACAGCAAGAGCATCCACGCATGGCGTGGATCTACTGGGTGCAGCTTTTGCCTTTGACGTTGGGTCCGCCTTGAGCGAGCCGAGCATCGCAGGGGAATCAGGGGCGAAGAGGCGCCGGTGTCTGAGCGCAGCGAGTTCGGCGCCGTCCCCTGATTCACCGAGAAGCGCAGGGAACCGGCGCGCAGCGACGGCTCGCGCTCTGGCGGCGTGTTTCTTTGGTTACTTTCTTGATGGCGCACATCCATGTGCGCCACCCTGCGGGCCGGCTACGCCGTTCCACGCTGCTCCTGCAGCGTGGTGCACGAGCAAAGAAAGTGACACCCCCCCGCGGTCGCGGAAATGACATCACCGGGAAAGGCAGGGCGCTGCTACAACCACCCCTTCTGCCGCGCCAGCCGGTACGCCTCGATCCGATTGGCCACGCCCAGCTTGCCGATGCACTCGGACAGGTAGTTGCGCACCGTACCGTGCGACAACCCCAGCTGCTCGGCGATCTCGCTGGCGGTGCGGCCCTCGCCCGCAAGCCGCAGCACGCGGCGCTCACGGTCGGTCAGCGGGTCGGCCTGCGACCACGCATCCAGTGCCAGCTGCGGGTCGATCGCGCGGATGCCCTGCTTCACCTTGCGCAGGGCATCGGCCAGGTTCTCGGCCGGTGCGTCCTTCAGCAGGTAGCCCAGCACGCCCGCTTCCAGCGCGCGGCGCAGGAAGCCGGCACGGGCGAAGGTGGTCACGATCACGACCTTGATCGGCAGCTCGTGGCGGGCGATGCGCTGGGCCAGTTCCAGCCCGGACAGGCCGGGCATTTCGATGTCAGTGACCAGGATGTCCGGCTGCAGCTGCTGCAGCATGCGCCACGCCGCCTCGCCGTCGGCAGCGCTGCCCAGCACTTCGATGTCCGGCTCCAGGCCCAGCAGCGCCGACAGTGCACCGCGCACCATCGCCTGGTCTTCGGCCAGCAGGATGCGGATCATGCGGCACCGTCCTGCGCCAATGACGTGGACGACAGCGGCGTGGTCGCGGCCATCAACGGCACGCGCACCGTCAGCACGGTACCCGCCCCGCGCGGCGACTGCAGCGTCAGCTGGCCCCCCAGTGCTGCGGCCCGCTCACGCATGCCACTCAACCCATTGCCCTCGGCCTGCACGCCGCCACGGCCGTCGTCGCGTATCTGCATCGCCAACTGTCGTTCCTCAAGCATGAAATCCACCTGCACCCGGGTCGCCTGCGCATGGCGCACGATGTTGGTGGCGGCCTCGCGCAACACCAGCGCCAGCCCGCGTTCCACCTCCACCGGCATCGCTGGCGGCGCCGTGTACTGCAGGTGCACCTGCTGGCATTCCAGCAGCAGACGCGCCGACGCCAGTTCCCCCGCCAGATCACTGGCGCGGATGCCGGTCACTGCACTGCGCACCTGTGCCAGCGCTTCGCGTGCAATGTCCTCGGCCTCGCCGATCTCCTGCCGTGCACGCGCGTCATCGCGATCGTAAAGCTTGCGTGCCAGCTCCAGCTTCAGCGTGATCAGCGACAGCGTGTGCCCCAGCAGATCATGCAGGTCGCGGCCGATACGCTCGCGCTCGGCGGTGGTGGCCAGTCGCCGCACCTCGTCCTGCGACAGCTGCAGGGCAACGTCGCGCTGCTGGCTCAGGGCCTCCACGTTCACCACCAGCCCGACGATGAACGACACCGCCGGCATCCACACCATGGCCTGCCACGGATAGCCGAAGTACAGCGCGGTGCCGCAGAACAGCAGGTTCAGCGCGGTCAGCTGCAGCAGGTACGCCCACCAGCTGCTGCGCCCGCTCATGCGGATCATCACGCAGCCGAACACGAAGTAGCTCAGTCCCGAGGGGTACCAGGGCAGCAGTACCAGGGCCATCACGATCATGCCCAGCGCATAGCGCCATGCGTGGTGCCGTGGCGCCAGCATCACCTTCGCATAGAGCAGCAGGAACAGCGGATAGCTGGCCACGGTCAGCAGCAGCCAGCGCACCGTGAAGCCATTGCCGAGCACCGGGGTGAGGAAGATCCAGACCGACCACAGCAGGTGGATCGCACCGCTCCAGGGCGACTTGCCACGCCGCAGCAGTTCGGCCACGGCCGAATCCGGCGCAGGGCGCAGCAGGGACGCAAGCCAGCTCGACGACACGGGAGAATCCAGGCGGGGACGATCGCTGCCGATCATGCCAGTTCAGCCGATCCGGCGCAGGCGACGGCGCGCCAGCAGCAGCGCCACCACGGTGACCGCCAGCAGCACCAGCAGGTGGCCGGCCACGCTGCCCACCGACGGCAGCCCGACCACCGGCAGCGCCAGCTGCGCCAGATGCCAGGTCGGCCACAGTGGGGCCATCGTCGAGAACAGCGTGGGCAGCACAGACAGCGGCAGCCACAGGCCCGACAACAGGGCCAGCGGCAGGTAGACCAGATTGACCATCGCCGGTGCCGCGCTGGCACTGACATGGCTGCCGATCAGCAGGCCAATCGCCCCCAGCGGCAGCGCCGCCAGGCCCGCCACCGCCAGCAGCTGCACCATCTGCAACGCCTGCAGCTGCACGCCACCCAGCACGCGCGCGACGCCGATCAGCACCGACGCCACCAGCAGCGCGAACATCACCGCCATCGCCAGCCGCGCCAGCAGCGGCGCCGCAGCAGGCATCGGCAGTGCGCGCTTGAGGGTCAGCAGGCCGCCTTCGCGGTCCAGGGCCAGCTGCACGCCGAAGCCGAACAGAGCCGGGGCCATCGCACCGAACACGCAGTAGGTGGCCAGCAGGTACAGCGGCGCATGACCGCGCCCGAGCAGCACGCCGAACAGCAGATAGAACAGCACCGGGAACAGCAGCGAGGGCACCGCGAATGCCGGCGTGCGCCAGGCCCGGCGCAGTTCGGCCTGCAGCTCGGCGCGGTAGGGGCGCAGTGCCTGGCGCCATGCAGGCAGCGGCAATCCGGTGGTACGGACAAGGATGTTCATGCGGCCTCCCGGGTCATGTCGAGGAAGGCGTCGGCCAGCGCCGCGCCCTGTACTTCCAGCTCGCGCAGCTGCGCGTCGGCGGCCAGCAGGCGTGCCACCACCGGCTCGGCCGGGCTCGCCAGCAGCTGCAGATGCTCGCCGTCACGCTGCACCTGCTGCACACCCGGCCATTGCTGTACGTCTTCAACAGTCAGCACGCTGCGGCAGCGGATGCGGCGCGGCCGATCGGCCAGGCGCAGCTCGCTCAACGGTGCATCGGCCAGCACCCGGCCCTGCTCCAGCACCACCACCTGCTGCGCCAGCGCTTCGGCATCTTCCAGATAGTGGGTGGTCAGCAGCACGCCGCAGCCTTCGGCCACCAGCTGCCGGATCGCCTGCCACATCGCCTGCCGCGCCTGGATGTCCAGGCCGGTGGTGGGCTCGTCCAGGAACAGCACGCGCGGGCGGCCACACAGCGCGATGGCGAACTGCACCGCGCGCTGCTGGCCACCGGACAGCTGACCGTAGCGACGGCCTGCCAGTGCCTGCAGGCCTGCGCGCTGCAGCACCTCCTGCAGCGGCATCGGGTCCGGATAGCAGGCGCTGGCCTGCGCCACCAGTTCGTCCACCTGCAGCATCGGCGGCAGGCTGGTGCTCTGCAGCATCACGCCCAGGCCGAGGCGGCTGCTGCGCTGCTGCGGGTCGCCACCGAGCAGCTCGACCTGGCCGGCATCGGCGCGGCGCAGGCCCAACAGCACGCTGATCGCGGTACTCTTGCCGGCACCGTTGCGGCCCAGCAATGCCAGCACCTGGCCAGCGCGGACCTGCAGGTCGATGCCCTGCAGGGCGGTATGGTCACGGTAGCGCACCTGCACCTGCTGCAGGCGGGCCAGCGACGGGGCGATCGGATCCATGGGCGGTACCGGTAGCGGGGACGTTGCCATCCTGTGCCGCCGTGGTCACATTTCGCAGTTGCCGCCGTCAGTGTCATCGGGTGACAGCTGTCACTGCCGTCATCGCTGTGCCTGCCTTCATGCTGTGCCGCACGCTCCACCGCCGGAACCGCCGCCGTCCGCCCTTCCGGTCACACCCGCCCGAACGCCTGTGATGGAACGAATGAACGCTTCTGCCGAGCTGTTGAAGGAACTCCGTATCGACCGCAAGTCCCCGCCGCCCGCCTCCGGAGGGAGTGGCAGTGGTGGTGGCCGCCGCTGGCTGTGGATCGCGATCATCGTGGTCGTGTTGCTGCTGGCCGCTACTGCCTTCGCCCTGTTCGGGCGTACGCCGGCGGTAGACGTGGAAACCGCACCTGCGGTGGCCATCCAGCAGGGCAACGCCAGCAGTTCGGTGCTCGACGCCAGCGGCTATGTAGTCGCCCGGCGCATGGCCACGGTGTCGGCCAAGATCACCGGCAAGGTGCGCGAGGTGATGATCGAGGAAGGCATGCGGGTCGAAGCCGGCCAGGTGATGGCCACGCTGGATCCGATCGATGCCGATGCGCAGCGCAGCCTGTATGCCTCGCAGTTGCAGGCCGCGCGCAGCCAGGTGGCCGGGCTGGAGGCACAGCAGAAGCAGGCCGCCGCCGAAGCCAGCCGCCTGCAGGCGCTGGTCGGCCAGCAGCTGGTGTCACGTTCGCAGTACGACCAGGCCGTGGCCCAGCGTGACAGCCTGCGTGCACAGCTGGAAACGGCCCAGCGCAACGTCAAGGTCGCCAACGACCAGCTGGCCATTGCCGATCTGGGCGTAGACAACAACATCGTGCGCGCGCCGTTCTCCGGCGTGGTCACCGCCAAGGCCGCGCAGCCGGGCGAAATCGTTTCGCCGCTGTCGGCGGGCGGTGGTTTCACCCGTACCGGCATCGGCACCATCGTCGACATGGACTCGCTGGAGATCGAAGTCGAGGTCGGCGAGGCCTTCATCGGCCGCGTGCAGCCGAAGATGCCGGTGGAAGCCACGCTCAACGCCTATCCGGAGTGGAAGATTCCGGGCGAGGTCATCGCCATCATCCCCACTGCCGACCGCGGCAAGGCCACGGTGAAGGTGCGCGTGGCGCTGAAGGTGAAGGACCCGCGCATCGTGCCGGAGATGGGCGTGCGGGTCAGCTTCCTGGAGCAGGCGCAGCCGCAGGCGGCCGCCAAACCGCAGGGCGTGCGCGTGCCGGCTGGCGCGGTGGTCCAGCGCGAGGGCGCCTCGGTTGCCTTCGTACTGGGCGACCAGAGCCGCGTGCAGCAGCGCACGGTCGAGGCCGGCCAGGCGATGGGCAAGGACCGCCAGATCCTCAAGGGCGTCAGCGCGGGTGAGTCGGTGGTGGTGAACCCGCCGGACACCCTGCGCGATGGCGCCAAGGTGCAACAGAAACAAGCGCAGTAACGGCCTGGCGCCCATGGGCGCCGCCGGCAGCACCGCTCGACGCACGCCTGCGCCCGCCGCCGTGGCGCTTCCCCGTTTCCCGCCTTCCGTGGAGAACCACCCATGTCGACCCTGGTTTCACTGCGCAACATCACCAAGACCTACCAGCGTGGCCCCGAGAAAGTGCAGGTGCTGCACGGCATCGACCTGGACATCGCCAGCGGCGACTTCGTCGCACTGATGGGCCCGTCCGGCTCGGGCAAGACCACCCTGCTCAACCTGATCGGTGGCCTGGACAACCCCAGCGGCGGCGAGATCAGCATCGAAGGCGAGCGCATCGACCAGATGAGCGGCGGCCAGCTGTCGACCTGGCGCAGCCACCACGTCGGCTTCGTGTTCCAGTTCTACAACCTGATGCCGATGCTGACCGCGCAGAAGAACGTGGAGCTGCCGCTGCTGCTGACCCATCTCAATGCCGCGCAGCGCCGCCGCAATGCCGAGATCGCGCTGACCCTGGTCGGCCTGGCCGACCGCCGCAGCCACCGCCCGAATGAACTGTCCGGCGGCCAGCAGCAGCGCGTGGCAATCGCGCGGGCGATCGTCTCCGACCCTACTTTCCTGATCTGCGACGAACCGACCGGCGACCTCGACCGCCAGTCTGCCGAGGAAATCCTCGGCCTGCTGCAGCAGCTCAACCGCGAGCACGGCAAGACCATCATCATGGTCACCCATGACCCGAAGGCCGCCGAGTACGCCACGCACACGGTGCACCTGGACAAGGGCGAGCTGGCCGACGCGCCGCTGGCCCACTGACGGAGGCCACGGCGATGAAATATTTCTCGTTGGTGTGGGCGCAGCTGTTCCGCAGCCGCACCCGCACCCTGTTGACGTTGCTGTCGGTGGTGGCCGCGTTCCTGCTGTTCGGCATGCTCGACTCGGTACGCGTGGCATTCACCTCCGGCGGCAGCGTGGAAGGCGCCAACCGCCTGGTGGTGGCGTCGCGGCTGTCGATCACCCAGTCTCTGCCGATCCGCCTGGAAACGCAGATCCGCCAGGTGGCCGGTGTGCGTGATGTGGCCTACGGCATGTGGTTCGGCGGCATCTACCAGGATCCGAAGAACTTCTTCCCGAACTTCTCGGTGTCACCCAACTACTTCGATGTCTACCGCGAGCTGCAGATCGACCCGGCGCAGCTGGAGGACTGGAAGCAGACCCGCACCGGTGCCATCGTCGGCGAGACCCTGGCCAAGCAGTTCGGCTGGAAGATCGGCGACACCATCCCGCTGCAGGCAACCATCTTCCCGCGTGGCGGCAGCAACGACTGGCCGCTGGAGCTGAAGGGCATCTACCGCTCCAAGGACCGTGCGCTGGCCGCCAACGAAGAACGCCAGCTGATGATGAACTGGAAGTACTTCGATGAATCCAACGACTACATCAAGAACCAGGTGAGCTGGTACACGGTGACGCTGGACAACCCGGACCAGTCCTCGCGGGTGGCGCAGGCGATCGACGCGATCTCGGCCAACTCCGACCACGAGACCAAGACCCAGACCGAATCGGCGTTCCAGCAGGCCTTCGTCAAGCAGTTCGCGGACATCGGCATGATCGTTACGTCGATCATGGGCGCGGTGTTCTTCACCCTGCTGCTGTTGACCGGCAACACCATGGCGCAGGCCGTGCGCGAGCGCGTGCCGGAGCTGGCCACGTTGAAGACGCTGGGCTTCAAGGACAGCACCGTGCTGACCCTGGTGATGGTGGAGTCGGTGCTGCTGATCGGCCTCGGCGGCCTGATCGGCATGGGCCTGGCTGCGCTGATCCTGCCGGCGATCGGGCCAAAGAGCATGGGCATGCTGCCGCCGCACGTGCCGACGCCGACCTGGCTGATGGGGCTGGGCCTGATCGTGGTGATCGGCATCATCGTCGGCCTGTTGCCGGCGCTGCGTGCCAAGCGCCTGAAGATCGTCGACGCACTGGCCGGCCGCTGAGGAGAACGCAGACATGTTCAAGAGCAAACTCAAGAAGTGGCTGGGCAACGGCGTGACGGTGCTGCTGCTGGTGATCGGCCTGGTGCTGTGGATCAGCCTGCCGTGGATCGGCGTGCTGGCCGTGGCCGTGCTGGTGGCACTGTGGCTGCTGCTGACCCGCGGTGGGCGACTGGCACTGGCCGCCACCCGCATCGGCGTGGCCAGCCTGCCGCAGCGCTGGGGTGCGTCCTCGGTGATCGTGGTCGGCATCGCTGGCGTGGTCGGCGTGCTGGTGGCGATGCTGGCGATGGGCGAAGGCTTCCAGGCCACGCTCAACAACACCGGCGATGACACCACTGCCATCGTGCTGCGAGGCGGCTCGCAGGCCGAAACCAACTCGGTCATCACCCGCGAACAGGTGCCGACGCTGTCCACTCTGCCCGGCATCAGCCGCGATGCCGAAGGCCGGCCGCTGCTGTCACCGGAGCTGTCGCAGGTGGTCAACCTGGTGTCCAAGTCCGATGGCACCGACGTCAACGCGCAGTTCCGTGGCGTCGGCCCGCAGGCGTGGGCGGTGCATGACAAGATCAAGATCGTCGAAGGCCGCACGTTCGCCACCGGCCTGCGCGAGATCGTGGTCGGCCAGGGCGCCAAGGGCCAGTTCCGCGATCTGGATGTGGGCAAGACGCTGACGCTGGGCAACCAGACCTGGACCGTGGTGGGTGTGTTCGCCACCGGCGACGCGCATGATTCGGAACTGTGGACCGACGCCGATACGCTGGCCACCACCTACCAGCGCAGTGCGTGGCAGTCGATCAGCGTGCGCACCGATGGCAGGGCCGGCTTCGAGCAGTTCAAGGCCGCCGTCGCCGCCGACCCGCGCCTGAAACTGGACGTGGAAACCACCCGCGTCTACTACAGCAAGCAGGGCGGCGGGCTGACCAAGCTGATCGACATCCTCGGCAAGGTGATCGGCACCATCATGGCGGTCGGTGCGGTGTTCGGCGCGCTCAACACCATGTACGCGGCGGTCGCCACGCGCGCGCGCGAGATCGCCACCATGCGCGCGATCGGCTTCCGCGGCCTGCCGGTGGTGACGGCGGTGATGCTGGAAACGATGCTGCTGGCACTGCTCGGCGGCCTGCTAGGTTGCGCGGTGGCATGGCTGCTGTTCAATGGCTACAGCGTGTCCACCATCGGCAGCAACTTCAGTGCAGTGGTGTTCAAGTTCCATGTGTCGCCCGAACTGCTGTGGACCGGCCTGAAATGGGCGCTGGGCATCGGCCTGGTCGGCGGCCTGTTCCCGGCACTGCGCGCGGCACGTTTGCCGATCACCACGGCGCTGCGCGAAACCTGAGCGTCACGCAGCGGTGGACTGCGCATCACGCAGGGGGACGGAGCGAAGGCTCCGTCCCTTTTTTCTTGCGCGTCATCCGCGCATGGCGTGGATCTACCGAGGGCGATGCATCCAGGCCGGGTGATGAACCAGTACGTCCAGTAGATCCACGCCATGCGTGGATGGATGCCTGCACACACGCACTGCTACAGATTGCGGGAAATCCGCCGCTATCGATGCCTCTGCCCATCGCCAACGCAACGCACGTGACGTTGCGCACATCACATCTGTGGATTGTTGGTTGCGATTCATTTTCGCGCACATCCGTGGCGTAGAGACAAACAGTTACGAATGGAAACAATCTAGAATCGCGCCCCCCACGTTGGTTTGCAGCACCCCACGCGCCCACAGAACGGGCGCATGTTTTTTCTGAAACACGAGATTTCACGGATGTCCCTGAAAACCAATCCGCTGCGCAACGCGATCGTCATCGCGCTGGCCGCCAGCTGCACCACCCCCGCCTTCGCACAGAGCACCGGCGACGCCACCACCACCCTCGACCGCATCGAAATCACCGGCTCGCGCATCCGCCAGGCCAGTGTCGAAACCGCACAGCCGGTGATCGCGCTCAACCGCGCCGAGATCGAGAAGAAGGGCTACGTCAACGTCGCCGACATCCTGCAGGACATTCCCGCTGCTGGTTCGCCGAGCATGAGCCGCGCGTCTTCGCTGACCTCCTCGCGCGACTTCGGCGGCATGTACGTCAGCCTGCGCAACCTCGGCCCGGAACGCAGCCTGGTGCTGATCGACGGCCGCCGCATGGGCGTCAGCGCCGGCGGCTACTCCGACCTGGCCTCGATCCCGTCGGCCATTGTCGAGCGCGTGGAAGTGCTGACCGACGGTGCATCCGCTCTGTATGGCTCGGACGCGATCGCCGGCGTGGTCAACATCATCACCCGCAAGAACTTCGATGGTGGCGAAGCCAGCGTCTACGTCGGCCAGTACGGCCAGGGTGACGGCCAGAAGCGTTCCTACAGCGCCACCTTCGGCAAGACCTTCGACCGCGGCTGGTTCACTGTGGGTGCCGAGCGCACCAAGGAAGACGAAGTGCTGGGCAAGGATCGCGAGTTCAGCCGCTATCCCAATGGCCCGCGCCACCCGACCGACAACCTGAACGGCAACACCCCGTGGGGCTACGTCACCGTCGGTGGCAAGAACCTGACCGTGGGCCCGGGCGGCGATCCGAGCCAGAAGGGCAACTTCCACGCGCCGGATCCGGCCAATGGTGCCAACAGCAAGACCAACATGAGCCTGCTGACCGGCCTGGAGCGCACCTCGGTGTTCGCCAACGGCGGCTTCTCGATCACCGACGACCTGCGCATCGTCGCCGACGCGCTGTACAGCAAGCGCGAATCGACCAAGCAGCTGGCCGGCTACCCGTACTCGGTCAGCGCCGCGCAGGCACGCAACGGCAGCCGTGCCGCGCTGTCCAAGGACAGCACGTTCAACCTGTGGGGCCAGGACGTGCTGTTCGCGCACCGCTCCGAGGAGCTGCCGCGCGGCACCGAGAACAATCTGGAGACCAAGCGCGCCAGCATCGGCCTGGAAGGCAGCTTCGAAACCGGTTCGCGGTACTGGGACTGGAACGTCAGCTACATGTACAACCGCAATGAAGGCGAGCGCATCGGTACCGGCAGCATGTACCAGCCGCACGTCAACCAGGCCGTCGGCCCGTCCTTCATGGATGGCAACGTGGCCCGCTGCGGCGCACCGGGTGCGGTGATCGCCGGCTGCGTGCCGTGGAACCCGGCTGCACCGATGGGTTACACCGGCCCGGGCTCGCTGAGCAACCAGGACGTGCAGGACTACCTGTTCGCCCGCTTCGTCGACAAGATGAAGAGCACCACCAAGGTGGCCAGCGCCAACATCTCCGGTTCGCTGTTCACCCTGCCGGCCGGCGACATCATGGGCGCGATGGGCTTCGAGCACCGCAGCGAAGAAGCCAGCTACACGCCGGACATGCGGGTGCAGAAGGGTGAGATTACCGGCACCAGCGGCCAGCCGACCCGTGGCGACTACTCGCTCAACGAGGTCTACCTGGAGCTGCAGGTGCCACTGCTGGCCGATCTGCCGTTCGCGCGCGAACTGTCGCTGGACGTGGCCGGTCGCTACTCGGATTACAACAACTTCGGCTCGACCACCAACAGCAAGTTCGGCCTGAAGTGGAAGCCGATCGACAGCCTGCTGGTCCGCGCAACCTATGGCACCGGCTTCCGTGCGCCCACCGTGGATGACCTGTACGGCGGTACCGTCAGCACCCGCGATTCGTTCACCGATCCGTGCGATACCTCGTTCGGTACCGCGGCCACCAGCCCGACCGTTGCTGCCCGTTGCCAGGCGCTGAAGGTGCCGGCCAACTTCCGCCAGCTCAACAGCGATGGCACCGTTGCCACCAAGCCGGGCCAGCAGTCGACCGTCGACTTCAACTCGGGTTCCAACGCGGCGCTGAAGCCGGAAACCGCCAAGACCTGGACCGTGGGCCTGGTGTACAGCCCGGACTTCGTGGCCGGCCTGGATGTCAGCCTCGACTGGTGGAAGATCCGCATCAACAACGCCATCGTCTCCGAGACCACCAACAGCATTCTCGAGCAGTGCTATGTGCAGGGTTCGGACGCCGCCTGTGGCCGCTTCACCCGTGGCAGCAACGGCCAGGTCAACAGCCTGGACCGCTCGCTGGTCAATGCCGGTTTCCGCGAAACCGCCGGCTATGACATCAACGTGCGTTACCGCCTGCCGGAAACCACGTTCGGCCAGTTCGCCGTCAACTGGAACACTACCTACACCGACTACCTGAAGCAGCGCAACGACAACGCCGCGACCACGCCGGTGGAGCAGCGCACCAGCTGGGGCGGCGACTTCCGCGTCCGCTCGACCTTCAACCTGGATTGGCAGTACGGCGACCTCGGCATCGGCTGGACCGCGCGCTACTACTCCAGCATGAAGGAGAAGTGCTCGTACATGGACGAGTGCAACCTGCCGGGCTTCAGTTCGTCGTACACCAGTGCATCGCCGACCAACAAGGTGGGCTCCAACACCTTCCACGACCTGCAGGTGCGCTACAGCCTGCCGTGGGATGGCACCGTGTCGCTGGGCGTGAACAACGTGTTCAACCACCAGGGTCCGATCATGTACAGCCAGCCGAACAGCAGCTTCACCTATTACGGTGGCTTCGACATCGGCCGCTTCATGTACATGAAGTACCAGCAGCGCTTCTAAGCCTGCAACCGCGTTCCCGTCACAGCCAACTCTCTCCTGGCTGTGGATGGAAGCAGAGCGGCGCCCCTCGGGGCGCCGCTCTTTTTTGTGCACACGTGTCAGCCGAGCAGGCGCGGCGCTAGCGCTTGGCGCGCATCGTGCGGATGTTGTCGCCGACAAACAGCACCAGGCCGGCCCAGATCGCGGCAAAGCCGATCGCCTTTGCGGTGTCGAACGCTTCGTGGAAGAAGAACACACCCAGCAGCAGCTGCAGGCTCGGCGCGATGTACTGCAGGATGCCGACCAGCGACAGCGGAATGCGCTTCACGCCGTAGGCGAAGCCGATCAGCGGCACGGCGGTGACTGCGCCGCCGAAGATCAGCAGCAGGTCGTTGCGCCAGCCCCAGCCATGGAAGAACGCGCCGCCATGGCCGTTCTCGGCCCAGATCGCGAAGGCCAGCGCCGGCAGGAACAGGTACATGCTTTCCACGCCCAGGCCGGCCACCGGGTCGACCGAAACCAGCTTGCGCAACAGGCCATACAGGCCGAACGAACAGGCCAGGCCCAGCGCGATCCACGGCGGTGTGCCGGCGTCGATGGTCAGCCAGGCCACGCCCACCGCCGCCATCGCCACCGCCACCCACTGCAGGCGGCGCAGGCGTTCCTTCAGCACCAGCACGCCCAGCAGCACGTTCACCAGCGGGTTGATGAAGTAGCCCAGGCTGGTCTCGATGACATGGCCGGCGTTGACCGCCCAGATGTACAGGCCCCAGTTGAAGGCGATGGTCAGGCTCGACACCAGCAGGATCGGCAGCGCGCGCGGCTGTGCGGCGATCTTCTGCCACCAGCCCAGGCGCGAGCTGATCAGCAGCCAGCCCAGCACCAGCACGGTGCTCCAGATGATGCGGTGGGCGATGATCTGGAACGAGGGCACCTCGTTGAGCAGGTGCCAGTACACCGGCACCAGGCCCCAGATCACGAAGGTGGACGCAGTGACCAGCAGGCCCCGGCGTTGTTCTTTCTCGTCCATGCTCATTTCTTTCTCGTCCTTGCCATCGTCAGCACCACCACACCCAGAAGAATCACCACCATCGCCAACAGGTCGCGCCAGCCGAACCGTTCACCGTTGAGCAGTGCGCCCAGCAGCACCGCGATCACCGGATTGACGTACGCGTAGCTGCCCGCCAGCGCGGGGCGCACGTTCTGCAGCAGCCACACGTAGGCGGTGAACGCGACGATGGAGCCGAACACGCACAGGTAGGCCATCGCCAGCAGGCCACCGGTATCGGGCAGCGTGGTCGGGCGCTCGCCCACCGCCAGGCCGATCAGCACCAGCAGCACGCCGCCGCAGAGCATCTGCCCGGCAGCGGTCATGAACGGGCCCGGCAGATCCAGCCCGCGTGCCCACACCGAACCGAAGGCCCAGCCGATCGGCGCGATCAGCAGCAGCACCAGCCCGGTCGGCGAGGCCGTCAGGCTGCTGCCGGCGTTGAGCCAGACCACGCCCAGGAAACCGATGGCGATGCCCAGCCACTCGCCACGGCTGGCGTGCTGGCCGCGCAGCGCCGAGAACAGCGCCATCCACAGCGGCACCGAGGCCACCGCCGTGGCGGCCAGGCCCGAGGACACCTCACGCTCGGCCAGCACCACCATGCCGTTGCCCAGCACCAGCATGGTCACGCCCATGATGACCAGGTTGCGCCATTGCCGCAGGGTCGGGTTCGGCATCTTCCAGAACAGGCGCAAGGCCAGGAACATCAGACCACCGGCAATGATGAACCGGCTGCCGGAGACCATCGTCAGCGGTAGCGCGCCGCCGTGCAGGGCCTTGGCGATGCCCAGGTAGGTCGAGCCCCAGACCACGTAGACCAGCAGCAGTGCCAGCGCGACAAGGCCACCCCGGGGGGCAGCCGCAGACGAAGAGGGGGGAGCCGACATGACACACCAGGGAGCCGGGGGAACGCGGATTCTAGGACGTTTTGAGTATGGTCCGGGACCCCATACGGTGGCACGCTGTCATCCATCCATGCACCCTGCTCTGGTCTGCTACCCCGTGTTGACGGTCGATGCAGTACCAAGAGGGCTGCCCGGCCGCGCCGCCCCAAGGCCGTGCGCCGTTTTCCCTGCGCACGGACGCGCCGCATCGAGGATTCCCACCCAGATGAGCACCACGTCCCAACCTGCTGTCCCCGCGAACGACCGCGCCGCCCTGCGGCGGTCGATCTCCAACACCCTCAAAGGCTCCGCCGGCAACCTGGTGGAGTGGTACGACGTCTACGTGTACTCGGTGTTCGCCGTGTACTTCGAATCGCAGTTCTTCTCGCCCGACGACAAGAACTCCACGATGTACGTGTGGGCGATCTTCGCGGCGACCTTCCTGATGCGCCCGATCGGTGCCTGGTTCTTCGGCCGCTTCGCCGACCGCCATGGCCGCCGCCTGGCGCTGACCGTCTCGGTCACGCTGATGGCGCTGTGTTCGTTCCTGATCGCCATCACCCCCACCGCCGCCAGCATCGGTATCTGGGCCGCGGTGATCCTGCTGTTCGCGCGGCTGCTGCAGGGCTTCGCCACCGGTGGCGAGTACGGTGCCAGCGCCACCTACATGTCCGAGGCCGCCATTCCCGGCCGCCGCGGCTTCCTGTCCTCCTTCCACTACGTCACCCTGGTTGGCGGCCACGTGCTGGCCCAGCTGACCCTGCTGCTGATGCTGACCTTCTGGGGCAAGCCGGAGATCTCCGAGTGGGGCTGGCGCATCGCCTTCGGCATCGGCGGCATCGCCGCGGTGGTGGTGTTCTGGCTGCGCCGGGGCATGGACGAATCGCTGTCGGAGTCGTCCATCGAGGCCGCGCGCGAGGGCAAGGCGCAGAAGTCCGGCTCGATGTACGAACTGTTCGTGCACCAGTGGCGGCCGCTGCTGCTGTGCTTCCTGATCACCGCCGGCGGCACCGTGGCCTTCTACACCTACTCGGTGAACGGCCCGAAGATGATCCAGAGCGCCTTCGCCGGCAACGACCCGATGACCGGCACCCTGATCAACCTGGGCGTGCTGGCGTTCCTGATGGTGCTGCAGCCGGTCGGTGGCTGGCTGTCGGACATCATCGGGCGCAAGACCCTGCTGGTGTTCTTCGGCGTCGGCGGCGTGCTGTACAGCTGGTACCTGATCACCCAGCTGCCGCACCAGCATGACGCCACCCTGGCCTTCCTGACCCTGGCCATGGCGTTCGTCATCCTCACCGGCTACACCTCCATCAACGCGGTGGTGAAGGCCGAGCTGTTCCCCACCCATGTGCGCGCACTGGGCGTGGGCTTGGGCTACGCGCTGGCCAACTCGCTGTTCGGCGGCACCGCCCCGCTGCTGTACCAGGGTGCGCTGAAGACCGGCCACGTCGACTGGTTCGCCATCTACGTGACCGCCACGATCGCGGTATCGTTGGTGGTCTATGTGTTCTTCCTCACCAACAAGGGCCCGAACTGGCTCGACGGCACCCGCAAGTAAGCGCGTTGCCCTGATCGCGGCCACCGGTGCACTGCCGGTGGCCGCTGCGTCTCCCGCCACGCCATTGATGTGGATCGCGGCGACGCTGGCCGCAGCCACGGCATTGGCCTGGCTGCTGCGCCGCCCCAACGCGCAGGCCGCGTGGCCGCGCATCGGTTTCGGGATCGCCCTGCTGGTGTTCTGCGCCGCGCTGGCGCTACAGCTGGCGGTGGACCTGGGCAGCGGCCACAGCTCGCTGCAGCTGCGCCTGCACCGCGGCATCAATGCAGGGTCGCCGGTTGGACTGCGCACGATGCTGGCGTGCTATCTGGCAGCGCTCGCCGCCAGTGGCTGGGGCGCCTGGAAGCTGCTGCGCCAGCGCCGGTAGTGCCGGGGGCGGGGGGGCCCCCCCCCCCCCCCCCGGGAACGGGCGGGGGGTGGGCGGCCCGGGGGGGGGGCGCCGCTGGCCGGCAACCTCATGAACCTCCGGAAAGAGCCGGGAGTTGCCGGCCAGCGGCCGGCACGACCTCAACGGCGGGCCGCTTCGCTCTTGTCGCGCGCGCCGCGGAACTCCGATTCCTTTTCCCACGTCGGCCAGCGGCGGCTGTTGGCCAGCTCGGCGCCCAGGTCATAGACCAGCAGGGTGTCGGCGGCGTGGCCGCTCGGGTCCCAGCTCGGGGTCCAGGCATCGCAGGCCTGGTGGTAGCAGTCAGCGAAGTACTTCTCGCGCAGCGCGCGGCCGGCTTCAATCCCACCGTCCAGCTTGTCCAGGCCCGGGCCGATGGTGATCGCCGGCACGCCCAGGCGGGCGAAGGCGAAATGGTCGGCACGGTAGAAGAAGCCGGCTTCCAGGTTCGGGTCCGGGCTGTAGCTGCGGCCGCGTGCCTTGGCCACGCGTTCCAGGTCACCTTCCAGCGAGACCCGGCCCTTGCCCCACGACGCGATGTCACGGGTCGCACCATCCGGGCTGAACATCTCGATGTTCAGTACTGCGGCGGTCTTGTCCAGTGGCGCCAGCGGGTGTGCGGCGTAGTAGCTGGCGCCCAGCAGGCCCTTCTCTTCAGCGGTAAGTGCCACGAAGTACAGCGTGCGCTGCGGCTGCGGGCCGGCGGCGAACACCCGGCCCAGTTCCAGCACCGTGGCCACGCCGGTGGCGTTGTCGATCGCACCGCGGCGGATGCGGTCACCCTTGGCGTCCGGCTGGCCGATGCCGAAGGCATCCCAGTGCGCGGAGAAGATCACCGCCTCGTCGGCGTGTTCACCACCGGGCAGCTTGGCCACCACGTTGCGGGTCACCACCTGCTCGCGCTTCAGCGCGAAATCCACGCTCAGCTTTGCATTGTCCAGCGCCACCGGGCGGAAGTCGGCGCGCATCGCCTTGCGCTTCTCGGCATCGAAGTCGAGGCCGGCGTCGGCAAAGATCGCCTCGGCCAGTTCGCGCTGCATCCAGCCACGCAGCGGCGTGTGCTGCGCCATCGCCTCGGCCTGGCCGCGTTCGATGTCGAACAGCGGCGAGGTACCCGAGCTCTTCACCGTGGCCCAGCCATAGGCGGCCGGCGCGGTCTCGTGCACGATCAGTACGCCCTCGGCGCCACGGCGTGCGGCTTCCTCGAACTTGTAGGTCCAGCGGCCATAGTAGGTCACCGCCTTGCCGTCGAACGCGCCCGGTGCATCGGCTTCGAAATCGGCGTCGTTGATCAGCACGACGGCGATCTTGCCGTGCAGGTCCACGTCCTTGTAGTCGTTCCACTGGCGTTCCGGCGCGTCGATGCCGTAGCCGACGAACACCAGCGGCGCATCCTTGATCTGCACTCGCTTACGCGGCTGCAGGCTCTGCAGGGTCACGTCCACGCCGTTGGCCAGCGCGCGCTTGCCCTGCTTCAGCGACAGGCTGGCCTTGGCCGCACCCTCCAGCTGTGCGCGCACCAGCGGCACCGGCTGCACCCAGCTGCCATCCACGCCACCCGGCTGCAGGCCATAGCTGCGGAACTGCTCGATCAGGTACTGCACCGTGCGCTCTTCGCCCTCGGTGGCCGGCGCGCGGCCCTCGAATTCATCCGACGCCAGCACGCGCACATGGCGCGACAGTGCCTGCGGATCGATGCCGCCGCCGGGCAGGTCGTTGGCCGCATGGGCCAGGCCACCGACAAACAGGCAGGACGACAGCAGCAACACGCGCATCGGATTCACGGCAGTACCACGGCTAGCTTGGAAGTCACCAGAGTGTAACGTGGTCGTGACATCACGGCGCAGCCTGGGTCCACGTCATCCACGCGTGGCGTGGATCTACCTGCTGATGCGGTCCAGCCAGCAGGCCAGGCCCTGCGCGTTGAGTTCGATGTCCATCGCCAGAACAGCGGTCACCGCGGCATCGTCCAGCGCACAGCCATGCAGCTGTGCACGTTCCAGGTACAGCGCCTGCAGTGCGGCCAGCAGGCAGCGGTGGCGGTCCGGTCGGCCATCGCACTGGCGGCCGATGGCGGCCATCGCATCGATCTGCTCGAACAGGTCGTCGGCCAGTTTCTCCACCTGTTCCACACGACCGTAGTGGGTCAGGTACATCGCTTGCGGCGCGTAATCGAGCATGCGCCGGATCGAGGCCTTCATCGCCTCCGGATCGAACTGCACCGGCGATGAGGTGGGGAAGATGAAAGCACCCTGCGCACTGTCCAGCTCGCGGTAGGAGATGCCGAACGTATCGCCGGTGAACCAGCTGCGGCTGCGCGCATCCCACACGCAGTAGTGGTGCAGCGCGTGACCCGGGGTGTGCAGCAGCACCAGCTCGCGGCCGGCCAGGTCGATACGGTGGCCGTCCTCGGCCACCACCACACGATGTTCGGGAATGGCCTCGATACGACCATAGCTGCGCGCGATTTCCTCGGCACCGTACACCGCCGTGGCACCGGCAATCAGCCGGGTCGGGTCGATCATGTGCGGCGCACCGCGCGGGTGCAGCACTGCCTTTGCGTTGGGCAGCTGCTGCATCAGCAGGCCGGCGCCGCCGGCGTGGTCCAGGTGCACGTGCGTGAGCAGCAGCCAGTCCACCGCGTCAACGGCCAGACCCGCGTTGGCCAGCGCCTGCAGCATCGCCGGCACCGACAGGCCGGTGCCACAGTCGACGAACGCGGCGCGGTCGTTTTCAACGATCAGATAGGCCGCGTCGAAGTCGGGACGCTGGAAGCCGGTATCGATGGTGTGGATGCTGGGGTCGGCGATCATCGGCACGCACCTGGCAGGATCGGGAACAGACCCCCATGGTAGGCGCGCAGGCGGCCCGGGTTCGATGCGGCTTTGGTCGGGTAGTGCCGGCCCGCGGCCGGCACTACCGGGCAGTCGGGGCGCAAGGCGCACACCGGCCGCCGCCACACGGGCCCCACCACACCCCCCCCGAACGCGCCGTAGGCGTACAGCACCGCCAGCACCTGCGGCCAGATCGGGCCGGCGCCCGGCTGCACCACGCCAATGCGGTAGCCCCACAGCATCGACACGATGCTCAGCGCGAATGCGAGCACCAGGGTGGTGCTGTCGAACAGGCGCCGCCGCGCGGTACGCGGCTGGCGCGGGAACAGCCAGTACAGGCTGCCCAGCAGCAGGAACCAGGGCAGGAACAGCAGCAGCGACAACCAGGCCATCGCAGACTCCATGTCATCGCGCCGGAGGCGCGCGGACATCATGCCATGACCTTCGTTCACGGGTAGTGCCGGCCGCTGGCCGGCGTTTTCCTATGCAGTTGCCGGCCAGCGGCCGGCACGACCCATACGCTTCGCGCCGCAAGGCCAGGGCAGCCAGCACACCC
>NZ_JAWIRR010000018.1:64433-79160 GCF_036320065.1 Stenotrophomonas sp. SMYL8
CGGCCCGCCGCGGCCTCCCGGGGGGGCCGGGGGGGGGGGGGGGGGGCCCCGCGCGCGGGGCCCCCCCCCCCCCCGCCACTACCCTTACGCTTCGCGCAGCATGGCCAGGGCAGCCAGCACAGCGTCCACCTCGGCGTCCAGCTTGAACAGCTCGCTCTGCAGCTGGTCGCCCTGCTCGGCCTGCTTGATCACCGCGATCAGCTGGCCCGCATCGCGCGGCGAATCGAAGCCTTCGCTCTGGATCAGCAGCGTGCCGTCACCAGCGGTCAGCTTGAAGTAGAAGCGGCCATCCTTTTCGCGGTACTGCTTGAACAGCGGCGGTGCCACGCGGGCCACGCCGGCATCCTCGCTGGCGATATCGCCCGCGCTGGACAGATCACGCAGGCCGACCGCATGGCGCAGCTCGTCCAGCAGCGGTGCCGCCAGCTGCTCGCGCAGCTGCTGGCCACGGCGCTTGAGCAGCGCCTCGATCTTCTCCGGCTCGGCCATCAGCGCGTTGTAGCGCTCGCGCAGCGGCGACAGCTCGCTGTCGATGCGCTCGAACAGCTGCTGCTTGGCATCGCCCCAGCTGATGCCCGCGGCGAACGCCTTGGCGAATTCCGCGGTCTGTTCCGGGGTGGCGAACGCCTGGTACATCTGGAACAGCGCCGAGCCCTCGGTGTCCTTCGGCTCGCCTGGTGCACGCGAGTCGGTCAGGATCGAGAACACCAGCTTCTTCAGCTCCTCGCGCGGCACGAACAGCGGAATGGTGTTGTGGTAGCTCTTGCTCATCTTGCGGCCATCCAGGCCCGCCAGCGTCGCCACCTGCTCGTCGATCACCACGTCCGGCAGCGGGAAGTACTCCTTGCCGTACACGTGGTTGAAGCGCTGGGCGAAATCACGCGCCATCTCGATGTGCTGGATCTGGTCACGGCCCACCGGTACCTGGTTGGCCTTGAAGATCAGGATGTCGGCGGCCATCAGCACCGGGTACATGAACAGGCCGGCGCTGACGCCTGCGTCCTCGTCCACGCCTTCCTCGCGGTTCTTGTCCACCGCCGCCTTGTAGGCGTGCGCACGGTTGAGGATGCCCTTGCTGGCGATGGCGGTCAGGAACCACATCAGCTCGGTGGTCTCGCGGATGTCGCTCTGGCGGTAGAACCACACGTGTTCCGGGTCCAGCCCGCAGGCCAACCAGCTGGCTGCGATCTCCAGGGTCGCGCGCTGGGTGCGCTGCGGGTCCTGGGACTTGATCAGGCTGTGCAAGTCGGCCAGGAAGAAGAAGCTCTCGATCCCCGGCGCGCGGCTGGCCGCAATGGCCGGACGGATGGCGCCAACGTAGTTGCCCAGGTGGGGCGTGCCGGAGGGGGTGATGCCGGTAAGGACTCGGGTCGTCATGACTGCGTGGGGTAACCTTCGATGAACGGGGCCAGTTTACCTTGCACGCCACCAACCCCGTCAGGGCCTGCGGCGCGTTCATTCACGCAACCCCGCTGGAGACGCCCGATGAAACGCCTGCTGCCCCTGCTGCTGATCCTGCCCTTGGCCGGCTTCCGCCCGGCCCCGATGCCGCCGCCGGTGTACGAGGGCGGCCCCGTGCGCATGGCCCTGGTCGACCGCGACCGCGGTACCGAACTGCGCAGCTACCCGGCCGAAGGCCAGCGCTGGGTGGCCGGCGAGCGCGGCCACCGCTACGCCGTGCGCCTGTACAACGACAGCCCGCGCCGGGTGCTGGTGGTGCTGTCGGTAGACGGCGTCAACGCCATCTCCGGCGAAGATGCCGATCCTTCGCAGACCGGCTACGTGCTCAATCCCGGCCAGCGCGCCGACATCACCGGCTGGCGCAAGAGCCAGGACGAAGTGGCGCAGTTCGTGTTCAGCAGCCCCAGCGGCAGCTACGCCAGCCGCACCGGCCGCCCGGACAACATCGGCGTGGTGGGCGTGGCGGTGTTCGAGGAAGCGCGCCGCTGGCGTCCGGATCCGATCCTGCGCCGTGGCCTGCCGCTGCCAGCCCCGGCGGCGGAAGCGTCGGCCGATGCCAGTGCGAGCAGCAGCCGCATCGAGGGCTATTCCAGCAAGTCGCAGGCGCCAGCGCTGGGCACCGGCCACGGTGCACGCGAGCAGTCTTCGGTGCGCGATACCGACTTCGAACGCGCCAGCCGCAGCCCCGCACAGGTACTGCAGCTGCGTTACGACAGCGCCCGCAACCTGCGCGCACGCGGCATCCTGGTGGATTCGCCGTCGCGCCTGCCGCGCGAACCACAGGCCTTCCCCAACCGCTACGTGCCGGACCCGCCGGCGCGCTGATCGTCCCGCCCAGACAACACAACGCCCGCAACCTCTCGGTGCGGGCGTTGTGTTGTGGGGGAAACCGAAGTGCTTACTTGTAGTCCGGGTAGTCCTTGCTCACGGCGTCCTGGAACTCACGCACTTCCTTCTCCGCGCGGTCCTTGGCCCAGCCATAACGTTCCTGCAGGCGACCGGCCAGATACTCGGCATTGCCCTCGGCCACATCGAAATCGTCGTTGGTCAGATCGCCCCACTTGGCCTGGGCCTTGCCCTTCAGCTGCGACCACTTGCCGGAAATGATGTCTTTGTTCATTGCTGGGAGTCCTTGGTTGCAACGGCGTTCTTACCGTGGCTCCAGCTTCGCGCAGCAGCTGTTGAATACCGGTCAACCGGCAATGAAATAGATGCTCACCTGCTTGAATGGTTCACTCCGCTTCGACAGCACGCAGCGAAAAGCACGCGCAAAAAAAGGCCGGGGAAATCCCCGGCCTTTTCTCTTTCCGTTCCGTGCAGGGCTCAACGGCCCTTCGCGGTGTCCTCGACCTTCTCGCCCGCCTTCTGCACGTCCTTGCCGGCACCGGCAATGGTGTTGCAGCCGGCCAGCAGGGCCACCGAGAACATCGACAACAGCATCAGGGCAACTACGCGCTTCATGGGCTTCTCCTTGGGTTTGCCGCTACACCGCTTCATTCGCGGATGGGATTCTTTCGCTCGGCGGGAGAAGGCCAATGCCCACCACCGCCGCGTGAAGTGCAATCTGGCGGCAGTGGCGTGGAGCGGGCGTGAACGGATCACAGATCCGTTCAGGCGGCGCCGTCAGTCACGCATCAGGGTGGACTTGCCGAACAGGCTTTCGACCAGGTCCACGGCCAGTTCGGCGGTGGCATTCTGCTTGTCTAGCAAGGGGTTGAGCTCGACGATGTCCAGCGAACCCATGCGCCCGGTGTCGGCGATCATCTCCATCACCAGCTGCGCCTCGCGGTAGTTCACCCCGCCCGGCACAGTGGTGCCCACGCCCGGCGCGATGCTGGGGTCGAGGAAGTCCACATCGAAGCTGACATGCAGATGGGTGTTCTCGTCGATGCCTGCCAGCGCTGCTTCTACGGTGCGCTTCATGCCGTTCTCGTCGATGTAGCGCATGTCATAGACATCCACCTTGTGGGTCTTGATCAGGCGCTTCTCGTCCGGGTCCACCGAACGGATGCCGATCTGGTGCATCTGCGCCGGGGTGATCGCCGGCACGGTGCCGCCGAGGCGGGTCAACGCATCCGGGCCGAGGCCGCACAGGCAGGCCACCGGCATGCCGTGGATGTTGCCCGACGGGGTCACGTCGCTGGTGTTGAAATCCGAATGGGCATCCAGCCACAGCACGCGCAGGGTCTTGCCCTGCTCGCGGCACCAGCGCGCCACGGCGGTGATCGAACCGATGCCCAGGCAGTGGTCGCCGCCGAGCATGATCGGCATGCGGCCAGCCTGCAGTTCGGCATAGCTGGCTTCCATCAGCGCATGGTTCCACGCCACCACTTCATCCAGGTGGCGGTAGCCTTCCACCGGCGCGGTCCACGGGTTGCGCGGGCCATCCAGGTTGCCCAGGTCACGCACGTCCACGCCGCGCGCCTCCAGCGCCTCCGGCAGGCCCGCCACGCGCAGCGCTTCCGGGCCAAGCCGGGCACCACGATGGCCCGCACCCACGTCGGTGGGAACGCCAATCAGGGATACGGAGATGGGATGGGCCATGGGTGCCTCCTGCGGGGGAAAAAGAAGCACAGTCTAGCCAGAGGGATGTGACACCACTCGCGGCGGTGCAGCAGGACATTGGCATGGCATGATGCCGCGCGGACCCAGCCGCCCCTCATGGAAGATTGCGATGTCGCCCTTCATCAATACCGCCTGGCCGCGCTTTTTCATCGTGGCACTGCCCATCGCCCTTTTTGCGGTTCTGTTGAACAGCACGGTCGATGCGACGCCGAACGGTTGGTTGATCCAGATGGCGCTCCTGCTGGTGCCGTTCTCCATCCTGGTGTTCCTTGGGCTTGGCTGGCAGCGTCTGCGCAAGGCACACGCTGAATATCCAATCCTGAAGAGCGAACTGCACCGTATGCTGGCGGCGTTGATCGGTAACATGAAAGTGGCCGCGCTGTGGTTCGGACTGACCTTGGTCGGAACGTTCGCCCTGATGCTGACGTGGGTATTGCTGCGGAAGACGTGTGGCTGACGCGCGGCGGGTCGCGCTCAGAGAATCGCCGACGACCACGCTTCGGTGCGGAACAGGCGCTTCTTCAGCACGTCGATCCGCCATTGCCCTGCCACGCGCTTGAGCACGAACAGGCGTTCGTAACGTAGAGCGCGGGATTTCTGTGCATGGTCACGTACCAGCACTTCGGCCTTGGAGGCCGTCGGCTGACGGACGGCGGCCAACAGATCCTCCGGCACGTGCACCGACGGATTGCCCACCGACATGCCCGTGGAATACACCCGCTTCCGGTCGGTACACCAGGCCGCAAGGATGTTCGCGCGCTCCTGTTGGAATGATGGACTACCGAGCAGGTCTCCACCGGCCTTGGCATCACGGTAACCACGCGTTTCCCACGCATGGCAGGCCAGCATATAGCCACGCACCACGGCTGCCGGTTCCCCTTCTGCGGCCGGTTCAGGCCACGCAAGCGGCGGCGCCTCCTCCAACACCGGTGGCATCTGTGCGCCCGCTGCCTGCAGGCACTGCACCACAGCCGCATGCCCGCGCGCTTCGGCCAGCGACAGCGCATTGCGTCCTTCGAAATCCGCGCGTGCAACATCAGCACCGCCAGCCAGCAACAGCTCGACCATCGGCAGATGACCGCCCTGCGCCGCCACCATCAGCGGTGTGCGATGCAGTTCCGGCGAGGCCACGTCCAGCGAGGCGCCGCGCGCGATCAGCAGGCGTCCGATGTCTGCGTCGTCGCGCTCGGTCGCCCATCCCAGTGCGGTAAAGCCCACCGCGGTGCAGGCATGCTCGATGTTGGCACCGCGGTCCAGCAGCCGCGCCACCGCGTCAGCCTTTCCGGCGATCACCGCCGACAACAACGGCGTGCGGCCGGTGCCTTTGTGCCGCCACTCGATGTCCGCGCCGGCATCCAGCAGTGCGTCGATGCGGTCGAGATCCTGTTGTTCGGCCGCCTTGGCCAGGAGGTGGGACATGGGGGGCTTCCATAGGGTTGGCACAGGCCCGGTAGCTTAGTGCCGTCGCAACGCCGGGGCCACTTTGTGCCGATGTGAAGCACCGATGCCGTTGGCCGCTTATGATGATCGGGTGGGTGAACTGTGCGGTCAGTTAAGTTGGCTTTACGCGTTGTTTCGCCCTGCGCGCAGGTGGCTGCGCTGCGATGGGGTATATGCCCGCACGTTCCAGCGCTGCGCGATATGTCGCTTTTGCCATGCAACTGCGCAGAACAAGCCAAACGCGATAATTCATTTTTCCTCTCGGATCGCCCGATGCCATCGAAACAAACGACTGGCAGGCGGTGATTCTGCGTGCGCATGATGAATCGCCACCTGAAAAGGTGGTCGGGACTTCCAAGCCCGAGTTGTCAACGATGTATACGCTTGCCAGCCGGCGTCGTCCTTCCAGGTGCGGCGCCGGCTGGCAATCCGTTAGCCGATCGACGGCGGGCGGTGCGTGGGGGCCTCGTGCCCGCCGATTCGTTGACCCGGTCTTGGAAGCCACGCATCGCCCGCCACCCTATCGTGGCGGCACCTCTGTTCCTGACGAGGATGCCCGCTTGTCCAACGCCCATCACCCGTACCTGACCGCAACCCTGGGCGAGGCCGCCCTGCGCCTGCCGCCGGAACTGGCGCAGCCGTTGGAAGCGGCCTTCGCCGCTGCGAACGAGGCACCCGCGCCAATCAACCTGCCCAGCTGCCTGCAACGCATCCGCGCCGGTGATGCCGCCGACGGACAGCCGTGGACGGGGCCCGCCAGCACACCCGGCCAGGCCGTGGCCGCCGCACGCCGGGACCGCGCTGCGGTTGGCCTGGTGTCGCTGCTGGAGCTGTATCACGCCGCTGAGCGCGTGCGCGTAGACGGGGAAGAGAAAGACGATATCGGCGATGGCACGCGCGAAGGGCTGATACTGGCCTGTCGGGGGCTGGCGGAGTATGTCGCATTGCAGGTGGGTGGGACTCAATAATGCGGAACATTGAGATCCCAATTGCACAGGTTCACAACGTCACTGCCCCAGCTATCGAATCGAGCATACCCGCTGCTGGAATGAGCACACCTTATCCAAACCTGAAACCTGTTCTCGTTGAGCTGCGGCTGGACGAAGTGGATTCGCGTGGCGGCGCTGTTGCCGAGATGATCGCGTCCACCGCACGCCCCATGGCGCGTTCCATGAGTCCTGAACTCATGTGGTATAGCTTCGTCTTGAATGACAGAGCCATCACCCGAATCCGTCCCGGCACGCGGATACACTGCACGATCTCATTCATCAATTACGAAGGTGCGAAGGAGGCGTTCCCCTGTGGCACATTGGCCACCTTCGGAGACGGATCGTCGACAAGAGGCTTGATCCGCATCATCCGGTTTGATTGAACCTGTTCGCGCCAGACTTTCTGAGATCGCCGAGCTTGAGCGAAATGCCCTGATGCTTTACACAGCGCTGGCGTGCAATCGCACACCCAGGGCCCGGGTCACCTTCAGGATGGTCGCGAAATCCGGGCTGCGCTCGCCCGACAGTGCGCGATACAGACTCTCACGCGACAAGCCCGCCGCACGCGCAACCTTGCTCATGCCCTGAGCGCGAGCGATATCGCCGAGCGCCTTGGCGATAAATGCAGAATCACCGTCGCTTTCTTCGATGCAGGCGTCGAGATAAGCCGCCATCTCCTCCGGCGTCCGAAGATGCTCGGCCACATCAAATGATTTGAGTTCGACTTTTCTCTTGATGGCCATGATGGGACAGCTCCGGTACTTCAGTATTGAGTCATTTCGCCTACAGCCAGTTCGATGCTCACAGGGCACGCGCAATCTCCCTGGCCTTCTCGATATCGCGCTGCTGTGAACCCTTGTCGCCTCCAACCAGGAGAATCACCAACTGCCTGCCGCGCTGGGTGTAGTACACGCGGTAACCCGGTCCTGCATCGATACGCAATTCAGAAACGCCATCCGCCAGATAGCGGTGATCTCCGGGATGGCCTTCAGCGAGCCGACCGATACGGGCCAGGATGCGAGCGCGTGCGGTTACGTCCTTGAGAGCGTCAATCCATGTCGCGAACTGACGGGTACGCTGGATCTTCATGGAGGACTGTAGCCTACTGGCTACAGTCTTTCAACTATCGGGAATGCACACATGGAACTGTGCTCGGTCTCCCATCTGGCACTCCCTCCCTCGCAGCCGACGCCCCGTCTTTTCAAATTGGAAAGTGGAACCGGGTGCGTTTTCAGTAGCTCATTGTTCACGCGGACCCGATCCGCACTCACAAAATGCTGTGCTAGATTCAAGAGTGCGACATTGGCGCGCGAGATGCTTTCATGAATGCATGGGTCGAGAAATGCGCTTCTTCATCAAAACGCGGACTTCAGCGCCGCCTCTGGATCGCAGCGCGTCGTCGCCTCGCGATCGCTATTCCGGCGCTTGTGCTGGCAGCATGTTCGAGTGCCGCGCCGCCGACCCCATCAGATCATCCGAATCAAAGACAGTCCGTCGAATCAGGGAGTGAAACTGGTATGGAGCGATTCAAGAACGACATCGAGCGTTTGACCAAGGTGCGTTTTGATGATGTCGACGCATTGAATGAACAGCTCCACACACACCTGGGAGAACCGACTCGACAAGGCTTGAGGGACGAGCGGACCGCAGAACGCGGCATGCTGGGCGGACTTGAGATCCAGAACATCACGCTGAGAAGTCCTGCCGACGATCCTACGCACGCGACCTTGGTCTTTGAGGTCGCCCCACCGAGCATCGCGCTCGGGGAAATCATCTGGGAGGAATCCGCCATATATCCACCCCATCCGGATGCGCCTGATTCCCGCCCTTACTGGTCTGCTCAGGTGAACAGTGCCAAGGTTGTACTCGGGCTCTCCCTTGACCACAAGACGCTGACCTACGTATCGATCAGTCAGCGCTGATCCCTGTCATTGCGAAGGAGCCGCACCATGGAGCGTGCTGAAGAATTTGCACTGTCACAGCCGCAGGAGAGTGGCCGACCAGGGGCCACACATCGTCCGGCTTCGCCTTTGGTTGATCCTTCGCTGGTACCGCTTCTGACCAAATCCCCAACACTTCGAGCGGGTCTTGCACAGGCTGATCACGACAACCTGGGTGTCGAATGGGGGCCAGCCGGTGGCGGCACCTATCTTGTTCCCGGTGTGAAGATCGTCATTGACGAGAACGCCATCGGGCAAGGCTCCAGAATCGCACGTTCTCTTTCTCATGAAGTTGGGCATCATCTCTTCACCGAGCAACCAGATCGGGCGTCCAAGCAGTCCTTTGTGAACGCCTCGCTGCGAGGAGAAGCAGCTGCCACGCTCAGCAATGTCCAGGTCCAGCGTGAAATCACCGCAGCCGGAGGACCGAACATTGGCGTGTCGGGCACAGGCGATCGCCCCCAGCAGTATGGAGCCATTGCCGCGAAACTCGAGGCAGGGCAGATCAACCGTAACCAAGCACTAAGTCAGATCGCTGACGTGTTCAAGACGGAGGCTCCTTCTGTTGGTCCTCATGCGACATACGAGCTTTACTATGGCGCGCACTATGATCAGCACATAGCACCCACGCAGCGTCGACGTAGGCCCGAGCCAGAATTTGACGCCGAGCGCACTTCGGCTGCGGAAAGAGACGCCGTGGTCGCCGACGACTCACTCCCAGTGCAGCGAACAGCTTCCTCAGTACCTGAACTCGGCAACGCTGACCGCTTTCTCTACATGCAGATAAGAGCGGGTGTGGAACGCCTGGACGCCGAGAGCGGGAAGCAGTGGGATGAGTCGAGCCAGCGCATGTCCGCGAGTCTGTTGGTACTCGCGAAGGAGCAAGGGCTTGCAAGAGTTGACCACGTTGTATTGAACAACCCGACAGAGTCCCTTGCACGTGGCGAGAAGGTATTCATCGTCGAGGGAGCGATGGACGATCCTGCCCAACGCCGTGGAACCATGAATACGATGGACGCGCTTCGCACATCTGAAGCAGAATCACTTCATCGCGCTGAGGCCTTGGCAGTAAATCTTGAACAGCCATCAGCGCAGCAGGTTCATGCGCAGGATGGGCCATCGTTCTCAAGGTAAGACTGCCGAGGCGCTGGGTGTGCCGCCTTTCGAACCACCCGGCAAGCGCCTGTAGCATTGCAAAGTGGCGCCGACACATGGGGGACCGCTTATCCGAATCGAACGGATGACCTGGTTGCCGTGGAACAACTGACGCTGTTGGCTGGAGCGAGGGCATCAGCCCCGTTTTCGCATGGGGACAAGATGCACACAATCGCAATCTTCCTGGTCAGCGTCTGCACCATTGTTCTTTCAGGCTGCGCGACTACCGCACTTCCGAAAGGGGTTGCCTCAGCTGGATATACTGAAGTTGTTTCCGTCCCTCTAGGCCCTCTTCGCTACTTCTACACGGCTTCCATGCTTCCTGGTCAGAACGCCGTAGGCACGACTTATCTCGTCCGCTGCGCGAACACCGAGCGGACGATCAACCTACAGATCGCGGATGGGCTTACGATTGACGCCGAAGAGGCTTGTGCACGTGTCGATGCGGCGGCTGCCTCATCCGAGTCATGGATACCGGCAGCATCGAATAGCTATCGGATCCTTCTTGTACAGGAAGGCACTTCTGCGGTAGCGCGGGCAAGGTCGCTTGGCCGCTTTGCCACGGGCAGGACGCTCGCGCTTGTGTCACCGGTCTACGGCGATCAACACCGGACCTTCGCAAATCTCGTTGATCTGGTTGCGCACGAGAGCGTTCATGCATTGGGCCATGCTACAAAGCATCCCCGAGCGCTGGACGAAAGAAGCGCCTACTACGCGGGCCTATGCGCGCAACTTCAGATCAACGGCTTCATCACGGAAGAAGGTTTGCCGGGGGGCCCTCTCGCGTCCGGCGATCAGGCCGTACGCTACTCCTCGCAGGAAGCCTATCGCGTGCGGCTGGAAATCTATCCGTTGCTGGCGGGCGGAGGCATCCGGCTTGGAACTCCACCCGGCAAGTTGATGCTGCATCGTTGTCAGCAGATCAGACGCGAGATGAATCGGCTTCGGTAGCCTCATTGGCCCCGTCCAGAACCTGAGCCCAAGGGTCGTTTCCCCGATCATCGCGAATGGGCCAGCGTCCCGCTCTGGCCTTTTTTATTGAAACCGCCATTTCCAACGCGTTTCGGCGCTTCTCATGTGGTGCCGCTTATCCGAATCGAACGGATGACCTACTGTTTACAAGACAGTTGCTCTACCAACTGAGCTAAAGCGGCATGGGTGGTGCACCGGCGGCAGCGCCTCGGTCCGGGGATTCTAGCGCAACCGTGTGCATTCCAGCGACCGGCTCTGTGCCGCCCCGCTGCGCTGCTGGGCCTGGGCCGGCTGCGTGCCCGCCGCCAGCTGCCCTTCCAGCCACCACTGGCCGGCGTCACCGCTGGCGACCAGGCGCGGCTGGAAGCCGGCGGCCTGCACCGCCGCCATGCGGCGCTCGGCGCCTTCACGGTTGCGGTACTGGCCCAGCGCCACGGCGTTGATGTCCTCGCCCTGGCTGATGATGTAGTAGTCGCTCAGACCGGCGGCGACGATGCGCTTCACTGTGGCCTGGGCTTCGTCGCGGTTGGGCGCAGCCGGCAGCATCACCCGGAAACGGGTGCTGCCACTGGCGGCGGGCTGTTCGCGCAGGCGCACCTGGCTGATGACGTTGCCGGCCTTGTCTTGCGCACTGGTCGCAGCAGCGCGGTCGGCAAACGGGCCCAGCGCGATGCAGCGCGCCGGCTCCGCGGCCGCAGGCTTTTCCGGTGCCGGGGCCGGTGCAGGCGGCGTTACCGGCTTGGCAGCGGCAGCAACCGGCGTAGCCTCAGCCACCTGCGGCTTGGCGACCTCCGGCTGGGCCGGCGTAGCTGGTGCAGGCGTGGCAGCCACAGCCGTCTTCGCCGCCGGTTCGCGCTCCATCAGCGGCGCAGTCGGGGCGGCAGCAGTGGCCTGGGCGGACGCAGCGGCATCCACGCCCCCGGGCACCCAGCGCAGCTCGGCCACGTCGGCCGGTTGCGGCGGCGGCGCGGGCGGTTGCGGTGCATCGCGCAGCAGCCACCAGCAGGCGACGCCAAGATTGAGGATGGCCAGTACGACGATCAGGGCACGGGTCAGCATGCGCGGATACTAGCCTGCGGGCTGGTGCACCGCCCAGCGGGCGAGGCCATCCAGCACCAGCGAGGGGTGGTAGTCGGCGCCGGGCAGCAACGGCATCAGCGCCGGTGCGCCGCCACCGTGCACCAGCAGCGACGGTGCCACGCCCAGCAGCGCATGCGCCTGCTGCGCGCTGCGTTCGATCAGCGCCACCGCCGCGCCGTCGCAGCCGGAGGCCAGCGCGTCAGCGGTGTCGTTGGCGAATTCGCTGTAGTCACCCCCGGTGGCCGGCAACTGCACGGCACGCGCGTGCAGCGCTTCGCGCATGGTGGTGGGCGATGCGGAAATGCGCCCGCCGTGATGCTGGCCATCGGCGTCGAGCAGATCAATCGTCAGTGCGGTGCCCACGCCGACCACCAGCACCGGGCGCTGCGCCTTGGCGGCGGCCAGCAGGGCCAGGAAGCGGTCGACGCCGAACTTTTCCGGTTTGGCATAGGCAATGCGCACGCCGGCACATTCGGCGCTGGTGCGCACCACATGCACGTGTTCGAAGCGGCGCTGCAGCTGGTCCAGCATGGCGCTGGTCAGCGACGGTGCGGCCACGCTGGCCACGAACGCGGTGGTGCCGCTGGGCAGGCTGTGCGGCGGCTGTCCGGCCATGCCTTCGGCGCCGTGCGCCCAGGCCTGTACGTCGCCGGCGCGGTCACCCTGCAACGGCGCGAACTTGAAGCGCGAGTTGCCGAGGTCGAACAACCAATCGCTCATGCCGCCCTCACGCTGACTTCGCCGGCGTGCAGCAGGCGTTCCTGGCCATCGATGCGCACGCGCAGCGCGCCGTCGTCAGCCAAGCCAAGTGCGGTGCCGTGCTGCCACTGCCCGTCCAGTTCCACGCGCACTTCGCGGCCGGCCAGCATGTCGAACGCGGCGTAGCGCGGCAGGAACGGGGCCAGTCCTTCGCGATCGAATTCTTCCAGCGCCGGCAGCAGGCGTGCCAGCACCGCGGCGACAACCACGTTGCGGTCCACCGGCTTGCCAGCCAGCGTGTCCAGGTCCACCCACGGCTGGGTGATCTGCTCGGCGAACGACGGCGGCATGTGCGTGTTGATGCCGATGCCGATCACCGCGCGCGCCGGGCCGGCGTATTCGCCACCGCCTTCTGCGAGCAGGCCGACCAGCTTGCGCTTGCCATCGACGATCAGGTCGTTCGGCCACTTCAGCTGGGCCTGGGTGTAGCCCAGATCGTGCAACGCTTCGGCCACGGCGATGCCGGCCACCAGGCTCAGCCCGGCCAGGCGGCCGAGGCCACCGGAGTACAGGCGCAGCACCGACAGGTAGATATGCGCGGCCAGCGGCGAGGCCCAGGCACGGCCGCGACGGCCACGGCCGCCGGTCTGGCGTTCGGCCAGCAGAACGCTCACCCCGCGCTGGGGCGCGCTGCAACGCAGCAATTCGGCGTTGGTCGAGTCCACCGTCCAGGCCACCTGCAGGTCGTGCAGCAGCGGCAGAACCCCGGCAGGCAGGCCGGCACGGATCGCGTCCGGGTCCAGCAGGTCGACCGGGCGGGTCAGGCCATAGCCTTCGCCGGCGCGGCCCTCGACGTCCACACCGGCGGCTCTAAGTCCTTGAATACGCTTCCAAATGGCCGCCCGGGTCTGGCCCAGCTCACGGGCCAGGGCGTCGCCGGACAGGCGACCGGCAGCGAGTTTGGCCAGCAATTGGCGATCGTCCACGGCAGCTTCCACGAAGTCAGGAAGGAATTATGCGGGAAAGCCGCCAGCGACGCCCGCCACGCTGGGTTTCGCGGGGGCTTCCAACGGGGCGCCGGGTTCGGGCTAGAATCGGGAACTCACCCTCCCTTAACGTGGATGTCGTCAATGCGCCGTTATGCCCATTGCCTGATCCTGCTGCTGATGCCCTTCGCGGCGTCTGCGACGGCAGCGCTGGACGACAGCCGTGGGGCCTGCGTGTCCTCCAATGGCGATGCCGCCTCGCAGCGCGCGCCCACCGCCAGCGCATCGGCCGCCAGCACCAAGGCGGCACCGGTACGCCCGGCGGCCAGCACCACCACCGGTGGCGGTGGCAGCGACGACGACATGCTGCCGCGCATCCGCGCGCCGAAGTGGCACAGCTACCTGCCGGGAATGTTCCGCTGATCAAGTCGTTGCTGCAGTGGCTGCGGCCTGCGCCGCGGCCGATCGACGATGCACTTTGGGAAGACGCCTGCCGCCGCGCGGCGTGGCTGCACGGACTGGACGACGAACGCCGCGCGCGCCTGCGTGTGCTGACCACGCGCTTCCTGCATGAGAAGACCATTACCCCGATTGGCGAGCTGCAGCTGCAGGCCGGCGATGGCGTGCTGCTGGCCGCGCTGTGCTGCCTGCCGCTGCTGGAATTCGGCGAGGTGGGACTGGAAGGCTGGTCGCAGCTGATCATCTACCCCGACGCATTCCGCGTGCACCGCAGCCACATGGATGCGGCCGGGGTGCTGCATGAGTGGGATGACGAACTGATTGGCGAATCGTGGGACAGCGGTCCGTTGATCCTGTCCTGGGCCGACGTGCAGGCCGACCTGGCCGCGCCGCACGAGGGCTACTGCGTGGCGGTGCACGAGATGGTGCACAAGCTGGATGCACTGGATGGTGCGATGGACGGCACGCCGCCGCTGCCGCGCGCATGGCAGCGCGAGTGGGCGGCCACGTTCCAGCAGGCTTACGATGCCTTCTGCGTGCGGGTGGATGCCGGCGAAGAGACGTTGATCGATCCGTATGCGGCCGAAGCGCCGGAAGAGTTCTTCGCGGTGACCAGCGAGTACCACTTCTCCGCGCCGGATCTGCTGCAGCAGGCGTTGCCGGAGGTGGCCGCGCAGCTGCGGCGGTTCTATGGCGAGCCGCCGGCGATCGAAACACGGTAGTGCCGGCCGCTGGCCGGCACCTTGGCAATGCCACCGAAGATCATGAGGTTGCCGGCCAGCGGCCGGCACTACCGGAACACCCGCGCTGTTGCGCCAGGCGATGCCCGGCGGACGGGAACGCGCAACTGCGGCGGTTCTATGGCGAGCCGCCGACGATCGAAACACGGTAGTGGGGGGGGGGGGGGGGGGGGCGGGGGGGGGGGCCCCCCCGCGGGGGGGGGGGGGGGGGGCGGGGCGGCCCCCCCGCCGGGAAACCCTC
>NZ_JAWIRR010000018.1:79170-94754 GCF_036320065.1 Stenotrophomonas sp. SMYL8
CGCCGACCCAATCCCGGTAGGGCCGGCCGCTGGCCGGCACCTTGGCAATGCCACCGAAGATCATGGGGTTGCCGGCCAGCGGCCGGCACTGCCGGAACACCCGCGCTGTTGCGCCAGGCGATGCCCGGCGGGCGGGAACGCGCGGATTACGGCCCTGGCGGCAGGCGCACTTCGAAACGGGCGCCGCCCAGTTCCTCGGAGCGGCCTACAGCCAGTTCACCGCGATAATCCTTGATCAGGTCCTGCACGATCGACAGGCCGATGCCGTGGCCCTGCACGCGCTCGTCGCCACGCACGCCACGCTGCAGCACCTTGCCGATGTCGTCCGGGGCGATGCCGGGGCCATCGTCGTCCACCGCCAGCAGCAGGCCGGCGCGGCGCGCGTTCGGTGCCGGCAGCGGCTGCGCGGTCAGCAGCACGCGGCGGTTGGCCCACTTGAAGGCGTTTTCCAGCAGGTTGCCCAGCAGTTCCTGCAGGTCGCCGGGTTCACCGTGGAAGCGCGCGGCCGGGTCGATGTCGAACTCGCACAGCACGCCCTTGGAGGCATAGACCTTTTCCAGGCCCCGCACGATTTCCTCCGCGTTGGATTCGATCGGCAGCGGCGCGGAGAACAGCTTGTGGCCCGACGACGCAGCACGTGCCAGCTGGTAGGAGACCAGGTTGTTCATGCGCTGCAACTGCACGTCCAGTTCCTCGCGCAGCGCGCCGTCGCCCGCGCCGCTGTCCATCTGCGTGCGCAGCACCGCAATGGGCGTCTTCAGGCTGTGTGCCAGATCGGCCAGGGTATTGCGCTGACGCTCGAGGTTCTCGCGCTCGCTTTCAATGAAGGCGTTGATGCTGTCGGTCAGGGGTTCCAGCTCGCGCGGGTGGCGCTCGCTCATGCGCGCGGTCTCGCCACGCTGCACCTTGGTCAGCTCGGTGATCACGCGGCGCAGCGGGCGCAGGCTCCACTGCAGGATGACGGTCTGCAGCAGCAGCAGGATCAGGCCGATGCCGCCGAGGTAGAACCACACCCGGCTGCGGAACACCCGCAGCTGTGCACCCAGCGCGCGCGAGTCTTCCATCACGTAGATGGTGTACGGGAATTCGGTGGCGGGGTCGGCGTCGGCATCCCACACCAGGCCCAGGCCATAGCGGTACACCGAGCCTTGGCTGCCGTCGATCTGGATCATCGGCAGCGGGCCTTCGAACACTTCCTGGCGAGGTGCCAGCAGGCCGCCGCCGACGGTGGGCAGCATCGGGCCTTCGGCGGACATCGAATTGCCCTTGCCGTGCGGCATCACCACCTGCAGGTACAGGCCGCTGCCGGGCACGTCGAAGCGCGAATCTGGCGGCTGCTCGCGGATGTACAGCGAGCGGTCGCGGGTGAAGTCGATGCCGGCCGCATAGGCGGTGGCGTAGTTCTTCAGGCGCTCACGCAGGTTCGCCTTCGCCGTATCGGCGAAGGCGGCGTCGAGCGCGTAACCGGCCAGCGCCAGGAACGCGACCAGACCCACGGACGCGGCGAACATCTGGCGCGCCTGCAGGGAGCGCGGCCGCCAGCGTCGGAAGAACCACAGACGGCCGGACATCGTGTTATCGCCAGGATGAGCCGGCTCAGCCCTCGTTGCGCGGGATCGCGAAACGGTAGCCGCGACCGCGCACGGTCTCGATCGGCTTCAGCTCGCCATCCGGGTCCAGCTTCTTGCGCAGGCGGCCGATGAAGACCTCCAGCACGTTCGAGTCGCGGTCGAAGTCCTGCTGGTAGATGTGCTCGGTGAGATCGGCCTTCGAGACCAGTTCACCGGCATGCATCATCAGGTACTCCAGCACCTTGTACTCGTAGCTGGTGAGGTCGACATTGCTGCCGGCCACGCTGACGGTCTGGGCAGCCAGATCCAGGGCAACCGGGCCACATTCCAGGGTCGGCTTGCTCCAGCCAGCGGCGCGGCGCAGCAGCGCATTGACGCGGGCCAGCAGTTCTTCGACGTGGAACGGCTTGACCAGGTAATCGTCGGCGCCCTGCTTCAGGCCCTCGACCTTGTCCTGCCAGCTAGAACGCGCGGTCAGGATCAGCACCGGGAACTTCTTGCCTTCGTCACGCAGGGCCTTGATCAGCTCCATGCCCGACATCTTGGGCAGGCCGAGGTCGATGATGCCGACATCGAACGGAACTTCGCGCCCCATGTAGAGGCCTTCCTCGCCGTCCTGCGCAGCATCGACGGCAAAGCCTTCGCGCTTGAGCCGGGCTGCCAGGGTCTCACGCAGCGGGGCTTCGTCTTCGACCAGAAGGATACGCATGAACTCTCCCTAGTGTCCTGGGTGTGGCCCGGAGGCCTGTGGGGTACGGGTTGATAGCGACGACTATCCCTGTTCAGGGGTTATCGCCGCGTAGTGATGACATATCCGACCGCGGCGTGCGCGGCTGTGAACGCGACGGCGCGGGGTCGTCCATGTAGCGGACCCGGCCCCGGTCGTCCATGTACTTCACCCGGTTGATATCACGACCATCGAACGGCACGCGCTCGGCACCGAGGATGTGGCCGCCGGTGGTGCGCTGCACGCGGCGCACGGCATCGGACAGCGAACGCTCGTCGCCACGGCCACCGCGCTCGCCCCGCTCCATCATCTCCGCCCGCCCCTGGTCGACGCGCGGCGGCTGTTGCGCCAGCGCCGAAGACAGCGGCACAGCCGACAGGACCACGCAGGTGGCCAGGGCAATGCGGCGATGGAAGGGAGCGGAAGACATCGATGCGATCCTAGCCGAGCACGGCGATTCGTTCAAAAGTCGTAAATCCGGCGCCGGGTTCGAAACCCAGCGTTTTACAAATCTTTTGCAAATTCTTGGTTTACAGCGGTGAATCCGGTCTGAACTTTTCCGGCCCTGCGCCTGAGTCGTTCAGCTAAGTGAACATTCGGGACGAATCGCCGTCTCTTGTCAAGTCAGGAATGTGACTGCTGTCACGCTGCGGCGCGATCAGCTTCGCGGTCGGTGACCGCCAAGGCCTGTTCGATCAGGCTCCAGCCGGCGCCGGGGCGGTGTGCGCCCTCGCTCAGCACCTGGCGGAATGCGCGCCCGCCGGGTTGGCCGTGGAACAGGCCGAGCAGGTGGCGGGTGATGTGCTTCAGCGCCAGGCCTTCGCCCAGCCGCGCCTCGATGTAGGGGCGCATCGCGCGCAGCAGGTCGCCACGGGCCTGCAGCGGGGCGCCGGTATGCAGCGCCTCCAGTTGATGCAGCAGGTAGGGGTCGTGATAGGCCGCCCGGCCCAGCATCACGCCATCGACGTGCGCGGCCTGCGCCTGCACCGCCTCGAGGCTGGCCAGTCCACCGTTGATCACCACCGGCAGTGCCGGGCGCTCCTGCTTCAGGCGGTAGGCCCAGTCGTATTTGAGCGGGGGAACCTCGCGGTTCTCCTTCGGCGACAGGCCCTTCAGCCACGCGTTGCGCGCATGCACCACCACCATCGCCGCACCGGCGGCGACCTGGCGGTCGACGAAGCTGGCAAACACGTCGTAGTCGTTGTCCTCGTCCACGCCCAGGCGGCACTTCACCGTCACCGGGATATCAACCGCGTCGACCATCGCCGCGACGCATTCGGCCACCAGCGCCGGCTCGCGCATCAGGCACGCGCCAAAACGCCCGGCCTGCACGCGGTCGGACGGGCAGCCGCAGTTGAGGTTGACCTCGTCATAGCCCCACTCGGCGGCGATGCGCGCGGCCTGCGCCAGCAGCACCGGATCACTGCCACCCAGCTGCAGCGCCAGCGGCTGCTCGCTGCGGTCGAAGCCGAGCAGGCGCTCGCGGTCGCCGTGGATGACCGCGTTGGCGTGCACCATTTCCGTGTAAAGGCGCGCGCCCGGTGCCAGCACGCGGTGGAACACGCGGCAATGGCGATCCGTCCAGTCCATCATCGGGGCGACGGACAGGCGCAGGGAATCGGCGTAACGGGCGGTGGCGGACGTCATCGGGGCGTTGATCGTGGAGACTGGCATTGCCAGTGAGATCAATAGTTTACACCGGGCGGCTGAATGCGCCCGGTCAGCCGCGCTGCGAGCGCCGGTTGGGCCCGGCTCCGGCTGGCGGCCGGGGCGGGCTGGGCGGTGGCGGCGGACGCTTCCTGCCCTCGGGGAGCTTGGGGTTCGCGTTCTCCATGGATACGACCAACTGGTCCAGTGGTGGGTTGGAACCCTTCCTCAACTTAGCCATCGTCTGTCTCCTGGAGAATCTCAACCCACTGCACATCCACTGCGTGAATCAGTATGCCATCGAGCTGCGGAAGCTCGACCACGGCGGGGCTGGCCACGTGATCCGCTGCTGGATCGGCACCTTCATCGGGTGGATCCGCATCCACCAGCCAGGCCGGCATCTGCATGTAGAACTGTCCCGCAGCGGGGCTGATCGGCCACTCCTTGGGGTAGCCGGTCAATCGACGGCCATCCTTCAATTGCAGCACCACGAAGGCAGGACGCGTACCCAGCACGCAGTACCACTCGCTCGGGTGGGACGTACGGGTAGTGAAGCCTGCACGACGGAGAACCCTGTGGAGGGAATCCTTGTTCGCAGCGAGGGCCAATCCTGCCCCCAGCAGTGCGGCGAGGACAAAACCCCATAGCAGGCTGCTGGTCTGGGTCCAGGTCCCCAGCACAAAGCAGCGACCAGCCAGCAGGAGCAACAGTTCGGTGAACTTGACCAGCACCTGGACGGCGAAGGTGAACACCAGCGCTTCCACGGTCCTTTCGAACTGCGGTGGCTTGGGGTGTGAAGTCAGCCCGTAGAACACCCAGGCTGCCAGGAAGCCCGGCAGCAGAAAGGTCAGCAGCGTGGTGGCGTTGTTGAAGAGCGAATCCATTCCGGCAGAAGTACTCCGTCGTGAGGATCACAACGGAGCACGATCGCGGCGATTCTTCCACATTGGGTGGGGTTCACAGGCTGAAGATGCAGCAACCGCAACAGCGGCCATGGCGTTGCAGTTCCTCCACGAGAGCCGATAGCGTCAATGCGCGCTGCCAGCAGCGCCTTTGCCACCCACCTGCTCAATGAGGGTCTGGCCGGCCGCATTGAGCCCCACCACCGTCACCTCCGCACCATGCGTGGCCAGCTTTTCCTGCGCCCGCTCCAGCGCGGCCACGGCAGTCAGGTCCCACAGATGGGCATCGCGCAGATCAATCTGCACCTTCGGCGCCACGTGCTGGTAATCGAACGCCGCACCCAGCTGCCCCGCCGAGGCAAAGAACACCTGCCCGCGCACGCGGTAGACCTGCGTGTCACCGGCATCGTCGCGCTGCACGTCCAGCATGCGGCCAACCTTGCGCGCGAAGAACAGGGCCGACAGCAGCACACCGCTGAGCACGCCCTTGGCCAGATCGTGGGTAGCCACGGTGACCACCACGGTCAGCAGCATCACCGCAGAGGAACTGCGCGGATGCGTGCGCAGGTCGCGCAGCGAGCGCCAGCTGAAGGTGCCGATGCTGACCATGATCATCACCGCCACCAGCGCCGCCATTGGGATCTGCCGTACCAGATCGCTGCCGTACACCACCAGCACCAGCAGGAACACGCCAGCCACCAGGCAGGACAGGCGGCCGCGGCCACCGGAGGTCACGTTGATCACCGACTGGCCGATCATCGCGCAACCGGCCATGCCACCGAGGAAGCCGGTGACCGTGTTCGCCACGCCCTGGCCGACACATTCGCGGTTGCGCTCGCTGGGCGTCTCGGTGATGTCCTCGACGATCTGCAGGGTCATCATCGATTCGAGCAGGCCGACCACGGCCAGCGTGGCCGACACCGGCAGAAGGATGCGCAGCGTTTCCCAGGTAAGCGGCACATCGGGAATGAGGAAATGCGGCAGGCTGTCAGGCAACTGGCCCATGTCACCGACGCTGCGTACGTCTACACCAAAGCCGATCACCACGGCAGTCAGCACCACAATGGCCACCAGCGGTGATGGCACGGCGCGGGTGAGGCGTGGCAGCAGGTAGATGATCGCCAGCGCGGCGGCGCACAACACGTAGACCGCAGGGCCGCGGCCGATCAGCTCGGGCATCTGTGCCAGGAAGATCAGGATCGCCAGCGCGTTGACGAAGCCGGTGATGACCGAGCGCGAGACGAAACGCATCAACGCGCCGAGCTTGAACACGCCGGCCAGCACCTGCAGCAACCCCGCCAGGATGCTGGCAGCGAACAGGTACTGCAGGCCGTGGTCCTTGACCAGGTCGACCATCACCAGCGCCATTGCACCGGTGGCGGCGGAGATCATGCCGGGGCGGCCGCCAGCGATGGCAGTGATGACGGCAATCGAGAACGCGGCATACAGGCCGACCTTTGGGTCGACGCCGGCGATGAGCGAGAACGCGATGGCCTCGGGAATCAGGGCCAGGGCGACGACGATGCCGGACAGCAGGTCGCCACGGATGTTGCCGAGCCATTGCTGGCGCAGGGGGTAGGACGTTTGCATGGGAAAGCTCCGCGCGCAGGCGGGCGTGGCCGCATGGCGCTGCAGTGGAAAGACACGGGTTCCTGAGCCGGGCGGGCCGGCTGCCGATGTGCGGCAAGGGTCAGGGTGGCGTGATCACTGCAGGCGGGCGTCGGTACGTGGGAGGGACGCAGTCTACGGGAAGCGGCCCCACGGGGGTAGCGCGGTTGGCCGGCGAAGGCAGCGAAAGGCAGCGGAGCCTGGCTCCGCTCTACAATTGAACCATGGCCGCCAACCGCCCGCAGTTCTTCGACCCCGCCACCGAACAGGGCGTGCTGCGCCTGTCGATCGCCGCCTCGCTGCTGCTGGCCGCGGCGGCGGTGGTGTTCGGCCTGCTGGCCAATTCCTCGCTGATCATCTTCGACGGCATCTACGGCCTGATCGACGTGGTGATGACCTGGCTGTCACTGCTGGTGGCGCGGTTGATCGCGCTGTCCACTCAGACCGACGCCCTGCAGTCGCGGCTCAACCAGCGCTTCACCATGGGCTTCTGGCACCTGGAGCCGATCGTGCTGGGGGTCAGCGGCACACTGATGATCGGTGCGGCGCTGTATGCGCTGGTCAATGCGGTGGACGCGTTGATGTCCGGGGGCCGCCACATCGCCCTCGGCCCGGCCATTGCCTTCGCCGGGCTGTCGATCGTAGGCGAAGCCGCGCTGGCCTGGTTCATCCTGCGCGCCAACCGCCGCATCGGCTCGGAGTTCATCGCGCTGGACGCGAAGAACTGGGTGATCGCGGCCAGCATGTCGGCCTGCTACCTGCTGGCGTTTCTCGGCGGCGTGCTGGTACAGGGCACCTCGTGGGCCTGGGTCGGGCCGTACATCGACCCGGCCATCCTCGCCTTCGTCTGCGTGCTGGTGATGATCGCCCCGCTCGGCACGGTGCGCCGGGCGCTGGCCGGCATCCTGCTGGTGACCCCGCCGGAACTGCAGGCCCATGTGGATGCAGTGGCACGCGGGATCGTGGCCAAGCACGGCTTCGTCGAGCACCGCAGCTACGTGGCCCAGGTGGGGCGTGGCGAGCAGATCGAGCTGTTCTTCGTGGTGCCGGAAAACGACCCGCCGCGGCCCCTGGTGGAATGGGACCAGCTGCGCGACGAGATCGGCGATGCACTGGGCGAGGCCTCGCCGGACCGCTGGCTGACCATCATGTTCACCACCGACCGCGAATGGACGATCTAGGCTGGCAGGACGATCAATCAAATTTTTCGTACGCATTGCAACCCAACGTACGCGGAAACCGGGCAAAGTAGGCTCCATCGCAACACCCACCCACCGACCAGGAGCATCCCGATGTCCATCGAAAAGGTTCTGTACACCGCCCAGGCCACCTCCACCGGCGGCCGTGAAGGCCGTTCCGTCTCCTCCGACAACGTGCTGGATATCCAGCTGTCGACCCCGCGCGAGCTGGGCGGCGCCGGCGGCCCGGGCACCAACCCGGAACAGCTGTTCGCGGCCGGCTACTCGGCTTGCTTCCTGGGCGCGCTGAAGTTCGTGGCCGGCCAGGCCAAGGTCGCGCTGCCGGCCGACACCACGGTGACCGGCAAGGTCGGCATCGGCCAGATCCCGACCGGTTTCGGCATCGAAGCCGAGCTGACCATCAGCGCTCCTGGCGTGCCGCGCGAGCAGCTGGAAGAACTGGTGCAGAAGGCGCACATCGTGTGCCCGTACTCGAATGCCACGCGCGGCAACATTGACGTGACGCTGGTCGTTGCCTGATGGGGTGATGCCGGCCAGCGGCCGGCACTACCCGCGCCAGAGCAAAAAAATGGGCGGATGCCGGTCGAAACCGAACATCCGCCCATCCCACCTTCGTTGTCCCGCACGGGGGCATGAGGTTGCCGGCCAGCGGCCGGCACTACCAGGTCACTTTTCGCTCGTGATGAGCTGCACGACGCTGGAGAAATCCAGCTTGCCGCGGCCGGCCTGGTGGTTCATCGAGTACAGGTTGCGGGCCACTTCGCCCAGCGGGATCGAGGCGCCGACACTCATCGCCGCTTCCACCGCCAGGCCCATGTCCTTCAGCATCAGATCGCTGCCGAAGCCGCCGCTGTAGCCACGCGAGGCCGGGGCGTTTTCCAGCACGCCCGGCCACGGGTTGCACACTTCGGTGGCCCAGCTGCGGCCGGTGCTGACCGCCATCATCTGCGACAGCACCTTCGGGTCCAGCCCGTGTGCCACGCCCAGCGCGATGGCTTCACCGGTCACCGCCATGATCACGCCCAGCGCCATGTTGTTGCACAGCTTGGCGACCTGGCCGGCACCACTGGCGCCGACATGGAAGATGTTCTTGCCCATCGCCTGCAGCACCGGGCGGGCGCGCTCCAGCGCATCCTCCTCGCCACCGACGATGAAGGTCAGGGTGCCGGCCTGGGCACCGGCGGTACCGCCGGATACCGGCGCGTCGATCATCTGCAGGCCACGTGCGGCAGCGGCTTCAGAGACCTTGCGGGCGCTGGCCGGTGCGATCGTGCTGCAGTCGATGACCAGTGCGCCGGCCGGAATCGCGGCAAGAATGCCGTCATCGCCCAGGTACACGCCTTCGACGTGGCGGCTGGCCGGCAGCATCGAGATCACCACCTCGGCATCGGCCAGGGTTTCGCGCGCCGATGCAGCCGCGCTGGCGCCGGCATCGACGGCGGCCTGCACCGCGGCCGGGACCAGATCGAACACGCGCACGCTGTGGCCGTTCTTGACCAGATTGGCGGCCATCGGGCCACCCATGTTGCCCAACCCGATGAATGCAATGCGGCTCATGCAAGGCTCCTTTCAACAAGGGGAGTGCCCAGGTCGGCCAGCGGATGCGCGGCATCGGCCCAGGGGGAAGCGAAGAAGGTGTCGGCCCACGCGCCGGTGGCCTCGGCCAGGGTGGCCGGGTTCCACTGCGGATTGCGGTCCTTGTCGATCAGCAGCGCGCGGATGCCTTCGGCGAAATCACCGTGGGCGGCGCAATGCAGGGCGACGATGTACTCCAGGCGATAGATCGCGGCCAGGCCCTGACCGGCACTGCGGCGCTGCAGTTCGTACGACAACCGTGCCGAGCCTGGTGCACCGGCGGCGAGGGTCTTCTGTGCCGCCTGCAGCCAGGCATCGTCGGTCTGCAGACCGGCGATGCGCGCAATGATGGCCTGCAGGTCATCGCCTTCGCACAACGCATCAACCTGCGCCGCATTGGCCAGCAGCGGGCCGGTGGCAGCATCGCTGGCATGCGACTGCAGCAGATGGCTGAGCCGTTCGTGGTTGTGTGCGGCATCGCTGGACCACGCGACCTGCAGCAGCGCATCGAACACCGCGCTGCGGCGTTCTTCGGCCACGTGCACGTCGGCCAGGCCGGCGTAGATGGCGTCGCCCGGATTGAGCAGCGCGCCGGTCAGCGCCAGGAACAGGCCGCCCTTGCCGGGTACACGCGGCAGCAGCCAGCTGCCACCCACATCCGGGAACAGACCGACGGTGATTTCCGGGAAGGCCAGCTTGGAGCGCTCGCTGACCACGCGGTGGCTGGCACCGGACATCAGGCCGATGCCACCGCCCATCACGATGCCATGGCCCCAGCACAGGATCGGCTTGGCATAGGTGTGGATGAGGTAATCGACGCGGTATTCGACGTCGAAGAACTCGGCCGCGTAATCGTTCTCGCGGATGTCGCTGCGGCCGGCCTCGCGGAAGGCGACCATGCTCTTGTACAGGCTGTGCAGGTCACCGCCGGCGCAGAACGCCTTTTCGCCTGCGCCCTGCAGAACCACCATGGCGATGCCATCGTCGTCGGCCCAGGCATTCAACTGCTTCAGCAGCAGGTGTGCCATCGGCAGCGAGAAACCGTTGAGCGTACGCGGCGCATTGAGCGTGGCGATGCCGATGCGCGTGCCGTTGCCGGCTGCGCGCTCTTCGAACAGCACCGGTGCGTCATCGGCAACGGTATCGGCGCTCATGCGTTCTTCCACTGCGCGGCGCGCTTTTCCAGGAAGGCGGTCACGCCCTCGACCTGGTCGGCGGTGTCGAACAGATCGACGAAGGCTTCGCGTTCGGCCACCAGCGCCGAAGCGTGGGTACCGGTGCGGGTGGCCTGCACCAGGGTCTTGCAGGCGGCGATGCTGGTCGGGCTCTGCTTGCCGGCCTTATTCGCCCATTCCAGCGCCAGCGCCTTGGCTTCGCCCTTGCCGACCTTTTCTTCGGCCAGGCCAATGCGCACGGCGGTTTCAGCGTTGATGCGCTCGCCCAGCAGGATCATGCGCTTGGCCCAGCCCTCGCCAACCAGGCGCGGCAGGTTCTGGGTGCCACCGGCGCACGGCAGCAGGCCGACGGTGGCCTCCGGCAGCGCGACTTGGGCGTGGTCTTCGATGATGCGCAGGTCACAGGCCAGCGCGCATTCCAGGCCACCGCCCATGGCGTAGCCGTTGATCGCGGCGATCGACACGCCACGGAAACCAGACAGCGCTTCGAAGGCTTCACCGAAGCGGCGCGCGGCTTCACGTGCAGCGGCCTTGTCGCCGGAGGCGAACTGGTTGAGATCGGCACCGGCGGAGAAGAACTTCTCGCCGTCACCGGTGATCACCAGCGCGTAGATGTCGCGGTCTGCGTTGAGCGCGCCGACCAGATCACGCAGCGCCGACAGGCTGTGCACGGTCCAGGTATGCGCCGGCGGGTTGTTCAGGGTGACCACGGCGGTGTGGCCATCCACCTCCACCTTCAGGCCCACGTGCTCCTGGGTACGCCAATCCTTCATCGCAGTTCCTCTTCGGTGTTGAGCAGGTGACGGGCAACGATCACCCGCATGATCTCGTTGGTGCCTTCCAGGATCTGGTGCACGCGGCAGTCACGCAGCAGGCGCTCGATCGGGTATTCGCGGATGTAGCCGTAGCCGCCGTGGATCTGCAGTGCCTCGTTGCAGACGTTGAAACCGGCATCGGTGGCGAAGCGCTTGGCCATCGCGCACCACACGTTGGCGTCGCTGGCACCGGCATCGAGCTTGCGCGCAGCGGTGTGCACCATCTGCCGTGCGGCCACCAGCTGGGTGACCATGTCGGCCAGCTTGAACTGCAGGGCCTGGAACTCGGCCAGTGCCTTGCCGAACTGGCGGCGTTCGCCCATGTAGCGGCGTGCAGCGTCCAGCGCACCCTGCGCGGCACCCAGCGAGCAGGCGGCGATGTTGATGCGGCCGCCATCGAGCCCCTTCATCGCCAGCTTGAAGCCGCCGCCTTCCTCTCCCAGAAGGTGGCTGACCGGTACGCGGACGTTTTCGAAGGTGATGCCACGGGTGGGCTGGCTGTTCCAGCCCATCTTCTCTTCCTTGCGGCCGAAGCTGATGCCCGGCAGGTCGGCTGGCACCGCAATGGCGCTGACACCGCCGGCACCGGCACCACCGGTACGCGCCATCACCACCAGCAGCTCGGTGGCACCGGCGCCGGAGATGAAGGCCTTGGAACCGTTCAGCACGTAGAAGTCGCCATCGCGCACGGCCGTGGTCTTCAGCGACGCCGCATCGGAACCGGCGCCCGGTTCGGTCAGGCAGTACGAGGCCAGCTTGTTGCCCGAAGACAGATCGGTGCCCCACGCATCGCGCAGTGCCGGCTGGCCCCACTTGGACACCATCCACGAGGCCATGTTGTGGATGCTGATGTACGCCGCGGTCGACGGATCGACGTTGGCGAGTTCCTCGATGACGACGGCGGCGTCCAGTCGGCTCAGGCCGCTGCCGCCCACTTCCGGGTCCATGTACAGGCCGCAGAAGCCCAGTTCACCAGCCTTGGCGATCGCCTCGCGCGGAAAGATGCCCTCCGCATCCCATCGCGCGGCGTGCGGCGCCAGTTCGGCCTGTGCGAAGTCGCGCGCCGCCTCGCGGTACGCCTGCTGCGCTTCTTCCAGTTCCGTCGTCATCGAGTGGCTCATGGCTGCTCCTGCCGTTACTTCAGGCTGATCGTGGTGTTGACGCCATGGCTGAGCGTCTCGTCATCGAACCAGCGCGCGGTGACCGTCTTGGTCTGGGTGTAGAACAGCACCACCTGCTTGCCGTACGGGCCCAGGTCGCCCAGCTTGGAGGCGCGCGAACCGGTGAACGAGAACAGCGGCACCGGCACCGGGATCGGCACGTTGATGCCGACCTGGCCGACGTCGATGTCTTCCTGGAACTTGCGCGCGGCGGCGCCGGACTGGGTGAACAGTGCGGTGCCGTTGCCGTTCGGGTTGCTGTTGACCATCGCGATGGCCTCTTCCAGCGTCTCTGCTTCGAGGATGACCAGCACCGGCCCGAAGATTTCTTCCTGGTAGATGCGCATGTCGGTGGTGACACCGGCAAAGATGGTCGGGCCAACGAAGTTGCCCTTCTCGAAACCATCGACCTGCGGCTTGCGGCCATCGAGCACCAGCTTGGCGCCCTGCTCCACGCCCGAGGCGATCAGGCCTTCCACGCGCTCGCGGGCGCTGCAGGAAATGACCGGACCGACGTCGGTGCCGGCGACGGTGCCGCCGCTGACCTTCAGGGTCTTGGCCTTGGTGACCAGGTCCTGCACCCAGTTGCGTGCTTCACCGACCAGCACCAGGGTGGAGGCGGCCATGCAGCGCTGGCCCGCGGCACCGAAGGCGGCGCCGACCATCGCGTTGAGGGTCTGCTCCTTGTTGGCGTCCGGCAGCACCACGGCGTGGTTCTTGGCGCCCATCATGCACTGCACGCGCTTGCCGGCCAGCGAGGCACGGTTGTAGACGTGGGTACCGACGCGGGTGGAACCGACGAACGAGACGGCCTTGATGTCCGGGTGGTCGCAGATCGCGTTGACCACTTCCTCGCCGCCGTGGACGACGTTCAGCACGCCCTTCGGAATGCCGGCTTCCAGCGCCAGCTCGACCAGGCGCATGGTGACCATCGGGTCCTGCTCGGACGGCTTGAGGATGAAGGTGTTGCCCGTTGCAATCGCCATCGGGAACATCCACAGCGGGATCATCGCCGGGAAGTTGAACGGGGTGATGCCGGCGCACACGCCCAGCGGCTGCATGATCGTGTAGGTGTCCACGCCATTGGCCACGTTGTTGGCCAGCTCGCCCAGCTGCAGGTTGCCGATGGCGGCGGCGTGCTCGACCACTTCCAGGCCGCGGAACACATCGCCTTCGGCGTCGGGCAGGGTCTTGCCCTGTTCGGCGGTGAGGATGTGCGCCAGCTCGCTCATGTTCTCGCGGATCAGCTGCTGGTACTTCAGGAAGATGCGCGCGCGGGTGCCGATCGGGGTCTTGCGCCAGGTCTTGAAGGCTTCCTTGGCGGCGGCAACGGCGGCGTCCACTTCGCCGGTGGTGGCGAACGGCACCTTGGCCAGCACGTCCTGGGTGGCCGGATTGATCACGTCCTGCCAGTGGGAAGTAGCCGATTCAACGAACTGGCCATCGATCAGCATGCGGATACGGGGCGCTGCAACAGTCATGACGACAATCCCACGGGGTGCGAAAGATGCTTGGCATTATTCACAGCACCCAACTCGATTTCCGGGCTGAATCCGCTTAATCTGGCCAACACGCCAGACGATTCATGTTAATTCTGTGAATTATTCAGCCCCCCAGCGACAACTTGGCCTGCGCCTGCTGCGGCTGCGCGAGCAGCGCGGCTACAGCCAGGCGGATCTGGCACGGGCGCTGGGGCTGTCGGCCAGCTACCTGAACCAGATCGAGCGCAACAAGCGCCCGCTCACCCCGGCCGTGCAGAAGAAGCTGGGCGAGGTATTGGGCGACGTTTCCGCACTGTTCGACGAGGATGAGCCCGCCGCCCTGCAGGAAGCGCTGGGCGAGACCCTGCGCGATCTGGGCCTGGCCGAGGTCAGCGCCACCGAACTGCGCGCGTTGGCCGGCAACCTGCCGCAGGTCAGCCGCGCGCTGCTGGATCTGCACCGCCGCCACCTGGCGCTGCGCGAGCATGCCGCCGCACTGGAATTCCAGCTGGGTGAGCCCGGCGCCGGCAGCACCTTGCCCGCTGGCGACCAGGTACGCGAGTTCTTCAACCGCATGCACAACCACATCCCCGAGCTGGATGAGTTGGCCGAGCAGCTGTTCGCCGAGTGGGGGCTGTCACCGGGGCATGTGGCACCACGGCTGCGCCAGCTGCTGGCCGACCGCCATGGCGTGCTGGTGGAGGTGGCCGCACTGCAGGCCGGGCGCGAAAAGCGCCAGTACGACGCCGGTGCGCGGCGGCTGTGGCTGCCCGATTACCTGGAGCCTGGCCAGCAGGCGTTCCAGATGGCGGCCGAACTGGCGCTGCACGGTTACCTGCCGCAGATCGATGCGGTGGTGGCGCGCGCCGGCTTCACCGATGACGCGCGCATCGCGCAGGCGCGGATCGGTCTTTCCAACTATTTCGCCGGCGCGCTGGTGATGCCGTACATGCGCTTCCTGCGCGCGGCCGAAACCAGCAGCTACGACATCGAACTGCTGGCGCACCAGTTCGGCGTCGGCTTCGAAGCGGTCTGCCATCGGCTGAGCACGCTGGCACGGCGCAGTGCGCCAGGCCTGCCGTTCTTCTTCATCCGCGTGGACCGCGCCGGCAATGTGTCCAAGCGCCACTCCGCCACCGATTTCCACTTCTCGCAGGTGGGCGGTTCGTGCCCGCTGTGGATCGTCTACGAGGCATTCAACCAGCCCGGCCGCATCCTCACCCAGACCGCGCGCATGCCCGATGGGCGGCGCCACTTCTGGCTGGCGCGGCAGGTCAGCAGCGGGCCGGTGGGCCATGGCCAGCCGCGCAAGACCTTCGCGGTGGCGCTGGGCTGCGACCTGCAGCATGCCGAACGGTTGGTGTATTCGCTGGGACTGGATGTGCAGAGCCCGGGTAATTCGGTGTCGATCGGGCCGGGTTGCCGGGTGTGCCCGCGTGAGGACTGCATGCAGCGCGCGTTCGCGCAGTTGCCGGGGCGGTAGGGAGTTTTGCAGGGCTGCGCCCTGCACCTGCTTCAATTCAAGGCAACAGCAAAAGCAACAGCGGGCCTTCCGTGGGATGGCGGGGTGGGCCCGGTTGCGGGGGACGCTGCAAGTCCCCTCCGGGGCCCGGCCCAGCCGCTGGCGGCTGTGCGTTCGGGCGCTTGCGAAGCAGTGCTTCGCAAGCAAAGCGCCCTCACCCATGTAAGCTCGGTCGCCGCTTGCTCGTGTGCGCAGTCCTGCG
>NZ_JAWIRR010000019.1:0-44886 GCF_036320065.1 Stenotrophomonas sp. SMYL8
GCGGGGCGCCCCCCCCCCCCCCGCCACAAGGGCTATCAATGCACGGATGCACAGTGGAGAGACGGCAATGAACATGCAGGTGCGGCAAGCGTGGTGGCGCGACCTTTCAGTACCGGCCCTCGTTGCCGGCTTCATTACTGTGCTGGTCGGCTTCGCCAGTTCGGCCGTCATCGTGTTCCAGGCTGCACAAGCCGTCGGTGCCAACCAGGCACAGATCGCCTCATGGATGTGGGCACTGGGACTGGGCATGGGTGTCACCTGCATCGGGCTGTCGCTGCGCTATCGCGTGCCGGTGGTGACCGCGTGGTCAACCCCGGGCGCGGCGATGCTGGTGGTCGGTGCAGGCGGTGCCTCGCTCGCTGAAGCCACCGGTGCATTCCTGCTCGCTGCGGTGCTTGGCATGCTGGCAGGCTTCTCCGGCATCTTCGCCCGGTTGATGCAGCGGGTGCCGATGGCGCTGGCCGCCGGCATGCTGGCCGGGGTGCTGCTGCGCTTCGGCCTGGACGTGTTCGTGGCCATGAACACCCAACTGGTACTGGCGCTGGCCATGTTCGCCACCTGGCTGGGCGGACGCCGCCTGTTCCCGCGCTATGCGGTCATCGCCACCCTGCTGGTCGGCATCGCGGTGGCGGCCAGCCGTGGCCTGCTGCACGCACAGCAGGTGCAGCTGCAACTGGCGGTACCGCAATGGGTGACCCCATCCCTGTCCTGGACTGCAGTGGCTGGCATCGCCCTGCCCCTGTTCGTGGTCACCATGGCCTCGCAGAACATTCCGGGCGTGGCGGTGATGCGCGCATCCGGCTACGACGCCCCGGTGTCACCGCTGATCGGCTGGATCGGTGTGGTCAATACGCTGCTGGCACCGTTCGGTGCATACGCACTGAACCTGGCGGCAATCACCGCAGCGATCTGCATGGGCCGCGATGCGCATGAGGACCCGGCACGACGCTATACCGCAGCGATGGCGGCCGGCGCCTTCTACATTGTCGTCGGGCTGTTCGGCGCCACCGTGGCCGCACTGTTCGCGGCGTTCCCGAAAGAGCTGGTGGCCTGCGTGGCCGGTATTGCGCTGTTCGGCACCATCGCCAACAGCCTGGCCAGTGCGCTGGCAGTAGAGCGGGACCGCGAGGCGGCACTGGTCACCTTCCTGGTCACCGCCTCGGGCGTATCACTGGCCGGCATCGGCTCGGCGTTCTGGGGCCTGGTGGCCGGTGCGCTGTGCCTGGTCGTGCTGCGGCCCCGTCAGGGACGCTGACCTGCCCTACCCCGCCAATGCGGCGCCGGCGGTGCTCAGCACCATCGCGATGACGATGGCGATCAGTGTGGCGACCACGCTGGTGCCGCCGCGCGCGGTCAGCTCGCTGCGCAGCCGTGCGTCATCGCCGCCGGTGACGGCACGGGCCTGGGCGATCAGGCGCTGGCAGTGTGCCAGGTACCAGCTGTTGCCAAAGATGCCGGTGGTGATGCTGAGCGCGAAGGTGATGACCAGCGACAGGCCATCCGGCACATCCAGCAAGGTCTCCACCACACTGATCAACAGCAGCAGGCCAGCCCACATCGCCGCCAGGCGGTACATCTTGCGGTACATCATCCAGATCAGGCCGAGCAGGAAGGCCGGCCAGTGCCAGGTGCCACTGCCCGTGGCGATGCCGCCCTGATCCAGCCGCCAGCGCTGGCGATAGATCGGGAAATTGCCACCGACCACGCTGGCGTACAAGGCCATCTCGCCCTCCAGCCCTGCAGCCGCAGCCACATCCGGTGCAGCGACCGGCGCACGATAGGGGTCGGACGGATCGCCGACGCTCGGCGCAATGCCCTCGGCCGCAGGCGCTGCGTCGATATCCAGGACCGGAGCCACCTCGACCTGCGTTGAGGCCTGATCCAGCTCCGCCAACGGCCGCCACGAGGGCATGCCCTCGCACCAGAGCAGCGTTCGCGCCGTGACCGTCCCTTCCCGCTGCAGCTGGCGAAGACCGGCCAGATCCACCGGCCCACTGCTCTGCCTGCCATTGGCGTACCACCATTGTGCTTCCTGCATGTTTTCCGTCCTTGCTACTGCATCGACAAACTGAAACCGCTGCCAGCGCCTACAGCGCGGTACTGGCCAGGGTCTGCACCAGCTGATGGCGCTCACCCGGCGCAAGCGTAATCTGCTCCGCGCCTGCGTTGGCCACTTCCAGGCAAACGTAATCGTGCCAGCCATCGCCGACATCGGCCATTTTCGCTGCCGCCTCCGCACCGGGATTCCAGGCCACCAGCGTCTGGCTGCCTTCGCTGCGGATCTCGATCCGCCGCTGCAGTACTGGATCACGCAGCACGTAATGGCCTCCGGCACCGGTATAGATGCGATCGCTGCGACCGGGGTCACGCGGATCGCGCAATGACCACGGTCCCTGTTGCAGGCGCAACTGCGCATAGTCCTCGTACTTGTCCAGGTACTGCAGGCCGTCAAGGCCCTCGACCTCGACCTGGTTGGCATCGCCCACCCGGAAATAGCTGTGCAGGGCCTGGGTGAAGGTCACCGGCGAGGTTCCGGTGTTCTCGGTGACGAGCTGCTGACGCAGCTGGCGGCCGATGCGCAACTGCATCTGCAGGCGCAGGCCGGGATCGGCGCAGGGTGCAGGTGCCAACTGCAGCTCGACCTCACCGTCATCGCTCTGGCTGGCCTGCAGAAGCTCCCAACGCGCGGTGCGCACCAGGCCATGCGCGGGCACATCATTGTTCTGGCCCTGGCGGCCGAACCACGGCCAGCACACCGGGACGCCACCGCGGATGGGCGTGGGCAGCTCGGCGCGCGTGGGCGAAAGCCACAGTACATCGGGCTGCCCATCGGGAATGAACGACAGCAGCTGTCCGCCGAACACGCTGATGACCGCCGTCGCGCTGGGGGTGCGCACGTGCCAGGCCTCCAGCCCATGATACAGGCCGCTGCTGATGTCCGGATCCGACTGCATGCGATGACGCTCCTTGAAGACCGCGGCGATGATGTCGCGGTCAGCGTGCCTGGGGCAAGGCCTTCTGCGCAGCGGGTGCGATGGCGGTCGCCTCTTCCTGCAGCGCGCGCAGGATGCGCTGGCCGGCACGCCCATCGGCATTGGCCCAGCCCAGGCGCTGCTGCTCGGACTGGATCGCGCGACGGGTGGCAGTACCGATCATGCCGTCGGCGGTACCGATGTCGTGGCCACGCGCCAGCAGCAGGGTCTGCAGCTGACGGCGTTCATCGCGGCCGATGCCGGGATCATCGGTCGGCCAGGCGGTGGCCAGCCCATTGCCGCCACGCAGCTGGTCGGCCAGCGTGGCGATCGCCAGCGCATAGCTTTCGGCGGCGTTGTAGCTGTAGATCGCGTCGTAGTTGCGGAACACCAGCAACGCCGGGCCCTTGTTGCCGGCCGGCAGCAGCAGGGCGGCGCGCGCATCCGCCGGCAGGTTGGCCGGAGCCAGCACACTGCCATCCAGCGCGGTCAGGCCCTGCGCACGCCAGTCGGCCAGGGCGCGACGCTGGGTACGTCCGGCCTGGCTGGCGTTGAAGCCAGCGGGAACAAGAACTTCCATGCCCCACGGCTCGCCACTGCGCCAGCCGGCACGCTTGAGGTAGTTGGCAGTGGAGGCCAGCGCATCGGGAATGCTGCCGACCAGATCGCGGCGGCCATCGCCATCACCGTCCACGGCGATGCGTGCGTAGGTGCTGGGCATGAACTGCGTATGCCCGAAGGCACCGGCCCAGGAACCGGTGAGGCCCTGCGCCTGCAGGTCGCCGCGGTCGATCAGCTTGAGCAGTGCCAGCAATTCACCGCGGAAGAAGGGTTGGCGACGGCCGGCGCAGGACAGCGTGGCCAGTGACTGCAGCAGGGGGCGCTTGCCGAACACGCGGCCGTAGTCGCTCTCCACGCCCCAGACCGCGACGATGGTGGCCGGATCGACGCCGTACTGCGCCGACACTCGATCGAGCAGGTCGCGATGCTGCTGCAGCATGGCGCGACCATCAGCCACGCGCTGGCGATCGACCAGCGCGGCCAGGTAGTCCCAGATCGGCGTGGTGAATTCCGGCTGCGCGTCGAGCAGGCCGAGCACACTGGGGTCCGGGGTGAGGCCGGCGGTGATTTCGTTGAAGCGCTCGGCGCTGATGCCCTGGCTGGCGGCCGTGGCCTGCAGGCCCGAAAGGCAGCGGCTGAAGGCCGGATCGACGCTGGCATCCGGTGCTGCAGGCAGCGCGGGGGGCGAGGCGAGAGCGGCCGCCAGGCCGAGGGTGGTCAGAATGGGCATGGCGTCCTCCGTGTTGCCGTTGCACGGCCATCTTAGGGGTAGCGGTGCTGCAGAACCTGAAGGGGTACCGGCTGGCCGGCCGCCCTAGATGGCACGCAGCAGGCGCAGGCCGTAGGCGGGACTGTCAGCATTCCAGCGCTGCGTGACCTGCAGGCCCGCGTGCTGCAGCAGCGCCTCGAAGCTGTCGTCGGTGTACTTGTGGCTGTACTCCACACGGATCGGTTCGTCGGCGGCAAAGTGGAAGGTGCGGCCGTCCAGATGCACATCCTGCGCCCAGCGGCTGACCAGATCGGTTTCGATGCGCAGCCGCGCGGTGCTGTAGCAGGCACGGTGGTGGAAGCCGTCGAGGTCGAAGTCGCTGCTGATCTCGCGATTGAGCCGGGCCAGCAGGTTGAGAGTGAACGCGGCGGTGACGCCCTGCGCGTCGTTGTAGGCCGCTTCGATCAGCGCCGGGTCCTTATGCAGATCGATGCCGACCAGGGCCAGGCCGTCGCGGCCCATCGTCTGGCGCATCGCCCGCAGCAGTGCGACCGCGTCTTCGCCTTCAAAGTTGCCCAGCGTGGAACCGGGGAAGAACAGCAGCCGTCGCGCGGGTTCGCGCTCGGGCATGGGAACGGCGACGGGGCGGGTGAAGTCGGCACAGACCGGCAGCATCTCCACCTCCGGCAACGCCGGCGCCAGATGATCGATGCTGGACAGCAGCGCGGCCCGCGAGATTTCAATCGGCGTATAGGCCACCGGGTCGTGAAGTGCGGCCAGCAGCAGCGCGGTCTTGCGTCCGCTGCCGCTGCCCAGCTCCACCACGTGCAGACGCGGGCCAACGCTGCGGGCGATGTCCGGCAGCACACGCTTCAGCAGGGCCAGCTCGGTGCGCGTGGGGTAGTACTCGGGGGTCTGCGTGATCTGCTCGAACAGGCGCGAGCCACGCGCATCGTAGAAGTACTTGGACGGCAGCTGCCGCGGCGTACGTGAGAGCCCGGCCACCACGTCGGAGAGGATCTGCTGCCGCCCGGGGGTGAGATCGGTCAATGCCTGCAGCGCGTCATGCACGGTGCTCATGTGAGGTCCCTGGCCAGGCGCAGCCCGGAGAACTGCCAGCGCGCCGGCGGCATGAAGAAGTTGCGGTAGCTGGCACGCACATGGCCGCGGGGTGTCGCGCAGCTGCCGCCACGCAGCACCCACTGCCCGCACATGAACTTGCCGTTGTACTCACCGAGGTTGCCGGCGAAGGGACGGAAGCCCGGATAGGCGCCATACGCGCTGTGGGTCCACTCCCAGACATCGCCGAACAGCTGCCGTATTCCACTGCCCTGCGCTGCCTGCGGGTGCAGCCGGTCGTCGTCAGCGAAATGGCCGCGCAGCGGCTGCAACGCAGCGGCGGCTTCCCATTCGTACTCGCTGGGCAGGCGCGCGCCGGACCAGCGGGCGCAGGCATCGGCCTCGTAGTAGCTGAGGTGGCAGACCGGCGCGTGCGGATCCAGTTCGCGCCAACCGCCCAGGGTGTACTCGCGCTGCAGGGCGTCATCCCAGTACAGCGGGTGCTGCCAGCCCTCGGCTTCGCGCAGCGCCCAGCCTTCGCTGAGCCACCAGCGCGGTTCGCGGTAGCCGCCGGCGTCGATGAAGGCCCGATACTCGGCATTGCTGACGGGACGCTCGGCCAATGTGTGCGCGGGGAGCAGCACGCGGTGCGCTGGCGATTCGTTGTCGTAGGCGAACGCGGCCTGCTGCGGCCATGCCGCGGCGCCGACGGTGACGATGCGCTCGGGTGATTCGATCCAGCCCTGCGCACTGGCAGCGCTGGCGGCAGGCTGCAGGTCCTCGCGGTAGGTGGGCTGCAGCGGGTTGCACCAGAACGCATGCTTGATGTCGGTGAGCAGCAGCTCCTGGTGCTGCTGCTCGTGCTGCAGGCCCAGCTGCAGATGTTGCAGTGCCTGTTCATCGAGATCGCCCGCCGCCAACCGCGATTGCACCTGTGCATCGACCTGCTGGCGGTAGTCGCGCACCTGCTGCAGCGACGGGCGCGACAGCAACCCGCGCTGTGGCCGCGCATGCGCCGGGCCGATGCTCTTGTAGTAGCTGTTGAACAGGTAGTCCCAGCCCGGGTCATGCGCTGGCGCGGTGGCGAAACCCGCCAGCACGAAGCGTTCGAAGAACCAGGTGGTGTGGGCCAGGTGCCATTTGCTCGGGCTGGCGTCAGCCATGCTCTGCAGCATGGCGTCCTCGGCACTGAGCGGCGCGGCCAGCTGCAGGCTGCGCGTCCGTACATGGGCGAACTGGCGGGCGAGATCGTGCTGCGGGGCAGCGACGGCGGCGGGTACGCTGTCCATGTGGGCAGCATCGGCGCTGGACGGTGAGTGCGATGTCATGGTTCGGCGTCACTTCGTTCACATGGATGAGCCTGCCGCATTCAAGATGCAGGCACGCACGCCGCTAACGGCAGTGCTGCGGCCGCGTCGTCACCGCGCTGGAATTCCTGCTTGCCCCTGCATCCGCTCCGCCAGCCTGCGCATTACCTGTTCGTGCTGCCCGCTGTGCTGGTTGCCGTGGTGGTGTGGACCGCATTGGATACCGCAGACGTGGCCAGCCCGGCGCAGCGCGTCCTGCCCTGGCTGCTGGCCTGCCTCGGTGCCGGCCTGGCCCTGCTCTACCACCAGGTGCGCACGTTGTGCCTGCTGATGGTTGTGGCGGTGATGTTCGCGCTGCTGCACCAGGACGTCGCTGGCTACCTGCGCAATGGCCATGTCACCACGCTGACACCGCTGCGCTTCCACGCCATCTCGGCCTGGTTGCCGCTGTTGTCTGCCGGCCTTGCGTTGTGGCCGGAGCGCGGACGGCGGCGCCAGGACCTGCTGCTGCGCGGTATTGCCATCGGCACCGCGGTGATGATCTTCCTGCTGCTAGCCACACAGCAGCCGCGCGGCATGCACGATCTGCTGTCGAACCGTCACTGGGCCTGGATTCCCGCCGACTGGAACGCGCTGGCGCAGCTGCCGGCGCTGCTGTTCCTGCTGGCGACCGCAGCGTTGGGCTGGCAGGCGTGGCGGCATCCTCGGCCACTGCACACGGCGATGCTGCTGGCCCTGCTGTGCCTGTGGTGGATGCTGCCGCGGATCTTCCTGCACCCGGTGCTGCTGCCGGCGCTGAGCAGCGCCGCCCTGCTGCTGATGCTGGGCGCGATGCTGCAGGAGTCCTTCCACATGGCCTTCCGCGATGAGTTGACCGGCCTGCCGGGGCGACGGGCATTCAACGAGACCCTGCAGCGGGCACGCGGCACCTACAGCATCGCGATGGTGGACGTGGACCACTTCAAGTCATTCAACGACACCCATGGCCACGACACCGGAGACGATGTACTGCGCCTGGTGGCCTCGCGGCTGGCGCGGGTGGGCGACGGTGGCCGTGCATTCCGCTATGGCGGTGAGGAGTTCGCGGTGGTGTTCCTGGACCGCCCTGCGGCGGCCTGCATGGATGCCGTGGAGGCGCTGCGGCAGAGCATCGAGGAGACCCGCATGCAGCTGCGCGACCGCAGCACCCGCAGCCGTGATGACGAAGCCGGCCGCCAGCAGCGCGGACGCGGTGGCAGCGGCCAGGTGGTACAGGTGACGGTGAGCATCGGCCTGGCCGACAGCCATGTGGATCCGCGCCCGATGGCGGTGGTCAAGGCCGCCGACCAGGCCCTGTATGTGGCCAAGGACGGCGGCCGCAACCAGGTGCACGCGCACGGCGGCCAGCGCGTGCCGGCTGCGCGCAGCGTGTAGGGCTCAGGCCGCGTCGAGGTAGTACCAGCGGCCGTCGATGCGCTGGAAGCGGCTGTGTTCGGTCATCTTGACCGCACTGCCGCCGCCGACGCGATAGCGCGCGGTGAAGCGGACATCGGCGCTGTCAGCACCGGTGACGGTGTGCTCGTGCACGGTCAGGCCCAGCCAATGGGTACGCTGGCCGGGTGCATCATCCAGCGTCAACTCGGCCGGACGCGTGTCCGGATGCCAGCTCTGGCGCAGGTAGTCAGCCAGACCGCGCACGTAGGCGCTGTAGCGCGAACGCATCAGGCGCTCGGCATCGGGCGCGGCCTCGCCGGCGTGAAAACGGCCGCAGCAGGCGGTGTAGTCGGCGGCCAGGCCGCAGGGACAGGGATCGGCGGGTTTTCGGCTCATGCCGGCATTGTCGCCGGGTTGCATGGATTGATCCACGCGCGGCACGGGCCAGCTGAAGCAGGACAGGCGTATGCTGTCGCGCCCCCACCTTGATTGATCGCCGTGCTGGAACTGGTTCCCCCTGAGTTGTGGTGGCTGGTGGTGATCGCCTTCATCGCCGGTCTTGTGGATGCCGCCGTGGGTGGCGGTGGCCTGGTGCAGCTGCCCGGCCTGTTCACGGTGCTGCCGCAGCAGACGCCGGCGATGCTGTTCGGTACTAACAAGTTCAGCTCGATGTTCGGCACCGGTGCAGCGGCCTGGCGCTATGCGCGCAACGTGCGCTTCCCGTGGAAGCCGGTGCTGTTCGCGGCCGGCACCGCCTTCATCTTCTCCTTCGCCGGGGCCACCGCGGTGAGCCTGCTGCCCAAGGACGCGGTGCGCCCACTGGTGCTGGTGCTGCTGATCGCGATGCTGGCCTACACGTTGTGGAAAAAGGACTTCGGCGCGCTGCACCGGCCGCAGGAAATCGGCCGCCGCGAGCTGGTGATCGCGCTGGCGATCGGTGCAGCGATCGGCTTCTACGATGGCTTCTTCGGGCCGGGCACCGGCAGCTTCCTGATCTTCCTGTTCGTGCGCTTCTTCGGCCTGGATTTTCTGCGCGCGTCGGCCGCGTCGAAGGTGGTGAACCTGGCGACCAATGTGGCGGCGATCTCGTTCTTCGTGCCGACCGGCAACATCCTGTGGCTGTTCGCGCTGCCGATGGCGGCGGCCAACATCATCGGTTCGGTGGTGGGCACGCGGTTGGCGCTGAAGGGCGGCACGCCGTTCATCCGCAAGCTGTTCGTGGGGCTGGTGGTGGTGCTGATCGCGCGGATGGCGTGGGATACGTTGCGCGGAGCGTGATCCACCGCGTCGCTGGCGCCTGACTCCCATGTGGGCGATCGGATGAGGGGGCATGGCAGGACACGCCGTGAACCCGTCCATGGGGGCTCGTGAGCGCCATCCATGGCGCTCGCGGTCCTGCCATGCCCCCTCACCCAACCGCTACCCGGCCTCTGCGCGAGCGCGGAAGCTAGGAGCAAGGGCAAGAGCAGAGCGACTTCCGGTAGGTGCCAACCTTGGTTGGCACGCGGTCTCCGATCGCGAAGAGCAGCCGAGCATGGCTCGGCTCTACAGGTCGCTGGACCGAGGCGGTCAGGCCTCGGCTTCTTCCGGTTCGTTGGCCTGCTGGCGGCTGCGCTCGGGCAGCTTCAGGCGCTTGCCTTCTTCGTCGTACTCGATCAGCAGCACGCCGGAGTCGTGGCGGCCGCTGATTTCGACGAAGCAGGCGCCACCGATGAATGGCTCCAGCGTCATCACCGACTTCAGCGGGGTGGCGACCACCATCTGGAAGCCGAAGTTGTCGAAGATGTTCATCGCCAGTGCGGTGAACTCGTTGTCGGCCTTGTCGAAGGCTTCGTCGAGCACGACCGCGGCGTAGCTGGGCAGCTGGCTGTCGGCACCGCCGAGCTGGTAGCGCAGTGCCGCGGCCAGGCAGGTGGTGGCCAGTTTCTGGCGCTGGCCACCGGACTTGCCGGCACCGCTGCGGTAGATCTCGACCTGCTGGCGCGTTTCCGCATCCAGCTCGACGCCGATGAACTCCACGTGCATGCGCACGTCCAGCACCAGCTCGCGCCAGCGCTTGTCCTCGCCTTCCTGCGAACCGAGGCGGTTGACCAGCTGGCGCAGCACGGTGAACTGCGATTCGGCCAACTCGCGCTGCTCGGTCTGCTGCTGCGACAGCACCTCGCGCAGCTGCAGCTGGAACTCGCCGACTTCCGGCAGGCGGCGGTCGCTCAGTTCGATGGTCAGCAGCGTGCCACGGTTGAACGGCACCTGTTCCAGGCTGGCGTTCACCTCGTCCAGGCGCTGGCCGATCGACTTGCGGGCCTCGGCGCTGTGGCGCTGCAGGGCCAGCAGGTTGTTCTTGCTCTGGTTCTGCAGCAGATCGAAGAAGCGCTCTTCGTGCTGCGGCAGGCCGTCGCGCTCCAGGCGTTCGAGGCGGGCGAGGAAGTCTTCGGCCGAGGCCACCGATACGGTGAAGTCGCCCGATTCCTCCGGCCACTGCTGGATGAAGCGACGGAAGCAGCCGATCAGCTGGTTCTCGATGCGGTTGAGGTCCTGCTGCGAGGACGACAGCTGCTCGTTCAGCGCGTTGCTGACCTGGCGCATGTGCGCTTCCAGCGTTTCCAGGCTGAGCGGGCCCTGCTCCTGCAGGCGCTCGGCGAGGCCGGCTTCCTGCTCCTGGGCCAGGCTCGGCAGCACCAGCGCACGGCTCTGCTGGCGGGCGCGGTCGAGGCGATCGCGCTCCTTGACCAGCTGGCCGCGCTCGACGCGGACGTCCTCATAGGTGCGGCGGGACTGCTCGATGTCGGCGCGCACGGCGTCGATCTGCTTGGCCAGCTTGGCCAGATCGGCATTGCCTTCGCGCAGGTCACGCAGGGTGGCCTCGATGTCGCTCAGGCGCTGCTGCGGAGCGGCGATGTCGATCTCGTTCCAGCTGATGCTGACCAGTTCGTGGCAGGCCAGGCGGCGCTCGTTGTCGCGGTCGCGCTGGCCGCGCAGGCGTGCGATGTCGGTCTCGCAGCTGGCGATGCGCTTGGCCAGTTCCTGTGCTTCGCGCTCGAAGGCGCCCACCTTGTCGTGGTTGTTGAAGCCGAGGATCCAGCGACGGCGGTCGCCCACCGCACTGCGGTCGTCCTTCTCGAAGCGGTCGCCCGGATGCTTGACCTGGCCTTCGCGGGTGATGCCGCGGTCGACGTTGCGCAGCTGCTTGGCATCCACGCACTCGTAGTCGAAGCGCTTGCCGAGCTCGCGCCGCAGCCAGCTTTCGAACACATGCTCGCGCAGCTCCAGCTTGTGCAGCAGCGACTTCGCCGACGGCTCGCGCGCGAACGCATCATCGTTGCGGCGCACGCGGTAGTAGGTGAAGCGCATGCCCAGATGGGTACGGTTCACCCACTCGGCGACGTCGTTGTAGTGCTTGTCATCGACCAGCAGCGACAGCGCGAAGCCACCCAGCACGCGTTCGATGGCGCCCTGCCAGCCCTGCTCTTCCGAGCGGACCTGGATCAGCTCGCCGACGAAGGGCAGCGCCGCTTCGGCGATGCCGGTTTCCTCGGCCAGGCGTGCGCGCAGCTTCTGCATCGGCGCCGGAATGTTGGACGGCGTGCGCTGCATCGCTTCGAGTTCGACGCGCACTTCACCGAAGCGGCGCTCGTCATCGCGCTTGCCGCCGAGGCGATCGCTGATCGCATCGTCCAGTGCCGCCGAGGCACGCTGGCGGTCCTGCAGTTCGTTCTGCGCGCGCTCGACCAGCTCGGCGAAACCATGGGCATCGTCGGGCAGTTCGGCCTGCAGCTGCTGTGCCGCTTCCTGGGCCTGGTCACGCTTGGCCTTGCGCCGGTCGCGCTCGGCTTCGGCGCGGCCCTGCTCGCGTTCCAGTTCCTCGATGCGCTCACCGCCCTGCTGGCGGCGCTGCAGTTCCAGTTCGGCCAGGCGCTCGGTGTGGTTGTCGAGCGCGGCGCGGCGCTGGGCCTCTTCGCCGAGCAGGCCACGGTCACGCACGTCCATCTCGCGCAGGCGCGCTTCGATCAGCGCCTGGCGGCGGCTTTCGCGGAAGCTGTCGACGCCGAGCTTCAGCGCTTCGTCGTCGCCGCGCTGGCGGTGCATTTCCTTCAGGTCGTTGTAGTAGGCGCGTGCTGGCAGCAGGGTTTCCACCTGGCGGCGCGCGGTGACCACGGCCTGGTGCGCGCCATCGAGCTCGGCGAAGTCGCTGACCAGGCGCTCGGCGGCGTCGAAGGTCTTCGGCGTGTCGAGCATGAAGTCGCGCAGGAAGACGTTGAGGTCGCCCAGGTTCTTCGCCGACTGCGTCTTGTGCAGCAGGCGCAGCGCCATCTCGTTGTCGATGCCGAGCAGGTCGCGGAAGCGCTCGGCGTAGCCGGAGAAGGTGTCGAAGTGGTGCAGGTCGGACAGCTTCTGCTTGAGCTTGCGCAGGTCCAGATCGAAGCCGCCGAGATCCTTGGCGATGTCGAACGGGCGCTCGGCAATCATGTAGTGCTTGCGCACGTCACCGGCCGAGGTGCCGTTGCCGGAGATCCACAGCAGGCGCACCAGGCTGACCACGCGGCCATCGCCGGCGCGGTACTCCAGCACCAGTGCGGTCCAGGTCGCTCCCTTGCGCAGGTACTGGGTAGCGATTTCGCCGGTGCCGCTGTCCTGCTGGTCAGCCCACGCGCCACGCACGTAGGACACCAGGTTGCGGTCGCGGCCGCTGCGCTCGGCTTCACGCGCGGCGGCGTTGAAGTCGACGATGGCCGGCGGCGTCAGCAGCGCGGACATGGCATCGAGCAGGGTCGACTTGCCCGAGCCGGAACGGCCGACGAACAGGAAGCCGCGCTCGGCGATCGGCACTTCGGTCAGGCCGTTGAAGGTGCCCCAGTTGTGCACCTGCAGGCGGCGCATGCGGAACTGCTGCAGGCGCGGGTCCGGCAGGCCTTCGTTGAACAGTGCGGGAGTGTGCTTGGAGATAGCCATGCGATGGTCGGGTCTCTCAGGCCTCGGCGGCCGGGGTTTCGCGCAGCTGGCGGTACACCGCCGAAAGCTGGGACACGTCTTCGGCGGAGAACAGCAGCTTCAGCGCCGGCGAGACTTCGTGGCGGTCTTCCTGGCCGCTGAGGCGGGTCAGGATGTGGTTGTCCTTCATCTTCTGCACCGCCGAGGCGACGCGGCGGTTGAAGCCGGCGCGGTCGGTGGACAGGTTCTTTTCGTAGATGGCCAGCGCTTCGGCCATCTCGGCGTCGGCGACCACCGCGCGGTTGCCGCGCGCATCGGCCTCGGCCAGCTGCTGGCGCAGGTACAACAACAGCACCGAATCGATGAAGGTCAGCGGCGAGGTGCGCAGCAGCACCGGCGCATCCACGTCTTCGGTATCGGCCTGGCGGGTGAACGCCACGCCGCTGTCACGGTCGAGCACCAGTTCCAGGAACAGGTCCGCCAGCGCCGAGCGGATGGCCGCCTCGCTGCGGATCAGCGCCGGCCACAGCTTGGCGTGGCGCAGCTGGTCGATGCTGGGGCCGATCAGCAGCTGGCACAGCGCGCGGCGTGCATCAAGCGGCAGGCGCCCGGTATCGCCGAGGTAGTACACGTCGTTGCCACGGCGGGGCTGCGCCACGGCCGCCACCGGCTCGGCTTCGTAGGCGTCTTCCGCCACGTCGGCCTGCGCTGCGTCGATGGGATCTTCATGCCAGCTCATGGCGTCTCTCCTGGGTAAACCAAACCAGCGGGATGCGGGCGCGACGGATCTGGCCGTCGCCACCACGCCATTCGGCAAGCTCCTGCTCGCCGGCGACCACGTTGCCGAAGCGCGTGCCCAGCGACAGATAGCCGATGACGCTGCCAAGACCCTGCGGCGCCTCGCGCTGCGACAGGGCCTGGGCGATGCTGAGCCGCGGCTGTGCATCGAGCAGGTCGTGCAGGTCACGGCGCAGGGTGCGGAAGTCGATTTCGGACGAAGCGACCAGATCGCCGACGCTTTCCAGGCTGATCGCGGCCGCGTCGTTGTACTCGACGTTGCCATCGACTTGGGCACTGCGTGGATCGTGCAGCCTCCACTGCGACCACGAGCGCAGGCGGCTGGTGGTCAGCTGCAGGTCACGGCCGATGCCGCGCTGTGCGGGGAACTCGTCGCGCAGGGCCAGTGCTTCGGACTGCGCCTGCTTCAGCAGCTGGTTGAGGCGGCGCTGTTCCAGGTAGCCACGGCTCTGCACGAAGCCGCGCAGGCTGCGCGCGAAGTTCTGCAGCACATCGTGTACCTGGCCACCGCGCTCGAGCATGGTGCTGGTGAAGCCACGCAGGAAGTTGCGCTCGTTGCGGTCCAGGCGGCGCGCAAAGCCACGCGCCAGCACCGCTTCCAGCGCAGCATCAAGCTGTGCGCTCTGTTCGGCGTCGTTGAGCAGGCGCCAGAACGCCTGGAAGCTGCGGCCGGCATCGCTCTCGCCGATCACATCCACGCCTTCGAACAGCTGCGACAGCACGTCGCCGCGCTCACCCTCATCGTCGATGATGCGTTCGCGGAAATCGCGGTTGAGCTGCTCGAAGTCGTCGCGCACGCGGCGGAAGTCCTCGGTCAGCTCGTCGGCCAGGCCGATGATCTGGCGCGCACGTTCCAGCGCGCGCTTGCCATCCAGCGCGATCACGCGGCCAGCGCCGACGCGGGCGATCTCGGCGTCGATGCGGTCGCGCTCGTCGCGCAGCGCCGACAGGCGCGCATCCGGATCGGACTCGGTCTGCGCGGCCAGCTGCGAGAGCTGTTCGATGACCAGCGCCAGCCGGCTTTCGGTGGCGGCCACGCGGGCCTGCTCGAGGCCATCGGCGAAGCGGATCGCCTGCAGTGCCGCGGTCGACAGCTCGTACTGCTCCTGGTCTGCGCCTTCGGGCAAACGGCGTTCCAGCCAACCCTGGGCCAGCCAGTGCGCGATGTAAGCCTGCGCGGTACGCGGCAGGTCGCGCGACAGTTCGTCGCCGTTGAGCTGGTCCAGCGCACGTTGCAGGCGCTCGTTGAGCACCGACGACGACAGCGTGCGCTCGCCGTCCATCAGCAGCCCCTGCAGCAGGCCGATGATTTCCGGAGCGTGGTCGGCGGCGAGCAGCTTCCACTGGGGCTGTTCGCGCAGATGGCGGTAACGGGAGATGCGTTCGCGATGCTTCATGCAGCGAAAGAGGTCTGTTGGGCTGACAGGGACGAGCCGCCACGCACGGCTGCCGCGCGGGCAGCCGTGGGCATGCCGGCCCGCAGCGGCCGGCGGGGTGCAGGCAAGCGGCTCAGCGCTTGCCGCCCACTTCGATGAAGCGCAGGAACTCGGCGCGGGTACGCGCGTCGTCGCGGAAGCTGCCCAGCATCTTCGAGGTGACCATGCTGACGCCGCGCTTGTGGATGCCACGGGTGGTCATGCATTCGTGGGCGCCTTCGACGACCACGCCGACACCGATCGGCTGCAGCACATCCTGGATGCACTGGGCGATCTGCGCGGTCATCTTCTCCTGCACCTGGAAACGGCGGGCGTAGGCTTCGACGACGCGGGCCAGCTTGCTGATGCCCACCACCTTGCCGGCCGGCAGGTAGCCGACGTGCACGCGGCCGATGATCGGCGCCATGTGGTGTTCGCAGTGGCTTTCGTACTCGATGTCGCGCAGGACGATCAGTTCGTCGTAGCCGGCCACTTCCTCGAAGGTCCGCTCCATGTAGGCGCGCGGGTCGTCGCGGTAACCGCTGAACCAGTCGCCATAGGCTTCGGCGACACGGCGGGGGGTATCCAGCAGGCCTTCACGGGACGGGTCCTCACCGGCCCAGCGCAGCAGGGTGCGCACGGCATCCTCGGCCTGGTCCTGGGTCACGTCGCCCTGCGGGGCGGCCTTTTCGTTGTTCTTGCTCATTGCGTACAGCGTCCCGAACGGGGGGCGAGCATCGTACCCGACCGGGGGGTGGGTCGTCCTGTTGGGACGGTTCATCGGGGGGTCGTTGTTGGCGCGTCGTTGCTATCGGTTTGGAGGGGGACAGGGAACTGCGCAGGACACGCCGTAAACCCGTCCCTGGGGGCTCGATGGCGCCATCCATGGCGCCAACGGTCCTGCGCAGTCCCCTGTCCCCCTCCCTGACGGTTTCCTGCGGGCGCGGCCGGACCACCCGAAAGCGGGGGCAAAAGCTGGGGTTCATGGCTCCGGAAGCACCGCGCGCTGCGGCATTGGTGGGTGCGGACCGTTGGTCCGCACTGCTTCTGCTTCTGCCTTTAAAGAGCCAACCCACCGCGCCCGCGGGGTGATGGGCGGGCAGCGGGGACCGGGCGGGGCAGGACCGTCCGCAGCATGGGCCCGAGGCATGCCTCGGGCGGGTTGGGCAGGACGCCCAACGCCGGTCTTGCCGTGTGCGCAGGACGCGCACACGAGCAAGCCGCGGCCGAGCCCCCAAGGATGGGTTCACGGCGTGTCCTGCCCCGTCCGGCCCCCGCTGCCCCACCCGTAGCAACGTGGCGCAACGCTTTCCTCACTACACCCCGCCCATTCAGAAAAACCCATTGATAGGAATGAAATTAGTAGTATCCTATCTATCTCTTATGGACCGACCCCTCGACGAGCGCACCGTGCTGCAGATGCAGCTCAGCTCCGGCCTGCTGTACGCAGGGCGGCAGTGGCAGCGCCTGGCCGACAGCCGGCTCGGCAGCTACGGCATCTCCACCGCCTGCACCATGCCCCTGCTGATGATCGGCCGCTCCGGCGGTGGCATCCGCCAGGTGGCGCTGGCCCAGCAGCTGGGCATGGAGGGGCCTTCCCTGGTGCGCCTGCTGGACAAGCTGTGCGCCAGCGACCTGGTCCGCCGCGAGAGCGACGCCAGCGACCGCCGCGCCAACCTGCTGTGGCTGACCGACGCGGGACACGCGCTGGTCAGCGAGCTGGAAGACCAGTTGATCGGCCTGCGCCAGGACGTGTTCGGCGAGCTTTCCATGGATGAACTGCACGCCGTGCTGAAGGCATGGCGCCTGCTGGCCGAGGCTGCCGACCGCATCACGTAAGAGCGCTGCCCCCGAATACCGCCGCTGCCGTGCACACGCCAGCGGCTTTTGCCCGTTGCTGTTGATTCGTTGTTCCTCCCCTCCCCCACCTCGCCCCCGCCCCTACCGATGCCCGGTGAATTCAGTCTCCACGGAGTGTTCGTCCCGACCCTGCTCGGGTTGATGTTGTTGGCCTATCTGGTCAACAGCGGCCTGCACGCGCTGCTGCAGCGTGCCGGCGCCTATCGCCATGTATGGCACCCGGCGCTGTTCAACCTGGCGCTGTACGGAATCGTGCTGGGCCTGCTGTTCCACCTCCTGCGTTGGATGCAATCGTGAACAAGATCGTGAAGAAGACCCTGCCGGTGCTGCTCACCAGCGCAGCCGTGATCGTCGCCCTGCTGGTGCTGCGCCAGCTGTGGGTCTATTACATGGATGAGCCGTGGACCCGCGATGCCCATGTCGGCGCCGACGTGGTGCAGGTGGCGCCGGACGTATCCGGACTGGTGGAAACGGTGCAGGTGGCCGACAACCAGGCGGTGAAGAAGGGCGACCTGCTGTTCGTGGTCGACCGTGCCCGTTACCGCATCGCGCTGGAGCAGGCCAAGGCCAGCCTGGGCGAGCGCCAGGCCTCGGTGGCACAGCTGCGCCGCGAGATCGGCCGTGACCGCAGCCTGCAGGACCTGGTCGCCGCCGAGGACGCCGAAGTGCGCCGCGCCAAGCTGCAGGCCGCACAGGCCGCGCTGGCCACCGCACAGGCGGCGGTCGACCTGGCCGAGCTCAACCTGGGCCGCACCGAGGTGCGCGCACCGGCCGATGGCCGGGTCAACGACCGCACCATGCGCGTGGGCGACTACGTGGTGGCCGGCAAGCCGGTGCTGGCGCTGCTGGATACCGGCTCGTTCCGCATCGATGGTTACTTCGAGGAAACCCGCCTGCGTGGCGTGGCCCCGGGACAAGCCGTGGACATCCGCCTGATGGGCGAATCGACCCCGCTGCGTGGCCATGTCGAAAGCATCGCCGCCGGCATCGAGGACCGTTACCGCAGCAATGGCAGCACCCTGCTGCCGAACGTGACCCCGGCCTTCGATTGGGTGCGCCTGGCCCAGCGCATCCCGGTGCGCATCGCCATCGACGAGGTGCCCAAGGGCGTGGAACTGATCGCCGGCCGCACCGCCACGGTGACCGTGGACACCGGCCGCCATCCGCACAACGACAAGGCCGGCACCGCGCCGACACAGGCGGGCCTGTGAACGCCGCCCTGCCCCGTCTCGGCCTGATCGTCGCGCTGGCCAGCCTGGCCGCGTGCAGGACCGTCGGCCCGGACTATGCATTGCCGGAGGGCTCGGCGTTCAAGCGCCCGCAGGCCAATGCCGCCTTCATCGATACCCAGAACCCGCAGATCGCCGCCAACCAGGCGCTGCCCGACCGCTGGTGGTCGCTGTACAACGACCCGATGCTGGATGGCCTGATCACCCAGGCGCTGCGCGACAACGTTGAACTGAAAGCCGCCGATGCGCACCTGCGTCGTGCGGCGGCGGTGTACGAACAGGCGCTGGACGCCGGTGGCTTCGAGTACGAGGCCGAGGCCGGCGTCAGCCGCGCGCAGCTGTCGGCCGAATCGTTCCTGCAGGAACACGAGCTGCCGGTGATCAACCTGGCCGATGGCAAGTTCGCGGTCAGCTACCAGTTCGACCTGTTCGGCAAGCTCAAGCGCGGCGCCGAAGCGGCGCGTGCCGACGAGCAGTCGGTCGCTGCGGCGCGCGACCTGGCCCAAGTCAGCGTGGTCGCGCAGGTCGCCGACAGCTACCTGGAAATCTGCCACGCCAACCACGAACTGCACGTGGCCGAGCATTCGCTGCAGCTGCAGCAGCGCAGCCGCACGGTCACTGAGCGCCTGATCGCGGCCGGCCGTGGCACGCCGCCGGAACTGGCCCGCGCCAATGCCCAGGTGGCGCTGCTGGAAGCTGCACTCCCGCCGCTGCAGGCGCAGCGCTCGGCCGCCGCCTATTCGTTGGCCGCCCTGCTTGGACAGACCCCGGGCCAGCTGCCGGCCGGTGTGATCGACTGCGCGCACGCACCCAGGCTGGCGCAGCCGCTGCCGGTCGGTGATGGCCGTGCACTGCTGCAGCGTCGCCCGGACGTGCGCCAGGCCGAGCGCAAGCTGGCCTCGGCCACGGCGCGGATTGGTGTGGCCACCGCCGAGCTGTACCCGGACATCCGCCTGGGGGCTTCGCTCGGTGCCGCCGGCCTGCTGGAAGACTTCGGCACGCCGATGACCCAGCAGTGGTCGATCGGCCCACTGATCTCGTGGACGCTACCGTCCTCGGGCACCCACGCGCGCATCCACGCCGCCGAAGCCGGTGCTGATGCCGCGCTGGCCGAGTTTGACCACACCGTGCTGCAGGCGCTGCGCGAGACCCAGACCGCGCTGGACCGCTATGCGCAGGACCTGCGCCGGCTGCAGTCGCTGCGCATCGCGCAGGAGCAGGCCGCACTGGCCGCCGAGCAGAACCGCCGGCTGTACCAGGGCGGCCGCACGCCGTACCTGTCCAGCCTGGATGCCGACCGCAGCCTGGCCACCAGCGATGCCACCCTGGCGGCCGCCGAAGCGCAGGTCTCGCGCGACCAGATCCACCTGTTCCTGGTGCTGGGTGGTGGCTGGCAGGCCAGCGCCGCCGCGCCCAACGCCTCGACCGCAGCGAAGTAAGCCATGAACGCGCTGACCGACCGCCAGGCCTGGCTGTTCTCGATCAAGACCTACCTGGCCGCGGTAGCCGCGCTGTACATCGCCATGGCCGGCAACCTGTCGCGCCCGTACTGGGCGATGGGCACGGTGTACATCGTCAGCCAGCCGCTGCTGGGCCCAACCCGGGCCAAGGGCGTATACCGCATCGTCGGCACCCTGGTGGCCGGCCTGGCCACCCTGCTGGTGCTGCCGGCGCTGGTGGAAACGCCGCTGGTGCTGAGCGCGGCGATGTCGATCTGGCTGGCCGGCTGCCTGTTCATGGCCCTGCTCAACCGCGGCCCGCGCGGCTACGCCTTCCTGCTGGCCGGTTACACGACGGCCTTCATCGGCTTCCCGGCGGTGACCTCGCCGGAAACCATCTTCGACACGGTGGTGGCACGCAGCGAGGAGATCATCCTTGGCACGGTGGTGGCGGTGCTGTTCGCGTCGCTGCTGTTCCCGGCCTCGGTACGTCCGATGCTGCGCGCGCGCATCGGCAACTGGATGGAGGACGCCGCGCAGTGGTGCCGGCAGATCCTTGAACGTGGCCGCGCGCATGCGCCGCGCAACCGGCTGGCCGCCGACCTGGTGCAGTTCGAGGCGCTGATCGAGTTCCTGCGCCGCGATGATCCACGCCATGCCGGTTCGGCGGTGTCGATGGAGCGCCTGCGCGAGCGCATGCTGCTGCTGTTGCCAGTGCTGTCCTCGATTGCCGACCGCCTGAGCGCGCTGCGCAGCGATGGCCAGGCCCTGCCGGAAGGACTGCCGGCACTGGTCGACGATATCCACGACTGGCTGGACGGGCCGACCAACGCCAGCGAGTACGCCCGCCTGCGCGCGCGCATCAGCGCACTGAAGCCGCAGGTGGACCGCGACCTGCAGCACCTGCAGCTGGCCAGCCTGCTGCTGCGCCTGGAGGAACTGGTGGACCTGTGGCAGGACTGCCGCACCCTGCAGCACGCGATCGACCACGGCACCGCGCCGCTGGACCGCGCGCACTACCGCATCCGCACCGAACGCGTGGCCGCCGACAAGCACGTCGACTACGGCATGGCGCTGTTCTCCGCGCTCAGTGCCGGCGTGGCGCTGATGAGCTACTGCGTGCTGTGGATCGCGCTGGGTTGGGAAGGTGGTGGCAACGGCGCGATGATGGCCGCGGTGACCGCTGCATTCTTCGCTGCACAGGACGACCCGGCACCGAGCATGGTGTCGTTCCTGGTGTGGGCGATGGTCGCCTCGGTGGTGGCTGGCGTGTACCTGTTCGGCGTGTTCCCGGCGGTGCACGACTTCGGCCTGCTGGCATTGGTGCTGGCGGTGGCGTTCCTGCCGCTGGGCTTGATGCTGCACCACCCCAAGAGCGCATTGTTCGCGTTGCCGTTGACGGTGAACCTGGCCGCGCTGCTGAGCCTGCAGAACACCTACAGCGCCAACATCCAGACCTTCCTCAACTCGTCGATTGCGATGTTCATCGGCATTGGCTTTGCGGTGGTGATGACCCGCCTGTTCCGCTCGGTGGGTGCCGAGTGGACTGCACGCCGGCTGGTGCGGCAGGGCTGGACCACGCTGGCCGAGGCTGCCGAAGGCCGTGGCCAGCAGGACCGCCAGCGCTTCGCCGCACGCATGCTCGACCTGCTGGGCCTGCTCGCACCGCGCCTGGCGGCGACGCCAGAGGGCAGCGACATCGCCTCGGTGGACATGCTCAACGAGGCGCGCATCGGCCTGAACATCCTGCAGCTGCGTCGCGCACGGCTGGAACTGCCCGAACGCAGCCGCGAAGCGGTCGAGCACATCCTGGAAGAAATCGCCGTGCATTACCGCCGTCAGATTGCCGCGCACAAACCGATTGTGGCGGCCGAGGCGCTGCGGGAGCGGCTGGATACCTCGCTGGGTCGGGTCGGCAGTGTGGCCGCCTGCAAGGCCCGCGATGAAGCCCTGATGGGCCTGATCGGCCTGCGCTTCGCGCTGTTCCCGGAGGCGAAGGCATTGGCGCCGGGGTTGGCGGATGCCGACGCGCCGTCCATGTAATGCGATCCGCCGGGCATGGCCCGGCGCTACCATCGTCATCCGGTGGCGCCGGGCCATGCCCCGCGGCCTTTCGCCCCGACAACAGGACGGTTCCATGAGTTACGACATGATGGTGTTCGAGGCCAGCACCGCTCCACGTGAGACCGCGGCCTTCATCGCCTGGTTCGAGAAGCAGACGCAGTGGAACGAGCGCCACGAGTACGACGACCCGGCGGTGAGCAGCCCGGCGCTGCAGGCGTGGTTTGCGGAGATGGCGCAGGAATTCCCGCCGTTGAACGGCCCATTGAGCAACGACGATGACGAACGTGCCGAGGTGACCGAGTACAGCATCGGTAGTCAGGTGATCTACGGCGCGTTCGCCTATTCGGTGGCCGAACGTGCGCACGGCCGCGTGCAGGACCTGGCCGAGAAGCACGGTGTGGGCTTCTTCGACGTGAGCGCTGATGAAGCGGCGATCGTTTTCCCCGATGGCCTGGTACTGATCGCGGAATGAACGTGGCGGCAGGGCTGCGCCCTGCACCTGCCGAATCAACGTCAAAACCCTGCAATCCGTGGGATGGCGAGGTGGGTCCGGTTGCGGGGGACGCTGCAAGTACGTCCATGTAAGCTCGGTCGCCGCATCCATGCGGCTCACGCCCCCGCAACCGGACCCACCCCACCTTCGACAGTTTCCTGCGATCTGTCGGCACGGCGTTCTGCTCTGGTGGGCGTCGACCTTGGTCGACACGGTAGATCCACGCCATGCGTGGATGAACGTCGGAATGATCGAAGTACGCTTTTGTAGAGTCGAGCCATGCTCGACTCCATGGCCCATCAGCCGAGCATGGCTCGACTCTACAGGGGGCGCATCGCGCCCGTTTCAGAACAATGTGCCCTGCACCGTGGGCTGTTCAATACGCGCCGGTGCTTCGGCCACTTCTTCCACACCCAGCCGCCAGGCCAGACCACCCAACCGGCTGGCATGGCGCTTCAACGCCGCCTGCAGCACGTCCGCGCTGCCGGCCACATGCAGCACCTGGCGGGCGCGGGTCAGGCCGGTATAGACCAGTTCGCGTGACAGCACGCGGCTGTCCTGGCGCGGCAGCTGCAACCACACTTCGTTGAACTCCGAGCCCTGTGCCTTGTGCACGGTCATCGCGAAGGCGCTTTCGTGCGCGGGCAGTGCCGCCGGGTGGAACGCTCGCGGCTGGTCGACGCTGTCGCCAGGGAACCAGGCCACCATCGCGCCGCTACCATCGCGCAGGCAGATGCCGATATCGCCGTTGAACAGGCGATGACGGTAGCTGTTCTCGGTGACCAGCAGCAGGCGACCCTGGAAGTAGCCGGGGGTGTTGCCGGCCAGCAGCTGTTCGATGCGGCTGTTGAGCCCACGCGCGCCCTGCGGGCCTTCGCGCAGTGCGGTCAGCACGCGCAGGCGCCCGGCCTGCTGCAGGGCAAGCACTGGATCGGCCGCATCGGCCAGTGCACGCCAGTGGCCCAGCAGGTGCTCGCGCTGGCCACGCAGCGGATCGGCTTCGCCTTCGTGGAAATGCACGCCGGCCAGTTCACCACTGCGCAGCAGCTGCAGCGCGGTGCTGCTGTCGCCCTCGCGCACGGCATGGGCCAGCGGTGCCAGGTCCAGCGCATTGCTCTGCCGGTAGCCGCGCTGCAGCTGCACGCGGCGCCCGGCGAAGGCGCGTGGTGTGGCCCGCGGCTGCAAGGTAGCCGGTGCCAGCAGGCCATGCAGTGCCTGCGCGTCATCGGCGCGGGTGCCGATGCCATCACCGCTGGCGCGCAGGATCGCACTGAGCACGTCGCCGGCCTCGACCGAGGGCAACTGATCGGGATCGCCGAGCAGGATCAGCCGGGTGCCGCTGGCGATCGCGTCGACCAGCTTGGCCATCATCGGCAGATCGATCATCGAGGCTTCGTCGACTACGACCACGTCCACCGGCAGCGGATTGTCGGCGTGGTGGCGGAAGCGCGGCGAATCGGGAATCACCCCGAGCAGGCGATGCAGGGTGGTGCCGGTACTGGGCAGCGCCGTGCACAGCGCCGGGTCCAGTCCTTGTTCCTGCAGGCGCTGCACGGCCACGCGCAGGCTCTCGGCCATGCGTTCGGCGGCGCGACCGGTAGGCGCGGCCAGCGCCACTTCGGGCAGCGGCTGGCCGGCGTGCCGGGCCTGCGCCGCCAGCAGCAGCAACAGGCGCGCGATGGTGGTGGTCTTGCCGGTGCCGGGGCCGCCGGTGACCAGTGCCAGCGGATGGCGCAGGGTCACGCCGGCGGCGCGTGCCTGGTGATCTTCGCCGCCCAGTGCCTGCGGGAACAGCTGCGCGAACAACGGCGCCAACGCTGCCATGTCCGGCGCCGGCAGCGGATGCCGGCCGATGCGCTGCAGCCCAGCCGCCAGCTGACGCTCGTACTCGCGGTAGCGGCGCAGGTAGAGCAGGCCGTTCTCCAGCACCAGCGGCGCATCGTCGGCGATGGCAACGGCCTGCTCCGGCGTCGCCACCCACGGCGATGCGCGCAGCTGTGCCAGCCAGTCCTGCGCGGCAGGCCACACAGGCACGCCTTCCAGCAACCGCTGCGGTTGTGCCGGATCGAACGCAGCGTGGCCCTGCGACACCGCCAGCGAAGCGAGCGCAGCCGCCACTGCCACGCTGTCAGGGGTGTCCTCCCGCAAGCGTTGCAGGCTGGTCGCCAGTGCGTGATCGAGAGTGCGCAGCTGGCCGTTGCGATACAGCTCCTGCAGCAGGCTCATGCGCTGGCTCCACGGGCACGCGCAGCCAGTTCGGCCTGGGCCTGCTCTCCACCGGCGAACAATGCATCCAGCGCATCCACCAGCGCCAGCGGGAAGCGGTCCACATGCACGCCATTGCCGGCAGCGTCCAGGCCGCGGCAGAACAGGTAGCGGATGCCGCCCATGTCGCGTTCGTAGTCGTAGGCCGCGCCCAGGCGGAAACGCAGCCAGCGATGCAGGGCCACGGTATAGATCAGCGCCTGCAGGTCGTACTCGCTGTGACGCATGGCAATGGCCAGCAGGTCCGGGCTGTAGCCGGGCAGGCGGTTGGATTTGTAGTCGAGCACGTACCAGCGCCCGTCGCGCACGTAGGTCAGGTCGATCATGCCGGTCATCAGCCCTTCCAGGCGGCGGCGCTGGCCGAAGCCGCGGCGCGTGCTGGAAACCCCATGTGCATGCAGCACCTGCAGCAGCGCCGGTACCGTGGTCGGTTCGATGGCGAAGTGGAAGTCGATTTCCGCGCGACGCTCGCCTTCACCCAGGCTGTGCAGCGCGCCGCCTTCGGGCAGCGGCACGGTCAGCGTGTGGCCGACCAGCGGCACCAGCACCGCCACGCCATCGTCCAGATCGGCATCGGCATAGCCTTCGTCGTGCAGCGCCTTGCGCAGCACCTCGGCCTGGCCCTCCGGGGCTTCCAGACCCGGCTTCCAGTCACTCCAGGCAGCGAAATCGACGTTCTCCATCGCTTCGTGCAGCACGTTGCCGAAGCGACTACCCATGAAGCGCGGGTCGACCGGTGTGCTCTCCTCGGCCGCCGCAGCGGGTTCCGGCAGCGCCGGCTCCAGCGGCAGTTCCGGGCCCGCGGGTTCGTCGGCGGCGGGCGCCGGCAGCTCGGTGGCGGCGGCCTCGATATCACTGCCGGCGCCCGCATCGGCATGCGCCAGCTGGGTGAAGCTGTACACCCACCAGTCGTGCGGGACGCGCCGGGTCAGGGCACGCACCGCCGGAAGGTCGCCTTCCACTTCGGCCGCCAGCTGCGGCAGCGCGGCCGCTGCCTCACTGTCATCGATGTGCACATCGGCGTGCGCGCGCAGCGCCTGCAGGTCACCCAGCAGCGGCGCCAGCCGCGTCTTGCCGAGCCCGGCCAGATCACCCACGGCGATCCACAGCGCATGCTCGGCACGGGTCAGTCCCACATACAGCAGGCGCGCATCCTCGGCGCGCTGCTCGCGCTCGCGCTGGGCACTTGCCGCCGCCCACGCATCGTCCTTGTCCAGCTTCCAGTGCAGCTGGCGCTGGCCACCGACGTGCACAGTGCAGTGCGAGGCCGTGTTCGGTGCGCCGCCGTCGATACCGACGAACGGCAGGAACACCAGCGGGTACTCTAGGCCCTTGCTCTTGTGCAGGGTGATGATCTGTACGCGGCGCGCATCCGATTCCAGGCGCAGCAACTGCTGCTCGTCATCCTGATCAGCGCTGGCCATCTGCCCCTGCAGCCAGTCCAGCAGGCCATGCATGCCCAGCGCCTGCGCCGCGGCTTCCTGCAGGAGTTCACCCAGCTGCAGGTAATTGGTCAGGCGGCGCTCGCCATCGATCAGCGCCAACAGGCGTTCGCCCTGCGCGGCACAGACGTCGGCGATCACTGCGAACGGTCCGCCGCGCTGCCAGCGCTCACGCCAGTGCAGCAGTTGTGCCTGGAACTCGCGTTGCAGGTCGCCCTCGCGTTCCATCGCCGCGATCGCGCTGGCGCGTTGACCGAGCAGCACGGTGGCCAGCACCGCACGCAGGCGGCCTTCGTCGGCGGGTTGCAGCAGTGCCAGCAGCAGCGCGCGCAGATCACGCGCTTCGCTGGTGGCGAACAGGCTCTGCTTGCCGGCCGCCACGGCGGGAATGCCGACCGCTGCCAGCGCGCGCTGCACCAGCGTGGCCTCGCGATGCGAGCGCACCAGCACCGCGATATCACCGGGCTGCACCGGGCGCCCACGCAACACGGCATTGCCCGCACGCGCCTCGACCAGGATCTGGTGAATCGCAGCCACGCAGGCCTGGGTCGCGGCCTCACGCGAGGCGTCGGCGCTCATCGCCTTGTCACCGCCACTGCGCAGCACGCGCAGGGTAAGTGCCGTGGCGGTATGGCCATCACGCTGGTAGTCCTCATCGCTGCGCACGCCACCGGGACGCACCGGCTCGAACTGGATGTCGCGCTCGAGGAAGGCGTCTTCGCCACCGTTGTCGTACAGCGCCTGCAACGCACGCAGCACCGCCGGTCGCGAGCGGAAGTTCTGGTCCAGCACCGGCGCCTGCTGTGCCACCTGCTTGGCCTTCAGGTAGGTGTGGATATCACCGCCGCGGAAGCCGTAGATCGCCTGCTTGGGGTCGCCGATCAGGAACAGTGCCGGCGCCAGGCCGAGTTCGCGCACCTCCGGCGAATCGCCGAACACGGTGTGGAAGATGCCCCACTGGCGATCGTCGGTGTCCTGGAACTCATCGACCAGCGCGATGCGGTACTGCGCACGCAGTTGTTTCACCAGTGTCAGCCGTTGCGGGCCTTCCAGCGCCACCGCCACGCCATCGATCAGATCGTCGTAGGTCTGCACCCGGCGCGTGCGCTTCAGCGCCTGCAGGCGTTGCGTGGCTTCGGCGCGAAGCGCGTGCAGGAAGTTCAACGCGGTACCACGCAACCATGCATCGCGTTCGGCCAGCAGCGCGACATAGCGCGCCAACGGCGCCTGCAATGGCGACGATGGCGTGCGGTCGGGGGACTTCTTGTTGGTCTTGTCGGCCAGCACCTCCGGCAGCAGCGCCGGCAGGCGCTCGCTGGCCAGCAGCTCGCGCGGGTCGCCGCGCTCGGCCCAGGCCAGCATCTGCCGGCCCAGCGGATGCAGCCAGCCCAGCTTGTAGGACACGCCGTTGATCCACTTGTTGTCGACCGCATCGCAGAGGTCGATGAAGAACTGATCGCCATGTTCGCGCACGCTTGCGGACAGTGCCTCGGCCGCGCTCTGCAGCGCCGGGTGTGGATCAGCCAGCGTCACCGGCTGTGGCAACGGGTGCAGGGGCGGCGTGCCCAGCAGCGCGCGCAGATCTGCGGCCAGCGCATCCGGGTTGGACCACAGCCAGGTCAGCGGCTCCAGCGTGGCCGGGTCGTTGGCATGCACGCGCCACAGATCAGCGGCCAGCTCCTCCAGCAGTTCACGATCGCTGGCCAGCAGTTCCGGCGGATCAAAGGTGTGGCCGCTTTCCAGCGCATGCTCGCGCAACACGCGGGTGCAGAAGCCATGGATGGTGAAGATGGACGCCAGGTCGATCTCGTCGGCAGCCACCTGCAGGCGGCGTTTCAGTGCGGCAGCGCTTTCGGTTCCGCCCTGTAGATGGCGCTGCAGTACCTCGCGGGTCAACCGCAGGTCTGGCGCTTCGCCCTCGGCCGGTTCCAGATCGACCAGGCGCGCGGCCAGCGCCAGGCGCTCGCGGATGCGCTTGCGCAGTTCCTGGGTGGCGGCATCGGTGAAGGTCACCGCCAGGATCTGGCCGATACGCAGGCCCTGCTCCACCACCAGTCGGGTGAACAACGTGGCCAGGGTGAAGGTCTTGCCGGTGCCTGCGCTGGCTTCAATCAGGCGGATGCCGTCCAGCGGCAGGGCCAGGTAGGGATCGCCCGCCATACGCTGGGTTTCCTGATCAGCGATGGCGGTGTTCATGCGTTGCCCTCCTGGCGTGCTTCGGTACCGAGAGTGCGGCCTTCGCGCACCGCGCTGAAGACCACCTGGCTGTTGCGCAGCAGCTCGGCATAGCTGGCATCGGTGGCAAACGGGTCGGCACCGCGCAGCAGCAGCTGCCAGGCGTCGCTGCTGGATTCACCCCAACTGCGGTCGCTGCCATGCCACTGCTTCCAGCCTTCGCTGCGCTGTTTTTCTGCTGGCGCGTTGTACAGCACCCAGCCGGTATACGGGGCAAAGCGCAGCGGCTCACGCAGACCGCGCTCGCGCAATTGCAGCAGCGCACGCAGCGCGGTGCGTGCAGCGGGGGCGCTCAGTGCTGGCAGCACATGCGGGCCGGGCCCGGCGTCACCGCCATCGTGGAACTGCACCAGCGGCAACGCATCGCCGGCGGCGTTGGCCAGCAGCCAGTCCAGGCCCTGGCGGATCACTGCATTGCCATTGAGCGTGCCGGCGCGCAGGCGCACCAGCCCTTCAGGATGCCGATCGGCCACGCGGCCATGCAGGCGCACGCCGTCGATGTCCACTTCGTAGCGACGGCTTTCCAGCGGTTCGCCCTGCATCCAGCCCAGCAACGCACTGGCATACGGGCGCGTCTTCAACTGCTCCCCCTCGAACTGGCGCTCGCCCAATGGGCCGGACGGCAGCAGGCCGCGCGCGCGCAGCCGCGGGTACAACGGCTCGGTATCGCCGCTGAGCGTGGCACGCACCACCGCCGCCTGCACGCTGCGCTTTTCCGGGCCGCGCGATGACAGCACCAGCGGTTCCAGGTCATCGACCTCCTCGACATCGTCGGCCAGGCGCAGGCCCAGCGACTGTGCGAGGAACTGTCCGGCCGGATCGCACAGGAAACGGCGCAGGGTATCGAGCGCGACCTCGTCCTCCACCGCATCGTCGAGCGGCGGCGGCAGCGGTGCGTCGAACCAGGGCTGCAGTCCACCGCGCTGGCCGGTGAGGCGACCGGCCGCCGGATGCCACTGGCGGCGATAGCTGAAGCGGCGTGGGTCGCCGTCACCGAACGCGGCGGGCGAGAACGGCTGCAAGGCATGGCGCACGGTGAAGTTGCGGACCGCCGCAGGCGGATCGAGGTGATACGCAGCGGCGGCATCGATCAGTTCACTGACCAGCACCGACGGCTCGCGCACGCTGCCATCGCGCGGATCGGCACCGAGGTAGCTGAGGTAGAACACCTCCTGCGCGGCGGCGAACAGCTGCAGGAACAGGAAACGGTCGTCTTCGCGGGTGGAGCGGTCGCCCGGTCGGCGGCGCGGCGTGTCCAGTTCGGCGGTGAGCTGGTTGAGACCGGCCGCCGGGTCACGGCGCGGGAAATCGCCATCATTGAGGCCCAGCACGCAGATCACCCGGAACGGCAGCAGGCGCATCGGCACCATGCGGCCGAAACTGATGCCACCGGTCAGCAGCGGTGCGCGCGTATCGGCCTCGCCCAGCGCGCCGGCGAAGTGCGCACGCACCACCTCCGGCGGCACACCTTCCGCGAAGCCGGCCTTGGCAGCATCCTCGGCGAACTGGTTGAGCAGCTTGCGCAGGCGCTCCAGCGCGCGCTGGCTGTTGGGGGAACTCGGCGCGGAGGGCAGCAGTGCATCCAGCAACGACAGCAGGCGCTGTCGCCATTGCGCCGGGGTCAGCAGCTCGCCGAGGCGACGCTGGTAGATGGCCAGCACGCGCAGCAGGCGCAGCAGCCGGTCCAGCGCGTCCAGCGCGCCGCCTTCCAGTTCGATCCACGGTGCGACACCGGCCAGGTCGGCCTCGCTGCCGGTGGCATGGCCGAGCACCAGGCGATCCAGCGCGAACTGCCAGGTGTAGGCGTCGTCCGCCGGCGCCTGGTGCTGGTGGCGGTGCTTCGCATCCAGGCCCCAGCGTGCACCGGCCTGCTGCAGCCAGCCATGCAGGCGGTCGAAGTCCACCGCTTCCAGCCCGGCCGCTTCGGCCAGCGGCGCGCTGGCCAGCAGGTCCAGCACTTCATTCAGGCCAAAGCGCGAGACAGGCAGGCCCAGCAGGTGCACGAACACATCAGCCAGCGGTTCACCGGCCAGCGGGCTGCTGTCGGCCAGCGCATAGGGGATGTCCTCCTCCTCGCCACCACGGCCGCCGAACACCGCTTCCAGGTACGGCACGTAGGGATCGATGTCCGGCGCCAGCACCGCGATCTCGCGCGCCTGCAGCGGCGGGTCGAAGCGCGGGTCCTGCAGCAGGCTGCGCAGCTGGTCGTGCAGCACCTGCAACTCGCGCAGGCGGGTATGGCAGGCGTGTACCTGCAGGCTGGGGTCGTCGCTGCGAAGCCCGGCACGCAGCTCACCCGAGGGCAGTGCGCGGCGGTGGAACAGGTCACGCTGCAGGCGATGCAGCAGGCTGTCGGACAGGCCGCCTTCGTCCAGGGTCGGCCGGGTGTCGTCCTCCGGATCGGAATAGGCGGCGATTTCGCCGGCCGGGTGCACCACCTCGTAACTGCCCAGCACCGCCATGAAGTCGCGCCCGGCCGCGCCCCAAGCTTCCAGCAGGCGGTTTTCGCCGGCTGCTTCGCCGAAGGGATCGGGCGCGCCGCTGCGCAGGCGCTCGGCCAGGGTCTGCAGATCGCCCCAGTACGACTGCACCGGGGTGGGCATATAGAAATGCAGCTCGCCAACACGTGCCTGGGTGGCCATCACCCGCAGCACATCGGGCGAGATGTTGAGCGTCGCGAACGCAGACATGCGCGGTGGCAAGCCCTTCGGCAAGGGTTGGCCGGCCCCTTCGAAACGGTCCAGGTATTCCTGGATGCGGCGCGCGCGGTAGTCGTGGCCGTGGGTGATGGTGCGCCACAGGATCGCCTGCGGATCGGACGGATCGGCACCGGCCGCCCAGCGCAGCAGCCAGTCGCGGCGCCACGCCTGGTACTTCTCGAACACCGAGGCCAGCTCGCCAGCCAGCGCCCACGGCTTCAATGCGTCATCGCCGGCAAGATAGGACTGCAGCGCGCGCATCGGTGGCTGCGCCAGCAACGCCGGGTCGCGCAGGGCCTGGTACAGCTTCCAATGCAGGCCGGCCGCGTCCAGGTCGTCCTGCTCGCCGCTGACGTTGGCCTTCAGCGCGCGCGCCACGAACTCACCCGGGGTGAGGAATTCGAGGTTCGCAGCCACACCGAACTCGGCGGCCAGTGTCGCTTGCAGCCAACGCCGCATCGCTACCTGCGGGATCAGCACCACTTCCGGTGCCAGCAGCGGCTGGCCAGGAACGGGCGCACGCACATTGCGCGCCAGCAGCGCGGCCAGCACGTCCAGGGAGTTGGAATGGTAGAGGCGGAAATCGCTGCCTGGGTCACTCATCATGCACAGTGTGCAGGACCGCAGGCAGTATTCAATGGTTGGGCCGCGAGCGGTACGGATTGTTCCGGGACGCCGGCCGATTGTCCCGGCCTCCGCCGAGGCTTGTCGTGCAACAATACTGCACCGTCCAGTCTGCTTATGTTCAGCCGACGGGCCCGATCCTTCGATGTCTAAAAAACGTTAATGGTGCCCATGTCGGCTTCCACCTCCAGTCTGGTGCAGTTATCCAACGTCCGCATCGACCGGAGCGGACGCACGATCCTGCGCGACGTGTCGCTGCAGGTGCCCAAGGGCAGCATCACCGCCGTTCTGGGTCCGTCCGGCAGCGGCAAGTCGACCCTGCTGGCGGCGCTGACCGGCGAACTGCGCCCGGTCGCCGGCGAGGTCACCCTGTTCGGCAAGCCGATTCCGCATGACAGCGGCGCGCTGCTGGAAATGCGCAAGAGCGTGGGCGTGCTGCTGCAGGGCAACGGCCTGCTGACCGACCTGACCGTGGCGGAAAACGTGGCGCTGCCGCTGCGTACGCACACCCGCCTGCCGACCGCCGTGCTGCGCCGGCTGGTGCAGATGAAGCTGCATTCGGTGGGCCTGCTGGCCGCCGCCGATGCCTGGCCGCGCGAGCTGTCAGGTGGCATGGCGCGCCGCGTGGCGCTGGCCCGCGCGCTGGCGCTGGACCCGCCGCTGATGATCTACGACGAGCCGCTGACCGGGCTGGACCCGATCGCCTCGGGGGTGATCATGAGCCTGATCCAGCGCCTCAACCACAGCCTGGGCCTGACCAGCATCATCGTCAGCCACCACGTGCACGAGACCCTGCCGATCTGCGACCAGGTGATCGCGATCGCCAATGGCGGCATCGTGTTCCAGGGCACGCCCGAGGCACTGCAGTCCAGCCAGGACCCTCTGCTGCGGCAGTTCCTGCACGGCCAGCCCGATGGCCCCATCCCGTTCGATGCCGCGCCGCGCGCGAGGGTCGCCTGATGCCGTTCGTTCAAGCCACCCGCTCGCTGGGTCGTGCCGGCCTGTTCTCGCTGACCGTGCTGCGCGGTTCGCTGCCGACCCGTGATTTCCTGGCCGAGTTGACCCGCGAAATCTACAAGATCGGTGCGCGCTCGCTGCCGATCATCGCCGTCGGCGGTGCCTTCGTCGGCCTGGTGCTGACCCTGCAGGGCTACCGCACGCTGACCACCTTCGGTGCGGCCGACGCACTGTCGACCCTGCTCGGGCTGTCGCTGTACCGCGAGCTGGCACCGGTGCTGACCGCGCTGCTGTTCATTGGCCGCGCTGGCAGCTCGATCGCCGCCGAACTGGGCCTGATGCGTGCCACCGACCAGATCAAGGCGCTGGAGCTGATGGCGATCGACCCGGTTGCCAAGGCGGTGGCGCCGCGCTTCTGGGCGGCGGTGCTGACCGTGCCGCTGCTGACCGGCATCTTCTGTTCGCTTGCAATCAGTGCCAGCTACTTCGAAGCGGTGCACGTGCTGGGCCTGGACAATGGCGTGTTCTGGTCGGCGCTGCGCAACAGCGTGGACTTCTGGGACGACTTCGGCGTGGCAATGCTGAAGTCGGCGATCTTCGGCGGCACTGCCGCGCTGGTTGCCGCCTATGTGGGTTTCCACGCCGAGCCGACCATTGAAGGCACTTCGGTGGCGACCACCCGTGCGGTGGTCAACGCTTCATTGCTGGTGCTGATGTTCAACTTCGTGCTGTCGGCAATGTTGTTCACCTAACCCCTCCACCGGCGGTGCGCAGGCGCGCGCGGCCACAACGACTCGATCAGGTAATCCACATGGCCATCCGCGGTCCCAGACTCGAATTTTCCGTCGGCGCCTTCCTGCTGCTGGCCCTGGCCTCGCTGATGGTGCTGGCCGTGGCCTCGACCAACCAGCGCTGGAGCTGGGGCAGCGAAGGCTACGACCTGAAGGCACGCTTCTCCCAGGTCGGCCAGCTGCGCAAGCAGGCACCGGTGAAGATCGGCGGCGTCACTGTCGGCCAGGTCGCTTCGATCGACCTGGACCCGGTGAAGTTCGAATCGATCGTCACCCTGCGCATGGACAGCAAGGTCAAGGACCTGCCGGCGGACACCTCGGCCGGCATCTTCACCAGCGGTTTGCTCGGCGAGAGCTATATCGGTCTGCAGCCGGGCGGTGATCCGGACGTGCTGAAGGCCGGTGACGAGATCGTCTTCACCCAGCCAGCGGTGGACCTGATCCAGCTGGTCGGCAAGTACATGTTCAGTGGCGGTGCCGGTGGCGGCGCTGCTCAGAAGCCCAACGATGGCGCGCAGGCGCCTGCAACGGAACCGCAACCATGAAGATGAAACTGATCCCGGCCCTGCTCGCCTCGGCGCTGCTGGCGGCCACCCCGTTCCTGGCCCAGGCCCAGGCCGCTGCGCCGGCCGCTGCCGCAACGCAGAGCCAGGCCGGCAAGGTGGTGATCGATGCCAGCAGCCGCATCCTGTCCACGCTGCAGCAGCGCAAGAGCGAGTTCACCAGCAACCCGGCCAGCCTGCGCAGCTACATCGACAGCGAGCTGACCCGCACCTTCGACCGCGACTACGCCGCGCGCTTGGTGCTGGGCCCGCACGCCCGCGGCGCCTCCGACGCCGACATCAAGCTGTTCGCCGATGCCATGGCCGACAGCCTGATGCAGCGCTACGGCTCCACCCTGCTCAACATCCAGGGCAAGCCGAGCTTCCGCCTGAAGGGTGAAAGCCCGCTGCCGGGCAATCGTGGCGTGCGCGTGAGCACCGAACTGGTGCGCGCCGGCAACGAACCGACCCCGGTCGAGTACTGGATGCGCAACGTGAACGGCCAGTGGAAGATCTTCGACGTCAACATCGAAGGCATTTCCTACGTGCAGACCTTCCGCAACCAGTTCGACACCCCGCTGCGCCAGAAGGGCATCAAGCAGGTGGCCAACGAACTGCACAGCGGCAGCATGCAGGCCGGGCCCGCGGGCAATGGCAAGTAACGCACTGGCGCTGCTGGAAGGCGACACCCTGCGCCTGCGCGGGGTGCTCGACCGTGCCGCGGTGATCGCACTGTGGCCGCAGCTGCAGGCCCTGCCGGCAAAGCTGTCACGGCTGGAGCTGGGTGAGGTCGAACGCGTGGACAGCGCCGGCCTGGCGCTGCTGGCCGAGCTGGCCGCACGTGCGCGCAAGAGCGGTCACCCGCTGGCAGTCTCCGGCGCGCCGGCCGGCTACAACGAGCTGAGCGCAGCCTACCGGCTGTCGCCCGACCTGGATTTCAACGCTACTTCTGCTGCGAGCTGACATGAACGTCGTACGCACTTTCCCCCTGATCGTCCTGGCCACCGCCCTGACCGCCTGCGCCGGCAAGCCCGCACGCAGCGATGCGCCCGCAGCCAGCACCGTGGTCCCGGCCAGCACCATCGCCGAGGCCTCTGCCGCCACCGCCGATACCGCTACGGTCGATGCCGCACCGGCAACAGCCGTGGTTGCCGCACCTGCGCCGGCCACGCCGCCATCCGCACCGGCCCGCAGCGCCGACACCGATGCGGCCAGGGCCGCGGCGGCGACCGCCCCCGGTGGTGACGACGACTTCGATGCCCTCTACGGCGGTGCCGGCAACACTGGCAGCGCGGCAGCCTACGATCCGTGGGAACCGTTCAACCGCAAGGTGCACACGTTCAACAACGCGGTTGACCGTGGCATCGCCCGCCCGCTGGCCACGGCCTACACTCACGTGGTGCCGCGCTTCGCCCGCACCGGCGTCAGCAACTTCTTCAGCAACCTGCGCGCACCGGTGACCATCACCAACCAGCTGCTGCAGGGCCGTGGTGCCGATGCGTGGGACAGCCTGGGCCGCTTCCTGATGAACAGCACGCTGGGTATCGGCGGCCTGTTCGATCCGGCCAGCAAGGCGATGGTGCCGCGTCGCAATGAGGACTTCGGGCAGACCCTGGGTGCCTGGGGCTGGCGTCGTTCGCGTTACGTGGAACTGCCGTTCTTCGGCCCTCGCACCGTGCGCGATGTGTTCGGCCTGGCCGGTGACATTCCGCTGTCGCCGATCCGCCGCATCGAAGAGGACAAGATCCGCATCGGCCTGCAGGGCATGCAGCTGGTCGATACCCGCGCGCAGCTGCTGGCAATCGACGACCTGCGTGACACCGCCGTGGACGAGTACTCGCTGGTACGCGATGCGTGGATGCAGCGCCGCAACTACCAGATCGAGAACGATCTGCGCAGCAAGCGCGACCGTGGCCACGACGATGCCAATTCGCCGATCCCGGTCGATGCGATGCCGATGCCGCAGTGGACGCACTGAGTCCGGTCTGCAGCGCATGAAAAACCCCGCCTCGGCGGGGTTTTTCTTTTCCGGTAGGTGCCAACCTTGGTTGGCACGCTTTCCTCAGGCCGCCAGCGCTGCCTCGATGGCCTCGCGCAGGCGCGCGTCATCGGCAGCCACGTCCGGGGCGAAACGCGCGATGACCTTGCCGTCGCGGCCAACCAGGAACTTCTCGAAGTTCCACAGCACCGCCGGTGCTGCGTGGATCGGGATCTCCTTGCTGGCCAGGCGCTCACGCAGCGGGCCTTCGCCGATCGACTGCGGCTGGGCGGCGGTCAGCTGCTGGTACAGCGGATGGGTATCGTCACCGGCCACGCTGATCTTGGAGAACATCGGGAAGCTGACGTCGTAGGTGAGCTGGCAGAACTGCTGGATCTCCGCCTCGCTGCCCGGCTCCTGGCCGAGGAAGTTGTTGGCGGGGAAGCCCAGTACTTCCAGACCCTGCGCGTGCTTTTCCGCATACAGCGCCTGCAGGCCTTCGTACTGCGGGGTCAGGCCGCACTTGGAGGCGACGTTGACCAGCAGCAGTACCTTGCCCTGGTAGTCGGCAAGCGAGGACGGCTGGCCGTCGATGGTGGTGAGGGAAATGTCCTGGATCGGGGTGCTCACGCGGGGGCTCCGGCAACAGCGGGGAATGGCCCACCAGCATAGCGCCGCGCGATGGCGGTAGTGCCGGCCGCTGGCCGGCAATCGTGCGACCGTTCGCAAGGGTGGAAGCGGGTGCCGGCCAGCGGGCCGGCCCACCCGAACTCCACCCCGATCGTGCCCTGCGCCTTGCCGTCATCAATGCGCTGGCGGCAGCCGAAGTTCTGGCGCACATCGCGCTGGCAGGTACCGGTAGCGGCGCTGCCAGCGGCCACCTCGGGACCGGCCAGGCACTGGCCCGTGCACTCGTTTTTGCGGCTGCAGGCCTTGCCGGCATCGGCATAGGGAATCACGCACTGCTCGCGCTGCAGCCGGCCGAGCCGCTGCAGGCTGCCACCGGCGGCCTGGCAGTCGACGTCGCGCGCCTCCTGGTAGGCCTCGGTGGCTTCCGGCGTGTCTGCCGCCGCCGGCTGTGCCGCCGCATCGGCGGCGGGCGGCGTGCTGCTGCAGGCCGACAACAGGACGGCCAGGGCCAGGCTGGCAAGGAAGCGCAGACGCATGGTCGGACCTGCAGGCGATAATCGAGACCACCAGCATACGCATTGCATGGTGCAGGTGGTGTGTCAGTGCACTCAGGTCTCTTCGCCGCCCTCCGGGGCAGTCAGCTGCTGCATCGGATCCGGGGTCAACTCCGGCGGCAGCGCGCGCTTGGCCTTGCTGCCCAGTTCGGCAAGTCGACGCGCACGGCTGATGGCCGACTGCGGCGAATCGATCAGACGGTTGCGTGCATCGGCGTAGGCCTTGCCAGCATCGTCCAGCTTCTTGCCCATGTCACTGAAGTCCTTCAGGAAGCCCGTCAGTGCGTCCAGCACCAACCCGCCTGCCTCACTGATCTTCAGTGCCTGTTTCTGCACCTTGTCGCGCGTCCACAGGCGCTCGGCCACGCGCAGCAGGGCCATCAACGTATTGGGCGAAGCAAACACCACGCGGTTGTCAAAGGCGTAGGCCTGCAGGCTGCCATCGGCACCCAGCGCGGCGGACAATGCACCTTCGATGGGAACGAAGGCGATGGTGATGTCCAGCGTCTCGGTGCCAAGTGCTTTGGGGTAGTTCTTTTCGCCGAGATCCTTGACGTGCTGGCGCAGCGCGACGGCATGGCGGCGCAGCGCATCTTCGGATTCCTCCGGAGTGGCAGCGTTCATCGCCTCCTGCCAAGCGATCAGATTGACCTTGCTATCGATCACTACGCTGCGTTCGTCAGGGAACTGCACGACCACGTCCGGGCGCAGACGTGCGCCGTCATCGTCCACGGCGTGCTTCTGCCGCTGATAGTGCACGCCCTCTTCCAGACCCGACCCACGCAGCACGTTGTCGAGCATCAGTTCGCCCCAGTCGCCGCGGACCTTGGCGCTGCCCTTCAGCGCATTGGTCAGGGCGGACGCTTGCGCGGCCATATCCTGGTTCAGCGTCTTCAATTCGCCCACGGCGCCGAGCAGGCTGGCCCGCTGGCGGGCTTCCTCGCCATACAGGGTATCGACCCGGATGCGGAAATCACCCAGCTTGTCGGCGAACGGCTTCAGCAGACCTTCGATATCCGCACGCGACTGCACCGTGGCCTGGCGCACGTTCTTTTCGAACTGCTGTCCGCGCTCCTCGAAGACCTTGCCGGCCAGTTCAGCAAAGGCGCCCGAAAGCTTTTCCTTCGCAGTCTCCAGATAGCTTCGCAGTTCCGTGCTGGCTTGCTCCGAATGCTGCAGGTTCGCCAGCGCGCGCGCATGTTCGCCGTGCAGCTGCTGATAGCGCTGCTGTGCCTGTTGCAGTTCCGCGCTGCATTCGTTCAGCGCCGTGCGTGTCTGAGCCAAGGCCGATTCGCGTTCTGCCAGAAGTGCCTCGCGGCTGGCTGACACGGCAGTCTCACGCGCGACCTGCGTGGTCAGCGTGGTAATGGCCTCGGCGTGTTGCAGTCCCCGCAGACGCTCGCTTTCCAGCTCCGCAGTCAGCGCGTCCAGACGGCCTCGCAGCTGGCCGGCATCGACCAGGGCCAACCGGTGCTGTTCGCGTTCACTGATCAGCTGCTGGTGCAGATCACCCGAGGACGCGTCGCCTGCCCCACGGCGCAGCAGGATGACCAGTGCCACCAGTGTCGCCAGCAGCAGGGCCACGGCCAGGATCATGAGAAATTCGATGTTCATGCCACCAGTGTAGGCTGGCCCCGTCTCAAACGCTGCGTCAGGCCATGCTCGAACTGTACGGTAAGCCCACCTCCATCAATGTGCGTAAAGTGCTGTGGCTGTGCGCGGGGCTGGATCTGCCCCTGCACCACGAACCGGCCCCCTCGCCGGACCTGCTGGCCACGCTGAACCCCAACCGGCAGGTGCCGGTGCTGCGTGATGTCGACTTCGTGCTGTGGGAATCCAACAGCATCTGCCGCTACCTGGCCGCACGCGCCGGTCGCGAGGATCTGCTGCCACATGCAGCAAAGGACCGGGCCCGGGTGGAGCAGTGGATGGACTGGCAGGCCAGCGACCTCAACAGCGCATGGCGCCATGTGTTCATGGCGCGCGTGCGCCAGCATCCGGACTATCCGGATGACGCCCGTGCCGAGGCCAGCCTGGCGCAGTGGAACCGGCTGATGGGCGTCCTTGATGCACAGCTGGCCACTACCGACGGCTACGTGGCGGGCAACACCTTCACTCTGGCCGACATCGTGCTCGGGCTGTCGAGCCAACGCTGGCGCAGCACGCCGGGCAGCAAGCCGGTACTGGCACACGTAGATGCCTGGTTCGAACGCCTGCGCCAGCAGCCCGGTTTCGCCGAGTATGTCGACAACGGTGTGGCCTGAGCAGTGGCTTCCGCAGCTGTTGGTAGGTGTCGACCTTGGTCGACACGGCTGATCCACGCCATGCGTGGATGAAACGCTGTAGAGCCGGGCGCAGGCTCGGCTCCACAGGAAAAACCGGGCCTTACCAGCCTTCCAGCACGATCTTGCCCTTGGCGCGGTGGCTCTCCAGCAGCGCGTGGGCACGCCGCAGGTTGGCCGCGTCGATGCGCCCGAAATGCTCGCCCAGGGTGGTCTGCAGCACGCCTGTGTCGATCAGCTCGGCCACCCGGTTCAACAGATCATGCTGGCGCTGCATGTCGGCGGTCTTGTACAGCGGCCGGGTGAACATCGACTCCCAGTGCAGTGACAACGCCTTGCGCTTGAGCGCCATCACGTCGACCTGGCCGGGATCATCGATCAGCCCCAGCTGGCCCTGCGGCGCCAGCAGTTCCACGATCTGCGCGTAGTGCTGGTCGGAGTGGGTCAGGCTGGCCACGTGCTGTACCTCGCTGATGCCGAGCCGCGCCAGGCCCTCGGCCAGCGGCAGGCTGTGGTCGATCACATGGTGTGCGCCCATTGCGTACGCCCAGTCCTGGGTATCCGGACGCGAGGCGGTGCCGATCACCGTCAGTTTCGTCAGCTTCCGCGCCAGCTGCACCAGGATCGAACCGACACCGCCGGCAGCGCCGATCACCAGCAGGGTCTGGCCTTCGCCACCGCCCTCGGGGATGCGCAGGCGGTCGAACAGCAGTTCCCAGGCGGTGATCGCGGTCAGTGGCAGCGCGGCGGCGGCGGCATCGTCGAGGCTGGCCGGCTTGCGGCCGACGCTGCGTTCGTCCACCAGCTGGTACTCGGCGTTGCTGCCCGGGCGATCGATGACGCCGGCGTAGTAGACCGCATCGCCGGGCTGGAACAGGGTCACCTCGCTGCCCACCGCGTCGACGATGCCGACCGCATCCCAGCCCAGCACGCGCGGGCCATCGGTGGCCACGCCGCGACGGACCTTGGTGTCGACCGGGTTCACCGCCACCGCGCGCACCGCCACGCGCAGGTCACGCGGGCCGGGCTGCGGCAGCTCCAGTTCGATGTCGATCAGGGCCTGGGCATCATCGATCGGCAGGCCGGCTTGGGTGTAGGCAATGGCGCGCATGGCAGCGGTCCAGTGGGGAAGGAGGCGACAGGTTGCGCCGCACGCGCTCCCGCAGAAAGGCGCAGAATCGGGCAGCACTTTCACTCTGGCAATGAAGATGATCCGCTTCGACGATCTTCAGCTGTTCGTCCGCACTGCCGCACTGGGCAGCTTCTCGCAGGCGGCGCGCGAGGCCGACCTGCTGCCCGGGCAGGTCGCCGCGGCGGTGGCGCGGCTGGAACGCGAGCTGGACCTGCGCCTGTTCGTGCGCACCACCCGCAGCCTGCGCCTCACCGGCGAGGGCGCGCTGTACCTGCCGTATGCGCAGGAGGTACTGGCCACCCTGCGCGAGGGCCAGGCGCGCGTGCAGGGCGAGGACACCGAGCTGCACGGCACCCTGCAGCTGTCGGCGCCCTCGGACCTCGGCCGCAACCTGCTGCTGCCCTGGCTGAGCGCCTTCCGCGCTGCGCACCCGCGGCTGCGCCTGCACCTGCGCCTGTCCGACGAGGTGGCCGATGTATTCCGCGACCCGGTCGACGTGGCCATCCGCATCGGCCACTTCGACGACGCCAACTACGTCGCCCTGCCGCTGCTGGAAGGCAATCGACGCGTGCTGGCCGCCTCGCCCGGCTACCTGCAGCGGCGTGGCACGCCCACCCGCCTGGAGGATCTGCGCGAGCACGACTGCCTGGTCTATCAACTCAACGGCCGCGCCTACGATCGCTGGTCATTCGAGGTCGAAGGGCGTCGCAGCGTGATCCCGGTGCGCGGCCCCCTGGTCTGCGACGATGCCGACGTCGTCCGGCGCTGGGCCGTGGCCGGCGAAGGCATCACCTACAAGTCCTGGCTGGACCTGCGCGAGGACGTGCAGGCCGGGCGCCTGCAGCTGCTGCTCGACGGTGTTGGCAGCAGCATTCCGCTGCAGCTGGTGTGCCCGCACCGCAAGCAGTTCTCACCGGCCGTGCGGCAGCTGCACGCGCAACTGCGCCAGCACCTGCAACCGCTGCTGTCTGGCATGCCCACTGGCCTCACCCGCCCCCTGTCGCCAACGGCGGCACTGGCCGACAATGGCGGCCCCCCGTAACAAGAGAACGCCGCCATGCCGTGGATGGGCATCCAGGACCTGTGGACGTTTCTGGTCGCCGTGCTGGTGTTTCTCGCCCTGCCCGGCCCCGGCACCTTCACCCTGCTGACCGCCACCGGCCGTGGCGGCGTGCGCGGCGGCTACACCGCCCTGGCCGGCCTGCTGGTCGGCGACCAGATCCTGATGTGGCTGGCGTTGGCGGGCGTGGCGGCGCTGCTCAAGGCCAACCCGCTGGTGTTCCACGCGGTGCAGTACCTGGGTGCGGCCTACCTGGTGTGGGTCGGCATCAGCCTGCTGCGCACGCCGAAGCACGAGGGCGGCGACGCCGGCCCGATCCGCATGCAGCCGGGCCGCTACTTCCAGCAGGCGATCCTGGTCAGCCTGCTCAATCCGAAGGCGATCCTGTTCTACATGGCCTTCCTGCCATTGTTCATCGATCCGAAGGCGCATCAGGGCATTGCTACCTTCGCGGCGCTGGCGGGCATCATCCTGGTGGTCAGCATCGCCTACTGCTCGATGTTGATCGGCGTGGGCAACCTGGCCCGCCGCCGCCTGATCCAGCACCCGCGAATCAGCGATGCGCTGCGCCGCGTGGCCGGCCTGTTCCTGGTGGGGTTCGGCATCCGGTTGGGGCTGAACGGATGAAACCCTGGTCGGCGGCGATGGGCGCCCTGCTGCTTCTGGCCAACACGACCGCCCCGGCGGCCACCGCGCAGGATCATCGCTGCCTGAGCGGCGGCCGCAATGACGGCATCCATCTGGAATGGCGTTGGCTGGATGACGGCCAGGCCGACGTTCGCTATGCCGGGCAGCGCGAACGCCTGCTGCTGCGCCGGGTTTCGATGGAGACCACGGTGCTGGCCGAAGACCGCCCCTACCAGTTCGACAGCGTCTGGGAAGAGCGCATCAACGGGCGCCTCAATGGCCGCTACCTGCTGAGCACGCAGGGCGCGCTGGTGCTGGACCTGAGCTACGAGCGTAGCCGCGACGGACGTCGCACCACCTTCCACGATGACGTCGAGGCCTGGCAGGAAGACGGCTGCCGCTGGCCCGGCAAGGTGGCCGAGTGAGCACCATGGACGACGACACCCTGCTGGAGCGCAGCTGGGAATATCGGGAGGAGACGCTGTACCGGCGGTTGTTCGGCGATACCGGGCCGGGGATCTATCCGATCGACATGGATCTGCTGCGCAACGTCTTCAAGCAGGACCAGATCGACCCGCGCTGGCTGCATGTCGGCGTCAATGCCTGCCCTCCGCACGGTGATCGAAGGCACTGGATCTATGTCAGCTCCGGCCTGTCCAACCCCTGGGAAGGGCGGCACGAAGATGGCGATTCGGGGTTGGGCATCGAACTGATGCTTGAGACGCAGGAAGAAGCGACCTGGGCACTGACCACCTTGCGCTGGTTCACCGCGTACCACCTGCTGCTGTGCCACTCACGCATGCCCGGCAATCCGTTGGCGCCATGGGACCGGCTGAAGCTGGGGGGGCCGGTGGATCACGCAGGGAGCATGCTGCAGGCGGCCGTCTTCGTTCCGTCGTTGCATTTCCCGGGACCCCAGCAACTGCCATCGGGACGATTCGACTTCCTGCAGCTGCTGCCGTTGACCCTGGACGAGCACGCGTTCGGCCGCGCGCAGGGCTTCGAAGTACTGGTGGCCCAGTTGAGAACCCAAGGTGCGGCGCCAGTGGTTGATTCGCAGCGGATCAGCGTCGATCTGGCCCCTGCTCTCACGCTTCAAGCGCCTCCCGGCTCGCCTTGAGGGATCGAATCATTTCGAATCCTGCCAGCATTTGTGCCGATTCCGGCAGAATGCTCGGAGTACAGCCGCGCCGGTGACGCATCTGACCCTCGCATGCCCCCCGTCAGTGGTAATGCTGCGCTGCGTTCGGTCACACTCGGGAACTTGTCGTTCTTAGTCACCCCTTCCGAGGCCTGCATGTCCCTGTTCCGGCGCAAGTCCCTAGATTCCGTCACCGTCCACGAAGCCGGCAGGCGTCTGATCCCGACGCTCAGCTGGCCGCACCTGATCGCGCTGGGCATCGGCGCCATCGTCGGCACCGGCATCTACACGCTGATCGGCGTCGGTGCCAACCTGGCCGGCCCGGCCGTGCTGATCTCCTTCGCCATCGCCGGTGCGGTGTGCGCCTGCGCGGCACTGTCCTACGCCGAGCTGTCGACGATGATGCCGGCCGCCGGCAGTGCCTACACCTACAGCTACAGCGCGCTGGGCGAGGTGTTCGCCTGGGTGGTGGGCTGGAGCCTGATCCTGGAGTACTCACTGGTGGTGAGTACCGTGGCGGTGGGCTGGTCCGGCTACTTCGTCGGCTTCCTCGAATGGGTCCACACCCAGTTCGGCTGGAACGTGCACCTGCCCGCCTGGCTGGCGGCCGGCCCGCACGTGGAAGGCGGCATGATCAACCTGCCGGCGATCGTCATCACCTGGCTGGTGGCCGGCATGCTGATGGCCGGCACCAAGGAAAGCGCCACCCTCAACGCCATCCTGGTGGTGTTCAAGCTGATCGCGCTGGCCATCTTCGTGGCCGTGGCCCTGCCCGCCTTCGACAGCGCCAACCTGCAGCCGTTCATGCCGTATGGCTTTGCCAAGTCGATGGGCCCTGATGGCGTCGAACACGGCGTAATGGCGGCGGCAGCGATCATCTTCTTCGCCTTCTACGGCTTCGATGCGATCTCCACCGCCGCCGAGGAAACCAAGAACCCCGGCCGCGACCTGTCGATCGGCATCATCGGTTCGATGATCGGCTGCACCATCGTCTACGTGCTGGTCGCGCTGGCCGCGGTCGGTGCGATGAGCTACGCGGTGTTCGGCCACAGCGCCGAGCCGCTGGCCCTGATCATGCGCCAGCTGGGCCATCCGACCGCGGCGATGGTGATCGGCGTGATCGCGATCATCGCGCTGCCGACGGTGCTGCTGGCCTTCCTGTACGGCCAGAGCCGCATCTTCTTCGTGATGAGCCGCGATGGCCTGCTGCCGCGTGGCCTGTCCAAGGTCAACGCACGTACCGGCACGCCGGTGGCGACCACGCTGTTCACCGCGGTGGTGGTGTCGGCGCTGGCCGGTGTGGCCCGCCTGGACGAGATCGCGGCGCTGGCCAATGCCGGCACCCTGGCCGCGTTCACCGCCGTGGGCATCTGCCTGGTGGTGCTGCGCCTGCGCGAGCCGAACCGCGAACGTACCTTCCGTACCCCGCTGGCCTTCGTGGTTGGTCCGCTGGCCGCGCTGGGCTGCATCTATCTGTTCCTCAGCCTGCCGCACAGCACCCAGCTGTACTTCCTGCTGTGGAACCTGGCCGGCCTGGTGCTGTACTCCCTGTACAGCCGCCGCCACGCGCTGATCGCGAAATAACCGGATCACCGGTAGTGCCGGCCGCTGGCCGGCACTACCGCAGGGCGGTCAACCGCCCTGCTTTGCAGCGTAATCCTGCGCCTGGCGCATCACCC
>NZ_JAWIRR010000019.1:44896-89193 GCF_036320065.1 Stenotrophomonas sp. SMYL8
CCCCCCCCCCCCCCCCCCGCCCCCGCCGTCCCCCCCCCCCCCCGCTCCGGGGGGGGGGCCCCCCCCGCCCCCCCACTACCGCAGGGCGGTCAACCGCCCTGCTTTGCAGCGTAATCCTGCGCCTGGCGCATCACCCGCAGCAGGTTGCCGCCCCAGATGCCGGCAATCTGCTTCTCGGTATAGCCCTTGCGCAGCAGCCACGCGGTGATCTTCGGCAGCTGGCTGACATCGGGCAGGTCACTCAGGCCGCCGCCACCATCCCAGTCCAGGCCGATCCCCACGTGCTCGGGGCCGACCACCTTGAGGATGTGCTCGAAGTGGGCGAAGAAGTCGTCCAGGCTGGCATGGCGCACCGGGTGCTCATGGTCCAGTGCCTGTTCGGCTTTCAGCAGGGCCACGCCCTGCTCGATGCCCATCCCTTCCCAGCCGCCCAGCTGCTTGCTCAGCGCTTCCTCGGCCTGCTTGCGCTCGGGCGTCTTTGCGGTGTCGATCAGGTAGCCACCATAGGCGTTCACCTGGATCACACCGCCGGCCTTGGCCAGCTTGCGCAGGCGCGCGTCATCAAGATTGCGCGGGTGGTCGTAGACCGCCTTGGCCGAGCTGTGCGACAGCACGAACGGCACCGGCATCATCGCCAGCAGGTCGTCGAACACCGCGTCGGACGCATGCGACTGGTCGATCACGATGCCCAGCTTCACCGCCTGCCGCACCAGATCCTTGCCGGCCGGGCTCAGGCCTTTCCACTCCGCCCCCTTGGGGTCGGTGGCCGAATCGGCGAACTCGTTGTTGGCGAAGTGCACGGTGCTGAGCAGGCGCAGGCCGGCGCGGTGGTAGAACGACAGCAGGCTCGGGTCTTCCACCAGCGGGCTGGCGTTTTCCATGCTGATGTAGACCACGCGCTTGCCGGCGGCCTTGATCCGCGCCGCGTCATCGGCGGTCAATGCCAGCGCGAAGCGCTCGGGGTTGGCCGCCAGCATTTCGCGGATCTCCAGCAGCCGCTGCAGGCCATGGTCACGCTCGGCGAGATGCGCGGCGGGGCTGCGGTCGCCCTGATCGGTGTAGATCGCCCAGAAACCGCCGTCCAGCGCACCTTCGACCATGCGCGGGTAGTCGACCTGCGAAAGCGCGTTGCGGTCGTGACGCTGCTCGATGTCGAAGCCGGTTCGGCCGAAATTGGCCGGCGTATCCAGGTGGCTGTCGAGGGTGACCAGGCGCTGCTGCAGGGCCTTGGCGCGCGCCAGCTCCTGTGCGCTGAACTCGATGGCATGAGCCGACAGCGGCGCGCACAGCGCCAGGGCAAGCACGACGGACAGGTGGCGCAACGATGGCATGGGCTCTCACCGGCAATGGGAAGAGCCCGACCATAGCGCTGCGAACCGCGGATTTGTAGAGTCGAACTGTGCTCGACTGATCAGGCACCGCGAGTCGAGCATCGCTCGACTCTGCATCTGGAAATCAGTCCACCACGCGGCAGAACACGGCCTTGAGGTAACGCGATTCCTGCACGTGGGCCATGAACGGATGGTCCGGACCGGCGCCGGCCACCTTCAGGATCTGGATCGTGCGGCCGGAGAAATAGGCCGCGCGGCGCAGCATGTCGAGGAACTGGTCCTCGGCCACCAGGCCGGTGCAGGAGAACGTGGCGAACAGGCCACCGGGCTTCACCACGCCCAGCGCCAGCTTGTTCATGTCCAGGTACTTCTTCAGCGCAGTGATGACCTGGTCGCGGTCGCGGGTCATCTTCGCCGGGTCCAGGATCACCACGTCGTACTGCTCGCCACGGTTGGCCGCATCGCGCAGCCACGGGAAGATGTCGGACTGGACGAACTTCGGGCGCACGTTGTTCAGGCGCGAATTGCCCTTGGCGATCTGGATGACGTCTTCATCGATGTCGATGCCGACCACTTCCGAAGCGCCACGCGCCGCCGCGTACACGGCGAAACCGCCGGTGTTGCAGCACAGGTCGAGCACGCTCTTGCCTTCCACCTGCTGGCTCAGCCACTCGCGGTTCTCGCGCTGGTCGGCGAAGAAGCCGGTCTTGTGCGCACCGGCCGGGTCAGCGCGGAACTTGATGCCGTACTCGGTGATCACCGCCGCTTCGGTGGTGGTGTTGCCGTGGAAGTCGAAGCTTTCCTGCTTCTGCACGTGCTCGTCGGCGAAGCTGTGGAAGCGGCAGCCCGGGAACTGCTCGCGCAGGGCGTCGTAGATCCACTCGCGGTGGCGGAACATGCCGGCGGCGAAGAATTCGACCACCACCAGATCGCCGTAGCGGTCCACCACCAGGCCGGACAAGCCATCGCCCTCGCTGTGCACCACGCGCCAGGCGTCGGACACCGCGTCGAGCTTCAGCACCTCACGGCGCAGCGACACCGCCTGGGCGATCTTGCGCGAGAACCAGCCAGCATCGACCGGCACGTTCTGGTCGGTTTCGAGGATGCGCACGGCAATGCGCGAGTGCCCGTTGTAGAACCCGCGACCAATGAACTCGCCGTCGATGCCGACCACGTCGACGATGGAACCGGGCTTGGGCCGGACGGTCGGCTTCTCGACCAGTTTCTGGAAGATCCACGGGTGGCTGGAACGCCACGCATTCTTGAGGCGGACAATCGGAAGGGGGGTATTCATCCACCTATTGTAGCCGGGGGGCGCTTTCGTAGAGTCGAGCTGGCGCGACGGGCGTTACTGAACGGCCCGGGCAAGGCGTGCCAACCAAGGTTGGCATCTACCAGGGCGGGGGCCCCGGCCGCCCGACATTTGACGGCAGCCCGGCCAGGCCGCAGAATCGGCGCCAGAAGGGGAGTAGCTCCCAGACGTTGTCGCCGTCATTTCGAGCCCGCAGGCTCCGGTGCAACGGCAGTTCCAGCCGACTGGAACTGCGAGCGAGACCTTCGCCGTACTGGCGAAGCTCTGTCCCTGGATCCCCCTCCCGATCCTCCGTTGCAGATCCTCGCCGTCCGGCCTGGCATTCATCTTTCCAACGGACATTCCCAATGCAGACGATCGGTAACGTGTGGTTGTGGGGCGGCTTCGCAGCGGTGGTGGTCATCGCCCTGCTGGTCGACCTCGTTTTGATGCGCCATGGTGGACCGCACAAGGTCACCTTCAAGGAGGCCCTGTGGTGGTCCATCGGCTGGGTCGCGCTGGCCCTGCTGTTCAACGCGGGCCTCTGGTACTACCTGAATGAGACCGCCGGCCAGGTGGTGGCCAACAAGGTCGGCCTCGAGTTCCTGACCGGCTACCTGGTCGAGAAGGCGCTGGCGGTCGACAACATCTTTGTGTTCCTGATGATCATGAGCTACTTCGCGGTGCCGGAGGAGCAGCGCCAGAAGGTGCTGATCATCGGCATCCTGGGCGCGATCGTGCTGCGTACGATCATGATCTTCGCCGGCAGCGTGCTGATCACCCAGTTCCATTGGCTGCTCTACGTGTTCGGCGCCTTCCTGCTGTTCACCGGCTGGAAGATGTGGTTCGCCGCCGGGCAGGAGCCGGACCTGGAGGCCAACCCCGCCCTGCGCTGGATGCGCAAGCACCTGCGCCTGCTGCCGGATTACGCCGGCAACGCGATGAGCGTGAAGCGCGACGGCGTGCGTTGGTTCACCCCGCTGTTCGCGGTGCTGATCCTGATCGCGGTCACCGACGTGATCTTCGCGGTGGACAGCATCCCGGCGATCTTCGCGATCACCACCGACCCGTTCATCGTGCTCACTTCCAATGTGTTCGCTGTGCTGGGCCTGCGTGCGATGTTCTTCCTGCTGGCCGGCATGGCCGACCGCTTCCACCTGCTGCCGTACGGCCTGGCGCTGGTGCTGGGCTTCATCGGCATCAAGATGATGATCATCGACCTGTTCAAGATCCCGACCCCGATCTCGCTGGGCGTGGTGGCGGTGATCATCGCCGCTACCGTGGTGTTGAGCCTGAAGTACCCGCCGAAGGAAGGCGAAGGCCAGGCCTGAGCCTGACCCGCTGGATGGCGCGGCCGGTGGGATTGTCCCGCCGGCCGTTTCCACTCTCCCGCGGCGGTGGCCTTGGTTTCGCGCCAACCACCGCCATTGCTGAGGTATGAACAACAACGCGCCCCTGCCCGCTGGCGACGTGCCGGCCCCCCGCAATGACCGCTCGCGCATCCTGCGGGCGTTCAATGTCAGCCTGGCCGCCGTGCTGGTGCTGGTGGCCGTGTTCGCCCTGCAGGGCACCTTTGACTGGCGGCCCTGGGCGGTCGCGCCGCTGGAAGCCAAGGGCCTGCTTGGCCTGATCGGCGGCCCGATGCTGCATGCCTCGGTCGAGCACATCGCCGCCAACAGCATCGCGATTCTGATCCTGGGCACGCTGGCCGGCAGCGTCTACCCGAAAGCCACCGTGCGCGCCCTGCCCCTGCTGTGGCTGGGCTCGGGCATCGGTGCGTGGATGCTGGGCAATCCGGGCAGCGTGCACCTGGGCGCCAGCGGCGTCACCCATGGCCTGATGTTCCTGCTGGCCAGCCTGGGCCTGCTGCGCCGCGACCGTGCAGCGATTGCCACCGGCCTGATCGGCATGCTGTTCTACGGCGGCATGCTGATGACCATCCTGCCGCACGCCGACGGCGTGTCCTGGCAGTCGCACATGGGCGGCGCCTTCGCCGGCATCATCGCCGCGCTGCTGTTCCGCAACGCCGACCCGCTGCCGCCGCGCCCGCGCTACAGTTGGGAAGACGAAGAAGAAGACGTCGAACCTTTACCCGACGACGAGCTGGAACCGCCGTCACCGCAGCGCGTGCCGGTGCTGTGGCAGCCGCGCGAAGGCCAGGACTACGTGGTGATTCCGTTCCGCCGGCCGGACGAGCCGCGCGGATGAAAATGCCCCGGTAGTGCCGGCCGCTGGCCGGCACCCTCATGAACCGGTAGTAGCCGACCTCGGTCGGCGCGGTTGTTGTGCGCCAACCAAGGTTGGCACCTACCAGAGTCCGTCAGTTCGCCGCATTCCCTGCCGCGCCCATGCCATCCACCGCCTGCCGGCCCAGTGCCGGGTCATCGGTGAAGAAGGCATCGATGCCGGTAGCCAGATAGGCACGCATCTCGGCAATCGAACCCTCGGCATTGCGCGCGTTGTCGGCGCCCTTGCGCAGGTTGCTGGCCTGGAAGTGGTTCTCCGGACGGAAGGTGTACGGAATCACCATCAGGCCCACTGCATGTGCGTCCTGTACCAGCGTGGTCGGAGTGCTCAGCGCGCCCTTGGCGTCCAGCGGAATGATCGAGCGCAGTTCCGGGCCGATGCTGTCGGCGTAGCTGGCGATGTCCTTCAGTCCTGCCGGCGTCATCATCTGCGCGTAGGTCAGCGTGCCACCGGCCTTGGCGATGTCGGCCGGCTGGGTGTCGCCCTTCCACAGCAGTTGCAGCAGGCGGATGTTGCTGCCGCGCGGGATCTTGCCGCGCAGGTAGCGCAGGTTGGCGGTCTCGAACGACTGGATGGTGACCGGGCCGACGTTGGTATAGGCATTGCCACGCAGCGCGGTCAGGAGCTTGTCTTCCATCGGCAGGCCGATCGACTGGAAGTAGGTCGGGTGCTTGATCTCCGGCACCAGGCCGATGCCACGGTTGGCACGCCCGGCCTGCTGGACAAGGAATGCGAGGATCTCGTCCAGGCTGGCGATGCGGAACTGGCCATCGTAGGCGGTGCTGCGCAGTTCCGGCAGGCGCTCACGCGCGTACAGCGTCTTCAGCTCGGCCAGGGTGAAGTCTTCGGTGAACCAGCCATCGACCTTCTGCCCGTCGATGACCTTGCTGGTGCGGCGGCTGGCGAATTCCGGATGCGAGGCGACATCGGTGGTGCCACTGATCTCGTTCTCGTGGCGGGCCACCATCACCCCGTCCTTGGTCATCACCAGGTCCGGTTCGATGTAGTCGGCGCCATCGGCGATGGCCTGCGCATAGGCCGCCAGGGTGTGCTCGGGCAGCAGTGCGCTTGCCCCGCGGTGGCCATAGACCGACACCTTGTGCGCGGCCGGGGTGGAGGATTCAGCACTCATGGCCACCGATGGTGCCACGGCCAGCGACAACAGCAACGCACAACCCCACGACTTCACTGCGACTTCCCCAAGCGGTATGTGATGGGCGTCAGTATGCGGCGGCAATGTGACAGGTGGGGGACCTGGGGTCGGATCCCCGCAGGGGCTCCGACCCCGCATCTTCAGTCGACCAAGGCATCATGGAAATCGCGTTCGTGAACGATCATGATCCGCAGTCCTTCCTTGCGCAGTTCCACGGCGCGTTCCACCTTGCGACCGTAGCAGGCGTAACTCCAGCAGGGATTTCCCTCAGCACCAATCACCAGGTAGTCCACCTTCTTCGATGGCGCACTGTGCACCCGACCTCCCCGTTCCGTTACCAACGCCTGGATATCGGCACGTGAACCTCGGGACGAGGCGCCTGTGAAGCAGAATCCTCTCTCTTCGAATTCGATCTCGGGAGCGACTGCACAAAGTCCGACCAGACTTCCGGCGATCTGCAACGACGGATCGGTCAGGGTGCGGTCATCGCCGAGGACGACAAACTCGCTGAAGAACTGGCGAAGCAAATCCTGTTCCTGCGCATCTACCACACCATCAGCCAGTACCTTGGCCACGAGGTGCCCTATTTCGTCGTACGGCCAGCATCCCTGTAGATGGGAATGCTCATCCATCCAATCCGAGAGACCACGCAGCTCGGCCTCCGAAACCTGGCCATCAGCGATTATTCCGCCCAGTACGGCATGAAGTCGCTGGAGATCTGCTGTGGTGGCGTTGACCCGATCACTTGAGCACATCCGGTCGATCAACCATCGCAGATCTTCCGCCGCATCTTCTTCCATGCGACCTTCGCCAAGTGCGCGCTCGAGCACAGGCATCAGTTCAGTGAACGGATGCTGCTGGCGCTGATGTAAATGATCCTGGATCCAGTGGGCCAAGAAGCGACGCTCGTCGGCATTGATCTCTTTGTCAATGGAGATCCCTTCGATGATGCCCGCCAGAGAGTTCAACGCACGAGTGAGCTGCGCCGGGCTTGTGAAGTGAACGTAGGGAACATGGTCCGAATGCATCCGCAATTCCTTTGCCTGAGTTTCCTGCACGCTAGCTTGGTCGGCGCCGGTACTCAAGACGTAGCGGACAAGGCTCTGGAGTATTGGAGGTGATCACGTCATTTTTCACGGGGTCAGAGCCCCTCCGGGGATCTGAACCCGAGCAACTCGTTCAGCTGGGTTGCCGGCCAGCGGCCGGCACTACCAAGGCTTATTTGCCGATGCAGAAACTGGAGAAGATCCTTCCCAGCAGGTCATCGGCGCTCATCTGCCCGGTGATCTCGCCCAGCGCATCATGCGCCAGCCTCAGTTCTTCGGCGGCCAGTTCCAGGTGCTCATGCGCCAGCTCACCATCGGCGCGCTGCGCATGTTCCTGCGCGCGCTCGATCGCATCCACATGGCGCGTGCGTGCGGAGAACTCGCCGTCCACCTGCTCGCCTGCCCCGGCCGAAGCAATCGAACGCAGACGCGCATGCAGATCGTCGAGCCCGGCGCCGGTGGCGGCCGAAACGAACACGCGGTCCGGATCGTCCAGCGACGGCAACGCCTCCAGCAGGTCCGACTTGTTGTGGATGTAGACCTTGTGCGGCACCGCCGCCACGGCCTCGCCCAGCGCCGCTTCGCCGGCCGCCGGATCGCGCGCATCCAGCACGATCAGCGCCAGGTCGGTGCGCTCGATTTCCGCGTGGGCGCGGCGCATGCCTTCGCGTTCGATGGCGTCACCGCCGTCGCGCAGGCCGGCGGTGTCGACCAGGGTCAGCTCCAGACCGTCCAGGCGGATGGTCTCGCGCAGAGTGTCGCGGGTGGTACCGGCGATGTCGGTGACGATGGCGCGTTCGCTGCCGGCCAGCGCGTTGAGCAGTGAACTCTTGCCGGCGTTCGGCGGACCGATCAGCACCGCGTGCAGGCCATCGCGCAGGCGACGGCCGCGCTCGGCATCCCGCCGCAGCAGGGCCAGGTCGCTGCGCGCCTGTTCCAGCCCACGCCGCACCTGCGCGCCACCGAGGGTATCCAGCGGTTCGTCGGCGAAGTCGATGGCCGCTTCCACATGGATGCGCAGCAGCACCAGCTGTTCGACCACGGCGTCGATGCGGCGCGAGAACACACCATCCAGCGAACGGCGTGCAGCGCGCGCGGCACGATTGTCGCCCGCGGCGATCAGGTCGGCGATGGCCTCGGCCTGGGCCAGGTCGAGCTTGCCGTTGAGGAATGCCCGTTCGCTGAACTCACCCGGGCGCGCCTGGCGCGCACCGAGCGCGATGCAGCGCGCGACCAGTTGCTGCAGCAGCACCGGGCTGCCATGGCCCTGCAGTTCCACCACCTCTTCGCCGGTGAAGCTGTTCGGTGCCGGGAACCACAGCACGATGCCATCGTCGATGACCTCGCCGTCGGCATCACGCAGGCGCGCGTAGTGCGCGTGGCGCGGACGCAGTGCAGGTGCACCCAGCGCATTGGCAATCGCTGCAGCGCGCGGGCCGGACAGGCGCAGCAGGCCGACACCGCCGGCGCCGGGCGCACTGGCGACGGCCACGATGGTGTCGGTGCGGATCGCGTCGTTCATGGCTCAGAGTTTCTCCAGCTGCGCACGCGCCTGGGCCGCGCCGCTGCCCTGCGGCTGCAGCGCCAGGTAGGTGGTGTAGGCCTGTTTGGCCTTGGCCTTGTCGCCGGCGTTGAAGTAGGCGTCGCCCAGGTTGAGATAGGCCACGGCGCGCGAGGGGTCGATCTTCAGTGTGTTCTCCAGCCAGCGCGCCGCTTCGGCATAGCGCTGCTGGCGGTAGTAGACGAAGCCGAGGTTGTTGGCGGCCTGGGCGAAGTCCGGGCGCAGCTTCAGCGCCTCGGTGAACTGGGCTACCGCTTCGTCGTACTGCTTCTCGCGGTACAGCTGCAGGCCACGGTCATTGGCCTGCTGCGCGCGCTGGCGGTCGGACGCAGGGCCGGCGGTGGGCACCACCAGCTTGGCCTTGCCACCCTGCAGGTCGGCCACGGTTACCGGTGCCTGGCTGCCCTTGGCCTCGCTGGCGGCATCGACCTTGTTGTTCAGCGCGATCGCATCGGCGGTCAGCTGGCGCGTATCGGCGTTGAGGAATTCCTGGCTGTCCGGCACCTGGAACACGAACTCGCCGCCCTGCGAGCCGGGCAGACTGCCGAAGGCCGGGGTCTGGTGCGAGACCGCCGAGACCGCCGGCGCCACGTAGGCGGCCAGTTCGGTACCGGTGATCAGGCCATCGCCGTTGAGGTCGCCCTTGCCGGCCAACGCCTGCAGCAGCACCCAGGAAAACACCGAATGGCCGTTGGGGCCGGCATCGGCCACCTGCTGGTCGGCACCACCGGCGGTCAGCATCTGCCGCGCGCTGCGGCGGGCGTTCTCGCGCAGGAACGACGACGACGAGGGGCCGCCACGGGTCAGGCCCAGGCCGCTGTAGCAGGCATCCATCACGAACATCACATGCTTGGCCTGCATGCTTTCGGCGATGTTCTGGATGTCGGTCATCGCGATCGCGTCGGTGGCAAATTCCTTCGGATCCGAATCGACCGGAATGATGTAGCCGAGGTCGCGCCCGGAGGCGAGCTGGCGGGTCGCGCCATGACCGGCGAAGAACACGAACACGCGATCGTTCTTACCGGTGCGGTCGTCGGCCAGGCGGTCGTGGAAGGCGGCCAGGATGTTGTTGCGGGTGGCCTGCTCGTTCTTCAGCACGATCACCTGCGAGGACGGGAAGCCGAACTGCCCGGTCAAGGTATCGGCCACTGCCTGAGCATCATGGCTGGCGTATTCCAGCTTCGGCCACTTGGCGTAGTTGTCGATGCCGACCACGATCGCCCATGACTTCTCGTAGCCGGTGGTGACGGTGGCGGCACCGGCGTCGCCCTTTCGCGCACGGGCGACGGTGAAGTCGCGGCCATTCCAGCCGGCGAACTGGTAGCCATCGGCGATCAACCGGTCGAGGATCTGCGGCAGCGCCTTCACCGCACGATCGTGGATGTCGTGGAACAGGATGATGCCGCGCTGTTCCTTGTTCACCTGGTCGAGCACGCGCTGCACGATCGACTCCGGTACCGGGTCGGCCCAGTCCATCGAGTCGATGTTCCACATGATCGACTTCAGCCCGGCCTCGTTGAGCAGCTGCAGGCCTTCGGCGTTGCGCGCGCCGTACGGGAAGCGGAACAGGGGCGCGCGCTTGCTGTCGACGTCCTTCAGCAGCGTGTCGGTGTCCAGCACCTGCTGGCGCAGCGCGTCGCCGGTGGTGCGCGACAGCTGGGCGTGGGTCAGGCTGTGGTTGCCGACCGCATAGCCCTCCTCCATCAGGTTACGGCTGATCTTCGCCATCGGGCCCAGGCTGACCTTGCCGTCGGCCTCGACCTTGCCCAGGTTTCGGCCCACTTCGAAGAACACGCCCGGCACGTCGTAGCGCTTGAGGATGGCCACCACTTCATCGGTGTAGGCCTTGTGCGGGCCATCGTCGAAGGTCAGCACCACGGTCTTGTCCGGCAGGTCGCGGCCGAAGATTTCGCGGTCGCTGTCCTTCATGGACATCGGGTACGGCTCGATCACCCCGTAGTCGCGCAGGATCGCTTCGCGGCTGTAGTCCTTGTGCAGGTGCGCGATGTAATCGTCCCACTTCTCGCGCTTCAGCTCGATGGCGCGGGTGCGCTCGAAGCGGCTGAAGATGCGGGTCAGTTCCTGGTTGTAGTTGCGTTCGATCTCGTCGAGCGCCTCCAGGTCCTCGCCGATGCGCTGGTGCAGCTTCACCGCCGGCAGCGACGAATCGGTACCGACCCGCTCATGCAGATCACGCAGCACTTCGCGGAAGGCCAGGCGGTCGGCATCGAACAGTTCCGGCGCGGACTCGATGTAGTCCAGCACGGTACCCAGGGTGGCGAAGCGCTGCGGACTGGAACCGCGCAGCAGGGTGTCGAACTGCGCGGCGATGGCCGTACGTTGCTCCAGGCCATCATGGAACAGCTGCTGGCCCACACGCGTGGAGGTGCCGCGGTCGGCGGCCGACTGCTGTTCTTCGTCAGCCAGCAGCACGATGATCCGGCGGTAGCCGTCGAGCTGCTTCTGCAGCGCGGCCAGCAGCGGTGCCGCGGCCGGATCGGCGGCGGCCGCAGCCTGCGCGCTGGGCTGGGTGACCGTGGTCGTCGGCGCCTTCGCGTCCTTGTCGCCGCAGCCGGCAACGACCAGGGTCAACAACAGCGAGGGCAGGAACAGGCGGAACGACGACGCACGCGGCATGGCGGACTCGATGGATGGAGGAACGGTGTGCCGGCGATTCTAACGCCGCATGCGAAAAGCCCGCCTTGCGGCGGGCTTCTGCGGGTCGGTCGGGGCTCAATGGCAGTCGACCAAGGTCGACTCTACAACGCCGGCGACCTGCCGGTCGGATTACTTCTTTTTGACCGGGGCCGGGGCGGTGGTGGCCGGGACTGGCTCGCCGCCGTGGCGCTTGGTCATCCACCACTGCTGCAGCAGGCCCAGGCCGCCGTTGACCACCCAGTACAGAACCAGGCCGGACGGCATGAAGGCCATCATGACGCCGAACACCAGCGGCATGAACTGCATCATCTTCTGCTGCATCGGGTCCATGCCCGGTGCCGGGGTCAGCTTCTGGGTGAACCACATCACCGCCACGTTGATCACCGGCAGGATGAAGTACGGGTCGCGTGCGGTCAGGTCCTGGATCCAGCCGAACCAGGGCGCCTGGCGCAGTTCGACCGATTCCACCAGCACCCAGTACAGGGCGAAGAAGATCGGCATCTGGATGAGGATCGGCAGGCAGCCGCCCATCGGATTGATCTTTTCCTTCTTGTACAGCTCCATCATCGCGGTCTGGAACTTCTGGCGGTCATCGCCATAGCGTTCCTTCAGCTGCGCGATGCGCGGCTGGAAACGACGCATCTTGGCGCCGCTCTTGTACTGGGTCGCCGACAGCGGGTACAGCACCAGCTTCAGCAGCACCACCAGGCCGACGATCGCCCAGCCCCAGTTGCCGACCAGCTTGTGCACCTGGTTCAGCACCCAGAACAGGCCCTGGCCGATCACCGCCATCATCGAAAAGCGGCTGTAGTCGACCACGCGGTCCAGGCCCGGCACGTCTTCCTTGGCGATCAGGTTGACCAGCTTCGGGCCGACCCACAGGCGGGCTTCGGTGCTGGTGGACTGGCCCGGGGCCACAGTGAAGGCCGGACCACGCGCTTCGATCAGGTCACGACCGGCCACCTGCGACAGCACGTAGTGTGCGGTCTGGTCCTTCTGCGGGATCCAGGCGGTGAAGAAGTGGTGCTGCAGCATCGCCAGCCAGCCGCCGGTGATGTTCTGGTTCAGCGTGCCGTCTTCCAGGTAGTCCTTGAACGCACGACGCTGGTACTTCTTGTCGTTGTCGTACCAGGTGGCACCGTTGAAGCTGAAGGAATCCGGGTTGGTCATGCTCCGCGACAGGATGGTCGGGGTGCGGTCCAGGGTGCGGTAGACGTAGCCGTTCCACGGCGCGGCGCCGGCGTTGCTGACTTCATCCTTGAAGCGCACGGCATACTCGTTGCGCGAGACGGTCAGCGTGCGCTTGATGGTCACGCCATTGTCGGCGGTCCACACGAACGGGATCTGCAGCTCGTTCTGGCCCTTGGCCAGCACGAAGTCCTTGGTGTCACCGACCAGCTTGAAGCCGTCGGCGCCGGGGACCGGGGTGTTCTTGTCTTCGCTGGCCCAGCCACTGATCGCGCTGTACGGGTGCGCGGGGTCTTCGGTCAGCAGGCGGACCGGCGGGCTGCCTTCGTCCTTGGTCTGCGGGAACTGCAGCAGCTCGGCATCGAGCACGCGGCCGCCGTCGAGCACCAGACGCAGCACGTCGGTGGTGACGGTCACGCGCTGGCTGGCCGGGGTGGCGCTGGCCTGGGCCTGCACGGCGGCCTGGCCGGGGGCACCCGGCACCTGGGCGCTGGGGATGGCGCCCGGGGTTGCGCCCGGAACGCTCTGTGCGGCGGCCGGGGCCGACGTGGTCGTCGGTGCCGGGGTCGGAGCAGCCTTTTCACGGCTCCACTCCATCCACAGCAGCACGGCCACCATCAGCCAGGCAAAAATGAGGAATACGCGGGTCTGGTTCATCAGCGGACAGGCTCGGCGGGGCCGGGACGCGATGCCGGCTCGGTCAAAGAAGGAGTTGCGACGCCATCAGGCGGCGGCATTGTGCCGTCCACGCCCGGCGTGGGCAATGCACGCAGGCGACGCAGCAGGCGCAGGAAGGCCTGGCGGATCTCGTCGTTGCTGGCGGAACGCGCAGCACTTCGAGCCACGACGACAAAGTCGCCTGGCTGGATGTCGGTACGTGTCTGACGCAGGATGTCGCGCAGGACGCGCTTGATCCGGTTACGCCCGACGGCGTTCGGATCAACCTTGCGGGAAACCGCCAGACCCAGCCTGGCCGGCCGGTCAGCCGGCAGCCAGTGCAGGGTCATCAGCGGATCGGACACACGGCGGGCGCCGTTGAAGACCGTTGAGTATTCGGCACGCGTGCGAACCCGCGCAGAGCGAGGGAATCGCTTGCGCGGGTCTGCAGTATTCACTGTCGAAGGGATTGCGTCTGCCGCGATGTGCGGCATGGCAATCAGGCGCTCAGGACTTTGCGGCCCTTGGCGCGGCGACGCGACAGGATCTTGCGGCCGTCAGCGGTCTTCATACGGGCACGGAAGCCGTGGTCGCGCTTACGCTTGAGGTTGCTGGGCTGGTAGGTGCGCTTCGTGGCCATTGGGGGCCTCTCGTATGAATGGGACGGAAAGAACCGGAAATTCTAGAGAGGTACCCCGCCCCAAGTCAACCCCTGGCAGCTACGCGAATTCACTGGGCTGTGCAATAGCTGTGGATGTTTTTGTGAATAAGTAGGGGACAAGCATTCCGAAGGCGGGCGCTCGGTGGTAGTCTGAGCCATCCATTTCCCCCCTTTTCGGCCTGTGTTTGGGCGCCTTGTCGCGTCCATGCCCCGGCCACCGGACGATTATTGCTGATGGATGCCTGGTCCCGTAGTCTCGAGCGCCTCGAAGCGGAGTTCCCGCCGGAAGACGTTCATACCTGGTTGAAGCCGCTGCAGGCCGATCTGCGCGTGGACAGCCTGGTGCTGTATGCACCGAATGCCTTCATCGTCGACCAGGTCCGCGAGCTGTACCTGGCCCGGATCCGCGAACTGCTGGCCCATTTCGCCGGTTTCAGCGACGTTTTTCTTGAAATCGGCTCGCGCCCGCGTCCCGTGGAGGCGCAGAACGCGCCGGTTTCCACGCCGTCGGCGCATGTGTCCAGCGAACCGCAGGTGCCGTTTGCCGGCAACCTGGACAATCACTACACGTTCGCCAACTTCGTCGAAGGCCGCAGCAACCAGCTGGGCCTGGCCGCCGCCTTCCAGGCAGCGCAGAAGCCGGGCGACCGCGCGCACAACCCGCTGCTGCTGTACGGAGGCACGGGCCTGGGCAAGACCCACCTGATGTTCGCCGCCGGCAATGCCATGCGCCAGGCCAATCCGGGTGCGAAGGTGCTGTACCTGCGTTCGGAACAGTTCTTCAGCGCGATGATCCGGGCTCTGCAGGAAAAGACCATGGATCAGTTCAAGCGCCAGTTCCAGCAGGTGGACGCGCTGCTGATCGATGACATCCAGTTCTTCGCCGGCAAGGACCGCACCCAGGAAGAGTTCTTCCACACCTTCAACGCGTTGTTCGATGGCAAGCAGCAGATCATCCTGACCTGCGACCGCTATCCGCGCGAGGTCGAAGGCCTGGAAGCACGCCTGAAGTCGCGGCTTGCCTGGGGCCTGTCGGTCGCGATCGAACCGCCGGACTTCGAGACCCGCGCCGCGATCGTGCTGGCTAAGGCACGCGAACGCGGTGCCGAGATTCCCGATGATGTTGCGTTCCTGATCGCCAAGAAGATGCGCTCCAACGTGCGCGACCTCGAAGGTGCGCTCAATACCCTGACCGCCCGCGCCAATTTCACCGGCCGCGCGATCACCACCGAATTCGCCCAGGAAACCCTGCGCGACCTGCTGCGCGCCCAGCAGCAGGCGATCAGCATTCCCAACATCCAGAAAACCGTTGCCGACTACTACGGCCTGCAGATCAAGGATCTGCTGTCGAAGCGTCGGACCCGCTCGCTGGCCCGGCCCCGCCAGGTCGCCATGGCCCTGACCAAGGAACTGACCGAGCACAGCCTGCCCGAGATCGGCGACGCCTTTGCCGGTCGCGACCACACCACGGTGCTGCATGCCTGCCGCCAGATCCGGACCCTGATGGAAACCGACGGCAAGCTCCGCGAGGACTGGGACAAGCTGATCCGGAAGCTGAGCGAATGATGCACGGATGCCGATGAGGCGTCATCGCACAAAACGGTGCAGAATCCGGTAGCAAGCGCGGGACACGTTGTGGATAAAAATGGCGTCTGAAATCGCGTCGAATTTATCCACAGCTTTCCCCCCCCCCTGGGGGTCGGTAATACAGAGGGTTTCGAGGTCTGAAATTCTTTTATTTACAAAGACTTAGCGTTGTTTTCCAGCGATTCTGTCTCTACCAGCACCACCAAGCTTTTGATTTATTCCACATTTTTTAAAGCATAGGGGCACGGAACCACATGCGTTTCACACTGCAGCGCGAAGCCTTTCTCAAGCCGTTGGCACAGGTCGTCAACGTGGTCGAACGCCGCCAGACCCTTCCGGTTCTGGCCAATTTCCTGGTCCAGGTGCAGAACGGCCAGCTGTCGCTGACCGGTACCGACCTGGAAGTGGAGATGGTGTCGCGGATCGCGGTTGAAGATGCCCAAGACGGCGAAACCACCATCCCCGCCCGCAAGCTGTTCGAGATCATCCGCGCCCTGCCCGACGGCAGCCGGATCACGGTCTCGCAGACCGGTGACAAGATCACCGTGCAGGCCGGCCGCAGCCGCTTCACCCTGGCCACCCTGCCCTCCAACGACTTCCCGTCGGTTGACGAAGTGGAAGCCACCGAGCGCGTGGCCATCGGCGAAGCGACCCTGAAGGAACTGATCGAACGCACCGCGTTCGCGATGGCCCAGCAGGACGTGCGCTACTACCTCAACGGTCTGCTGTTCGATCTGCGCGGCGATGCGCTGCGTACCGTCGCCACCGACGGCCACCGCCTGGCGCTGTGTGAAACCGATCTGGCCAAGCCCAGTGGTTCCAAGCGCCAGATCATTGTGCCGCGCAAGGGCGTGACCGAACTGCAGCGCCTGCTGGAGAGCGGCGATCGCGAGATCGAGCTGGAAGTCGGCCGCAGCCACGTCCGCGTCAAGCGCGACGATGTCACCTTCACCTCGAAGCTGATCGACGGCCGTTTCCCGGATTACGAAGCGGTGATTCCGATCGGTGCCGACCGCGAAGTGAAGGTTGATCGCGAAGCACTGCGTGCCTCGCTGCAGCGTGCCGCAATCCTGTCCAACGAGAAGTACCGCGGCATCCGCGTGGAAGTCTCGCCGGGCAACCTGAAGATCAGCGCGCACAACCCGGAACAGGAAGAAGCCCAGGAAGAGATCGAAGCCGACACCACGGTCAGCGATCTGGCCATCGGCTTCAACGTGAACTACCTGCTGGATGCCCTGTCTGCCCTGCGCGACGAGGAAGTCATCATCCAGCTGCGCGACTCCAACTCCTCGGCACTGGTGCGTGAGTCCAGCAGCGAGAAGTCGCGCCATGTGGTGATGCCGCTGCGTCTCTGACGGCAGCCTGTTCCACGTGGAACCGAATGACGCCCGGGACCTTTCCGGGCGTTTTTTTTGCAGGTTCCACGTGGAGCATCGCGATGGCCGGATCTCCAGGTATGGGTGAATGCCTTCCTTGAGATTGCTGGTTGCCGATTGATCCTGGCTGCCCTTCCGATGCAATCGGTGCTGAGCGATTGGAATCCAGGTTGTGAGCTTGGGCGCTGTCCAGCCGCTTTCGATCGAGTATGTCGTTCTGGGTCTTCAGACTGATGCACGTTCCCCGAACTTGCCGGAGGGGTGAAGCAGATCGTGGGTCGCAACGCTGCGGTTGCTTCATCTGCAGACGCCACTGTCCACAGGTCTCGTTGGGGTCGGATCGGGGCCGGCCTAGCTTCTAAATCTGGGTATAAATCTAAAGCATGGTGGTGATGGTAGGCCCAGATTTCGTGGAGAAATGCATTATCTATTTGATTTTGAAGAGATTTATGCACCTGAAACCCCCTGTATAGAGGCCCCTCAGGCTGGGGGGGAACCTGTGGATAGTTTCGCAGGTCGGGCAAAAGGGCTTTTTTATCCACAGCTTGCCCATACATTGTGTATAAGTCATACAGACCTGCTGTGGACAGCGTGAAACGGCGGGCTCGAATTCCTTGAAATCTGTGGAACCCTACAGGGCATCGCATCCCAGATTTCAAGAAATCTGCGCGGTGTTCGCGCAAACCACCGTCGGGGCACCTGGCGATGCTCGCGGAATGAGGCTGAAATCGCTGAAATCTGAGGTCCGGTACCCTGCGCCGCCGCTCAGAATTCAAGGATTCCCGGCGTATCCAGACCCAGGCGAGCCCAGGTGAGGGAGCGCCACCACGTGGAACACGCGTAGGGTTGCCAGACAGAGGCTTCAGCACAGTGGCGATGTCTGGCGCGGCACGGCTGGCTTGACCGATGCAGTAAGCTGATGGATTCCCTGCCCCTCTACCGCCTTGTGCGGATGGTCTTTCGCGCCCCATGCAGATCCGCCGCCTCGCCTTGCATCAACTGCGTCGCTTCAGTGCGGTGGACCTGTCGCCCCAGCCGGGATTGAACCTGCTGACCGGCGACAACGGTGCCGGCAAGACCAGCGTGCTCGAAGCCCTGCACTTGATGGCCTATGGCCGCAGCTTCCGTGGCCGGGTGCGCGACGGTCTGGTACGCCAGGGCCAGGAAGCGCTGGAAATCTTCGTGGAATGGGACGAACAGCGTGCCCATCACCCGCCCCACCGCCGAAAAGCCGGCCTGCGCCACAGTGGTCAGGACTGGAAGGGGCGACTGGACGGCGAGGATGTCGCACAGCTGGGTAATCTCTGCGCAGCGCTTGCCGTGGTGACGTTCGAGCCCGGGAGCCATGCACTGGTCAGTGGTGGTGGTGAACCCCGCCGCCGCTTCCTCGATTGGGGCTTGTTCCACGTGGAACCGGATTTTCTGTCCCTGTGGCGTCGCTATTCCCGGGCGCTGAAGCAGCGCAATGCCCTGCTCAAGCAGGGCGGGCCATCGCGGATGCTCGATACCTGGGATCACGAGCTGGCCGAGGCAGGAGAACCACTGACCAGCCGCCGCCAGCACTACTTGGAGCGTCTGCAGCAGCGCACGGTAGCCTTGGCCGCCAGCCTGGCTCCGCAACTCGGTATCCAGGGATTGGAGCTGAGCCCCGGTTGGCGGCGGCATGAGCTTCCCTTGGCCGATGCCCTGCTTCTGGCCCGGGAACGTGACCGGCAGGCAGGGTATACCTCGGTGGGCCCGCACCGCGCGGACTGGAGTGTGGATTTCCACAGTATTCCAGGTCGTGATGCGCTGTCCCGCGGCCAGGCCAAGCTGACGGCGTTGGCGTGCCTGTTGGCACAGGCGGAGGACTATGCGGAACAGCGAGGCGAATGGCCGGTGATCGCATTGGACGATCTGGCCTCGGAGCTGGATCGCACCCATCAGGCGCGGGTACTGGAGCGCCTGCTCAATGGGCCGGCACAGATCTTCATCACCGCCACCGAAACCCCGGCGGCGCTGCAGGAACTGACCCACATCGCCCGGTTCCACGTGGAACATGCACAGATCGTGGCTGTGCCATAGTGGGCACACCAGGGCCGCTCGACCCCGGCTGGTATAATTCGGGTTGGAATCCTTTCATTCTCGGCGCATCGCCCCAAGCGGTGCCCGACCTGCGGAGCCTACGGCAAGCGCAATGAGCGACGAACAGAACACCCCGGCAAACAACGGCAATTACGACGCCAACAGCATTACCGCCCTGGAAGGCCTGGAGGCTGTCCGCAAGCGTCCCGGCATGTACATCGGCGACGTGCATGACGGCACCGGTCTGCACCACATGGTGTTCGAGGTCGTCGACAACTCGATCGACGAAGCGTTGGCCGGCCACGCCGACCACGTTGCAGTGACGATCCACGCCGACGGCTCGGTCTCGGTGTCCGACAACGGCCGTGGTATTCCGACCGGCAAGCACGAGCAGATGAGCGCCAAGCTCGGTCGCGAAGTGTCTGCGGCCGAAGTCGTCATGACCGTCCTGCACGCAGGCGGCAAGTTCGACGACAACAGCTACAAGGTTTCGGGCGGCCTGCACGGCGTCGGCGTCAGCGTGGTCAACGCGCTGTCGCAGAAGCTGCTGGTGGACGTGTTCCAGAATGGCTCCCACTACCAGCAGGAATTCAGCAACGGCGCAGCCGTGACTGCGCTGGCCAAGCTGGAAGCCACCACCAAGCGCGGTACCACCGTGCGCTTCTGGCCGTCGACCGTCGCCTTCCACGACAACGTGGAATTCCACTACGACATCCTGGCCCGCCGCCTGCGCGAGCTGTCGTTCCTGAACTCCGGCGTCAAGATCGTCCTTGCCGACGAGCGTGGCGATGGCCGTCGCGATGACTTCCACTACGAAGGCGGCATCCGCAGCTTCGTGGAGCATCTGGCCCAGCTGAAGACCCCGCTGCACCCGAACGTCATTTCAGTCACCGGCGAGCACAACGGCATCGTCGTCGACGTGGCGCTGCAGTGGACCGACTCCTACCAGGAGACGATGTACTGCTTCACCAACAACATTCCGCAGAAGGACGGCGGTACCCACCTGGCCGGTTTCCGCGGTGCGCTGACCCGTGTGCTCAACAACTACATCGAGCAGAACGGCATCGCCAAGCAGGCCAAGATCAACCTGACCGGCGATGACATGCGCGAAGGCATGATCGCAGTGCTGTCGGTGAAGGTGCCGGACCCGAGCTTCTCCAGCCAGACCAAGGAAAAGCTGGTCAGCTCCGACGTGCGCCCGGCGGTGGAAAACGCCTTCGGTGCGCGCCTGGAAGAGTTCCTGCAGGAAAACCCGAACGAAGCCAAGGCGATCGCCGGCAAGATCGTCGATGCCGCACGTGCACGTGAAGCCGCGCGCAAGGCCCGCGACCTGACCCGCCGCAAGGGCGCGCTGGACATCGCGGGCCTGCCGGGCAAGCTGGCCGACTGCCAGGAAAAGGATCCGGCGCTGTCCGAACTGTTCATCGTCGAGGGTGACTCGGCAGGTGGTTCGGCCAAGCAGGGCCGCAACCGCAAGAACCAGGCGGTGCTGCCGCTGCGCGGCAAGATCCTCAACGTGGAACGCGCGCGTTTCGACCGCATGCTGTCCTCCGACCAGGTGGGTACGCTGATCACCGCGCTGGGCACCGGCATCGGCCGTGACGAGTACAACCCGGACAAGCTGCGTTACCACAAGATCATCATCATGACCGACGCCGACGTCGACGGCGCCCACATCCGCACCCTGCTGCTGACGTTCTTCTATCGTCAGATGCCGGAGCTGATCGAGCGCGGTTACGTCTACATCGGCCTGCCGCCGCTGTACAAGATCAAGCAGGGCAAGCAGGAGCTGTACCTGAAGGACGACCCGGCGCTGGACAGCTACCTGGCCAGCAGCGCAGTGGAAAACGCTGCACTGGTGCCGGCCACCGGCGAGCCCGGCATCGAAGGCCTGGCGCTGGAGAAGCTGCTGCTGGCCTACGCGGCGGCGCTGGATTCGATCGAGCGCAACGCACACCGCTACGACCGCAACCTGCTTGAAGCGCTGGTCGACTTCGTCCCGATGGACCTGGAAAGCCTGCGCGCTGCCGGCGAAGGCGAGGGCCTGGATGCACTGGCCAAGCGTCTCAACCAGGGCAGCCTGGGCAGCCCGCGTTTCACGCTGGAGCTGCAGGACGCCAACGACGAGCGCCCGGCCGCTGTGCTGGTGACCCGTCGCCACATGGGCGAACAGCACATCCAGGTGCTGCCGATGTCGGCCTTCGAAAGCGGCGAACTGCGCGCGATCCACCAGGCATCGAAGCTGCTGCACGGTCTGGTCCGCGAAGGCGCAACCATTTCCCGCGGTGCCAAGTCGATCGAAGTCGACAGCTTTGCCAAGGCACAGAACTGGCTGCTCGAGGAGGCCAAGCGCGGCCGCCAGATCCAGCGATTCAAGGGTCTGGGTGAAATGAATCCGGAGCAGTTGTGGGACACCACGGTGAATCCGGAAACCCGTCGACTGCTGCAGGTGCGCATCGAAGATGCTGTCGCTGCCGACCAGATTTTCAGCACGCTGATGGGCGATGTCGTCGAACCGCGTCGCGACTTCATCGAAGACAACGCGCTGAAGGTCGCAAACCTGGATATCTGACACAATCGGGACACGGCCGGTGCGCGGGGAGGCGCGCCGGCCTTCGACTCTTGAACGCAGGTACCTGATGTCCGCATCCGCCCCGGTTTCCGCTCCACCCCCGGTTCCGCCGGCTTCTGCCGCGCCGCGTGCCGTTTCGCCGTTGGCGGGGTTTTTCATCGACCTGGGTATCGCCGCTGTCACCCTGTTCGGCCTGAGCCTGATCAGCGGCCTGCTATGGGGCCTGTACCGTGGCGTGGTGGTCGGTTACGCGAACGCGCAGGCCGGCGCTGGTGCCCCCGACGCCAGTTCGGTAGCGGCGTCACTGGGCCAGCCGGGCGCGCTTGCGCAGATTCTCATGGCGCTGTTTGCCACCGGCGGCGCCGCGCTGCTGCTGTACTTCTGGCGACGGCCGGCCAATGCCGCCGAGCGCCACGCGTCGCGCCAGGCGCTGCGCCGTCCCTCCACCTGGGGCTGGACCCTGCTGGTGGCGACCCTGATCGTGCTCGGCAGCAATGGCATCGCCTTCCTGGCCAAGCAGTTCGGCATCGAGCCGGTTCCCACCAATCTGGCGCTGATGCAGAGTGCGATCGCGCGCTTCCCGTTGTTCCTGGTGCTGTTCGCGGTGGTACTGGCACCGGCCTACGAGGAGCTGCTGTTCCGCCGCGTGCTGTTTGGCCGCCTGTGGAAGGCCGGGCGCCCGTGGCTGGGCGTGGTACTGAGCAGCCTTGCTTTCGCCCTCATCCATGAAATCCCTGGCACCAGTGCCAATGGCCCGGCCGAAATCGCGCAGTTGTGGCTGGTCTATGGCGGCATGGGCGCCGCGTTCTGCTGGCTGTACCAGCGCACCGGTACGCTCTGGGCCGCGATGACCGCGCACGCGCTGAACAACGGCGTGGCGCTTGCCGCGCTTGTGTTCTTCGGGGCAACGTAACGCCGTGTCCGCTTGACGAAAGATTAAGCCGCTACGGTACACACTGCGCATATGAACACGGGGGTGGATCCATGAAACAACTGCTGCTGGCCCTTGTCATCACCACCCTGGTCAGCGCCTGCGCGACCACGACCTCTCCTACCGGCCGTCGGCAGATGGTGGGCGGGGTGTCGCAGGCGCAGCTGGACCAGCTCGGCGCACAGGCGTTCGCCGAAACCAAGCAGAAGGAAAAGATCAGCACCGACGGCCGCCAGAACGGTTACGTGCAATGCGTGGTCAACGCGCTGGTCGCGCAGCTGCCTGCTCAGTACCGTGGCGTACGGTGGGAGACCGCGGTGTTCGTCGACAAGGAGCCCAACGCCTTCGCCCTGCCCGGCGGCAAGGTCGGTGTGAACACCGGCATCTTCACGGTCGCCAAGAACCAGGACCAGCTGGCTGCCGTAATCGGCCATGAAATCGGCCACGTCATCGCCCGCCACCACGAAGAGCGCATCACCCGTCAGATGGGCGCGCAGACCGGCCTGGCCGTGCTCGGCGCGCTCGCCGGTGCCGCTTATGGCGAGGGGGCGGCCAGCACCGTGAACCAGCTTGGCGGGATGGGCGCACAGACCGCCTTCCTGCTGCCCGGCTCGCGCACCCAGGAGAGCGAGGCCGACGTGATCGGCCAGCGACTGATGGCCCAGGCCGGTTTCAACCCGGCACAGGCGGTCGATCTGTGGCAGAACATGATGGCGGCCAGTGGCGGTCGCAGCCCACAATGGCTGTCCACGCATCCCGACCCAGCCAACCGGATCCAGGAACTGCGACGCGATGCACCGGCGCTGACGCCGGTCTATCAGCAGGCGCAGGCGGCCGGACTGCGGCCAAAGTGTGGATGAGTGCGCAGTTTCATGCTGTATTGCAGCACATAAAACGATTTCTCACGCCATCTGTTTCTGATACGTTTGGCGGCTCAGATTTTTCTGACAGTCCGACTTTGCCGCTAACCGGCGGTTCGATCGAGGTGAACGATGATTTTCCGTAACCACAAAGCTGTGCTTTCCGTCCTCGTCGCGACCGCCCTGACCGGCGCCGTGGTCACCGATGCCTTCGCGCAGTCCTCGCGCTCCTCCGAGCGCGGCAACCGCGGCGGCAAGCAGGCCAAGGCCGAGGTGCTCTACCCGAACGCGACCCGCCAGGAGCCGACGGTCAAGGCTTCGGCCAAGCTGGGCAGCAAGCTGCAGAAAATGATCGACAGCTACAACAAGGAAAAGTTCCCGGAGACCCGCACCCAGGCCGACGCCATCCTGGCTGACAGCGCCGCGAACGAGTACGACAAGTCGCTGGCTGCGCAGCTGGCCTCGCAGGCCGCCTACCAGACCGACGACACCGCAGCGGCGATCGCCTACCTGAAGCAGGTCCTGCAGTTCAATGGCCTGGACAACAACGGCCACTTCCAGTCGATGCTGATGCTGGGCCAGCTGGAGCTGCAGGAAGACAAGACCGCCGAAGGCCTGGCGACCCTGGACAAGTACTTCGCCGAGAGCAAGTCGACCAAGCCGGAAGAGCTGATCGCCAAGGGCCAGGCGCTGTACCAGCTGGAGCGCTACCAGGAAGCGATCCCGGTGCTGAAGCAGGCCATCGCCGGCGCCACCGAACCGAAGGACAACTGGAACCAGCTGCTGATGGCGGCCCTCTCCGAAGCCGGCCAGTCCGGTGAAGCGGTGAAGGAAGCCGAGGCACTGGCCGCCAAGAACCCGAATGACAAGAAGGCCCAGCTGAACCTGGCGAGCATGTACATGCAGGCCGACCAGATGGACAAGGCGGCTGCGGTGATGGACAAGCTGCGCAGCAGCGGCCAGCTCACCGAAGAGCGCGAGTACAAGCAGCTGTACTCGATCTATGCCAACACCGAACACAAGGAAAAGGACGTCATCGCGGTCATCAACGAAGGGTTGCAGAAGGGCATCCTGAAGCCGGATTACCAGGTCTACCTGGCGCTGGCCCAGTCCTACTACTACTCCGACCAGGTGCCGCAGGCGATCGATGCGTGGCAGAAGGCTGCCCCGCTGTCCAAGGACGGTGAGACCTACCTGAACCTGGCACGCGTCCTGCATGCCGAAGGTCGCATCCCGGAGGCCAAGCAGGCCGCCCAGCAGGCGCTGGCGAAGGGTGTGAAGAACCAGGCTGATGCCAAGAAAATCATCAACCTGAAGTAAGTAGGAATAACGCCTGAATGCCTGCACAGTTGATGCGCAGGCGCTCAGGATTGGTATAAGCTTGGAGGTTCCTGCGGTGTCATGCACCGCTGATCAGGGATTCCGCCCCCGGCATCCCCGGCCCCACTATTGAGCTCTTGGCGCATGACGGAACAACTAGTCGTTCACCGGTACGAACAACCCGATGAGAAGGGGCTGAGCTGGCCTCGCATCGTCGGCATCGCGTTTGTAATTGCCCTGCATCTGGCCGCGTTCATGATGCTCCTGATCCCCGCCGTGGCTCCCAAGGCTGTGGCTGAGAAGGAGCGCAACGTCATGGTGACCATCGTCGACGCGCCGCCGCCGCCCCCACCGCCGCCGCCGCCGCCGCCGCCGCAGGATACTCCGCCACCGCCGGTGAAGAATCTGTCGCCGCCGAAGCCGTCGCCGGTCCCGCCGCCGCCGCAGGCGCCGGTCGTGGACGTGCCGGAACCGCGTCCGAACGATATCGTCACCCCGCCGTCGCCGCCCGCGCCGCCGGCTCCGCCGACCTCGATCGAGGCCAGCGTGGATATCTCCTCGAAGGCCATGAATCCGCCGCGTTACCCGCCGGCAGCCTTCCGCGCGGGTATCCAGGGCGAAGTGATCCTGATCATTGATGTCGATGCCAACGGCAACGTCACCAATGTCACGGTGGAAAAGTCCAGCCGTAACCGCGACCTGGACCGTGCTGCGATGGAAGCAGCTCGCAAGTGGCGCTTCAACGCCGCTGAATCTGGCGGTAAGAAGGCGGCAGGTCGCGTTCGCGTCCCGGTCAACTTTGCGCTGAACTGATGCGTCCGGGTGGCCACCTGGCCACCCCCGCTCCCAGTTCGATTGTTTAGCTTAGCTACACCCTTTATCACCACACACAACAAAGGTAAGCGTCATGCTGCAGGAAATTTTCATCGCCGCTGCTGCCGGGGGCAATCCGTCCAACGCCCTGTCGCAGATGGGCTTCGAGCACCTGATCCACGAAATGACCACCAAGCCGGGTGATTTCGCGGTTTCCTGGGTCGTGCTGCTGACCCTGGTCATCATGTCGGCCATGTCCTGGTACTGGACCGTCATCAACATCTTCCGCGCCACCCGCCTGAAGAGCGCCGCTGATCGCGTCGTCAGCCTGTTCTGGGATACCCCGAACGCGCAGGACGCCATCCGTGCGATGGAAGAACAGCCGGCTTCCGAGCCGTTCTCGAAGATCGCCCTGGACGCTGCCCAGGCAGCTGCCCACCACCAGCGCGCTGAAGGCGGTGCTACCGGCGGCGTCGGTGAGAACCTGAGCCGTTCGGAGTTCGTCGACCGCGCTCTGCGTCAGGCCGTCACCCGCGAAAGCAACAAGCTGCAGTCGGGCATGACCCTGCTGGCCACCGTCGGTGCAACTGCTCCGTTCGTCGGTCTGCTGGGTACCGTGTGGGGCATCTACGGCGCGCTGATCAAGATCGGTGCCACCGGCTCCGCTTCGATCGACGCCGTTGCCGGCCCGGTGGGTGAAGCGCTGATCATGACCGCGATCGGTCTGTTCGTCGCGATCCCGGCCGTGTTCGCCTTCAACTTCTTCAGCAAGATCAACAGCGCGACCATCAGCAAGTTCGATACCTTCGCGCACGACCTGCACGACTTCTTCGCCACCGGCTCGCGCGTCCGCTAATTGCGGCGCGCGTCACCCAGCGACGAACGTAAGTAGTCACCAAGATCTAGACGGAGCCCGTTATGGCTTTCAGTAGTGGTAACAGCGGCGGCCCCATGGCCGACATCAACGTTACGCCCCTCGTGGACGTGATGCTGGTGCTGCTGATCATCTTCATCATCACGGCGCCCCTGATGTCCCACAAGGTCAAGGTGGATCTGCCGGAAGCCAACCTGATCCAGAAGCCGGAAGATGCTGAAAAGCGTTCCGGACCGATCACCCTGGCAGTCAAGGAAGACGGCTCGATCTACTGGAACGACGAAGAAATCAACAAGCAGACTCTCGAGTCGCGCTTGGCGACCGCCGCCCAGCAGACCCCGCAGCCGCCGCTGAACCTGCGTGGTGATCGCACCACCAAGATGCGCGTCATCAACGACCTGACCAAGGTCGCGCAGGAGCAGGGCATGCTGGACGTCGGCTTCGTCGCGACCAAAGAAAAGGGGCAATAAGCCATGGCATTCAGTAGTGGTGGTGGCAAGGGCCCCATGGCAGACATCAACGTCACGCCCCTCGTGGACGTGATGCTGGTTCTGCTGATCATCTTCATCGTGACCGCGCCGATCATGACGTACCCGATCGCCGTGGACCTGCCGCAGCGCGTGCTCAACCCACCGCCGCAGCTGGTCGAACCGCCGCCGCCGATCGAACTCAAGATCGACGCCAGCAACCAGGTCTCGTGGAACAACAGCCCGATCAATACGAGCGAGCTGCAGCAGCGGATGGAGCAGGAGGTCCAGCGTGACCCGACCAACCAGCCGGAACTGCGCATCGACGCCAGCCCGGATTCCGAGTACGACGTGATGGCCAAGGTTCTGGCCGCCGCGAAGAATGCTCAGATGAAGAAGATCGGTTTTGTGCAGCAGTAAACGCTACACCGCAACACAACAGTCATGACGCGACTGCAGACGCCCCTGGAAACAGGGGCGTCTTTTTTTGTGCCTGCGGGGCCCGTCGGGGTCAGATCCCTTTCCCGCAGGAAAGGGATCTGACCCCATCAGGGAGCACGCGCCCGCTATGATCGGCGGATGCTCGCCCTCTTCGACTCCCTGCGCCATTGGCTCGACGGCATCGCCCACCTTGGCACGATCCTGGCGGTCGCCTATCTGCTGTACCTGTTCGCGCTGGCGGGCTGGATCATGCTGCAGAAGCGCGAGCCAGTGGCCACGCTGAGCTGGATCCTGTCACTGGCGCTGCTGCCCTATCTGGGCCTGTTCATCTACTACCTGCTGGGCCCGCAGAAGGTGAAGCGGCAGCGCCTGCGCCGTGGCCGCGCGCGTTCGGGTATGGAGCACTACAGCGATGTCTGCCCGCCCGATGCCGACTGCACCGAACTGGCCAAGATCGCCCAGGCCACGACAGGACTGGCGCCGAGCAGCGCCACCGAAGTCACCTGGCTGGTAGACGGCGCGGCAACCTACGCGGCCCTGCTGGACGCCATCGCGCAGAGCCGCGATCACGTCCACCTGGAGTACTACATCTTCAACCCCGACCACGCCGGCACCGCCCTGCGCGACGCGTTGGTGGAACGTGCGCGGGCCGGCGTGCAGGTGCGCCTGCTGCTCGACGCGGTGGGTTCGTCGGCCCTGCCCCGCCGCTTCCTGCAGCCGCTGCTCGACGCCGGTGGCGAAGCGATCTGGTTCCACCCACGGCAGCTGCTGAAGCCGTTCAAGCGCCCGTGGTTGAACCTGCGCACGCATCGCAAGCTGGTGATCATCGATGGCCGCCTCGCCTTCACCGGTGGCATCAACATCACCGACGACGAGGATGAAAGCCGCAGGGCGGATGCCTACCGCGACCTGCACATGCGCATCCGCGGCCACGTGGTGCGCAGCCTGCAGCTGGTGTTCGCCGAGGACTGGCTGTACGCCAGTGGACAGGATCCCTCGCGAATGGACATCGCGCGTCTGTGGCCGGCCGACATGCCGCTGCGCGGTGATGGCGCGATCAACGCGCAGGTACTGGTGTCGGGTCCGGATTCGGGCTGGGAAACCATCCACCGCCTGCACGTGGCAGCCATCCAGGAAGCACACGAGCGCGTCTGGCTGGTCACGCCCTACTTCGTGCCCGGCGAAGCGGCACGGATGGCCCTGACCTCGGCCGCGCTGGGCGGGCTGGACGTGCGCCTGCTTGTGCCGAAGATGAGCGATTCCTGGTTCGTCACCCAGGCCGCCCGCTCCTACTTCGACGAGCTGCTGCATGCCGGGGTGAAGATCTACGAGTACGGCCCACGCATGCTGCATACCAAGGCCTTCATCGCCGATGACGACGTCTGCATCGTCGGCAGTGCCAACTTCGATCACCGCAGCTTCCGGCTGAACTTCGAGCTGTCGATGATGATCAGCGACCGTGACCGGGTGGCTGCGCTGGCCGAACTGCTGCAGGGCGAATTCGACCGTTCCACGCGGGTGCACGACCAGGCCGGTCGTTCGCTGTGGCTGCACCGCCTGCCCGAGGCCTTCGCCCGGCTGGCCTCGCCGCTGCTCTGACGCAGCGCTACACTGCGCCGATCATCCGGGGAGCCCGACTATGTACTGGTTGTACCTGCTGCTGGCGCTGGGCTGTTTCGCCTTCGCACTGAAGACCCCCAGCCCCGGGCTGATGACGCTGTGCCTGCTGGCGGCCCTCGCCTTCCTGCTGGCCTGGGTGCGTGGCCGCTACGTGGCCCGTTTCGGCGACCTGCAGCGCGACCCCGCCACCCTGGTCGATGCCGAGGAACTGCGTCGCCTGCGCGAGCAGGCCCAGGCCCGGCGCAATGATGACGCCACCGACCACGATCCGTCCCCTCTTTCCAAGTAGTCCCGTTCCATGACCCAGCTCAGCGTCAACGTCAACAAGATCGCCGTCCTGCGCAATTCGCGCGGCGGCGCCGAACCGGACGTGGTGCGTGCCGCCCAGGCTTGCCTGGATGCCGGTGCGCATGGCATCACCGTGCACCCGCGACCGGACCGCCGCCACATCACCGCCGAGGACGTGCTGGCCCTGTCCACGCTGACCCGCGCCCGAGGCGTGGAGTTCAACATCGAAGGCAATCCGTTCGCGCCGCCGCGAGAGGGCTACCCCGGCCTGCTGCCGCTGTGCGCGCAGACCCGCCCGGCGCAGGCCACCCTGGTGCCCGACAGCGACGGCCAGATCACCTCCGACCACGGCTTCGACTTCGAGCGCGACGCCGAGCGGTTGCGCCCATTGATCGCCGAACTGAAGGCGATGGGTTGCCGGGTCAGCCTGTTCGTCGACGCGGGCAACCCGCTGCTGGAGCAGGCGGCTGAAGTGGGTGCAGACCGCATCGAGCTGTATACCGGGCCCTATGCGGAGGCGCATGCGGCTGGCGATGCCGACGCGATGCTGGCGTTGTTCGCCACTGCTGCTCGACGAGCGCAGGCTGTCGGCCTGGGCGTCAATGCTGGCCACGACCTGTCGCAGGACAACCTCCGCGAGTTCCTGGCCCACGTGCCAGAGGTACTGGAGGTGTCGATCGGCCACGCGCTGATCGGCGAAGCGCTGTACGACGGGCTGGATGCCACGGTGCGCGGGTACCTGGCGCTGCTTTGATGCATTGCAGCCGAGCGTAGGCTCGGCTCTACAAGGTCTCTGCATCAATTGTAGAGCCGAGCCCATGCTCGGCTCAGCACAGTCCTGAACCCTTCAGGCGGCCGTCGCAGCCAATGAGACAGCCTCGACGTACCCTGCCGCAATGGGTATCGCGATCAAGGGCCGAGGTTCCACGTCCCACCTTGCCGGGCGCTTTGAAAGCACCGTCAGCGAGGCGGTGGACGACGGCTGGGCGGTCGACGAGAGCGAGGAATTCCTCGCCCCACGCCTGCGCACCGAGGTGCGTGCCGAAACCGCACGCAGCATCATCACCCGCAACAATTCGCCGGACGTCGGCTTCAGCCAATCGGTGAATCCGTACCGCGGCTGCGAGCATGGATGCTCGTACTGCTTTGCACGCCCCTCGCATGCCTATCTGAATCTGTCGCCAGGCCTGGATTTCGAGACCAAGCTGTTCGCCAAGACCAATGCGCCGCAACTGCTGCGCAAGGAACTGTCGAAGCCGGGCTACGTGCCGCAGCCGATCGCGCTGGGCATCAACACCGATGCGTACCAGCCGATCGAACGCAAGTTCAAGCTGACCCGCCAACTGATCGAAGTGATGCTGGAGACCAAGCATCCGTTCTCGCTGATCACCAAGAACGCACTGGTCGAGCGCGACATCGATCTGCTCGCGCCGCTGGCCGCGGAGAATCTGGTCAGCGTGCACTTCTCGGTGACCTCGCTGGACCCGCATCTCTCCGCGAAGCTGGAGCCGCGCGCATCAGCGCCGCATGCACGGCTGCGTGCGATGAAGCGTCTGCATGACGCTGGCATTCCGGTCGGTGTGATGGTGGCGCCGGTGATTCCGTGGATCAACGACAGCGAACTGGAAGCCGTGCTGGAGGCCGCACACGATGCCGGTGCCAGCACCGCAGGCTACGTGCTGCTGCGCCTGCCACTGGAAGTGGCACCGCTGTTCCGCGACTGGCTGGACACCCATCATCCCGATCGCGCTGCACACGTGATGAGCACCATCCAGCAGCTGCGCGGCGGCAAGGACTACGACAGCCAGTTCGGCACGCGCATGCGTGGCCAGGGCGTGTATGCGGAGTTGTTGAGCAACCGCTTCAAGCTGGCGCGCAAGCGCCTCGGCTTCAACGCGCAGAACAGCCATTGGCCGAAGCTGGACTGCAGCCGGTTCGTGAAGCCGCTGCCGCAGAAGAAGGATACGCCGCAGGGCTCACTCTTCTGAAACGTGTACATCTGCTGGTTTATGCACCAGCGATTCGTCGCGCTGTGCTGTGCCCAGCTCATTGATGGGCAATGCACGAAAAACATTAGGTGCCTCCATTGCACCGTTACAGCGTGCTGTCATAGACTCGTTACAAACATGAATTCCCGATGACTGAATGAGTCAGTCTCGGATGAGGAGCTAGGCAAGCGCATGACGCACGTTGCAACGCGGAACACCCTGCAGTCCCGTCTTCTTCTTCTGCCGCTGCTTTCCCTGCCGATGGCATTGGCAACCGCGGCAAACACCCTCGAAACCGTTCAGGTCACCGCCAAACGCCCTGCTGGAGGTAGCGGTGTAGGTGGTTTTGGATTTGGCGGCGGCAGTGGTGTCAACCTGTCCGAGTCTCAAATGGACAATGGCGGCGGCGGCGGTGCAATTCCGACCGAAACCGCGAAGGAGCAGCCGACCGATGACAAAGAGAAGGATTGCAACGGCCGTAAGGGCAATCCTGTCGTTCTCTACAGCGGCAACAAGGTCGAACCAGAACTTGATTTCGCCAGCCAGGGCGAAATGGGCCTGTTCCTGCAGCGCAACTACAATCACTACTGGAGCGCGACCGGGCTGTTCGGCAATCACTGGCTGAGCAACTTCGACTATTCGCTCGCATTCACCGATGCAAATCAGCTGGCGTGGGTGCAACGGCCCGACGGTCGTCGCATCAAGTACCTCAAGGATCCGGCCAGCGGTCGCTGGTATGAGGACAAGGCCCAGCCCATCGCGTACCTGTCCGCGAACGGCAATGGCACGTTTACGCTTCGAAACGAAAACAACGGTACGGAGACCTACAACGCCGAGGGCTATATCACCCGACTCAGCAATGAGCAGGGCGTGAGCTGGACGTTCTCCTATGCTGACCGTTACTTGCAGAAGGTGACGCACTCCTCTGGACGCAGCGTCAGCTTTGGCTGGGCCAACGGACAGGTCAGTCAGGTGACCGATCCGGCCGGCAACATCTATCGCTACACCTATACCCCCAATGTGTTCGGGAACGGACGTGGGCGGCTCGCCAGCACGACGCTGCCTGGCACACCTGCAACGAAGATCAGTTACCACTACGAAGATGCCCGCTTCCCGGGTGCCCTGACTGGCAAGTCTTTTAATGACGTGCGCTATTCCACGTTTGCGTACGACGCGGAGCGCCGCGCCATCAGCACAGAGCACAACGGTGGCATTGAGCGGTTCCGCTTCAGCTACGCCGTACGCAGCACCGAACCGGTGCTTCCGCCGCCCGCACCGACTCGACCCGGCGGTATCCGTGCCGATGAAGAGCGTGGATGGTGCGAACAGCGCACCGGAGGCTCACGGATCTGCTATCAACCGCGCTCGCTGCCTGTTGACTCGCTGCCGATGGAGAGCGCTCTCGGTATGACGGCCGCCGCTGCGCCGAGCCTTACGCGGCCCGTCGATATTGATGTCACTGTGATCAACCCTCTTGGTCGTAGCACCACTTACACGTTCAAGGACGGAAAGATGGTATCGACCAAGGGTGATCCGTCGCCGAACTGCCCTGCCAGCTACAAGGAGCAGAGTTATGACGCCAACGGATATCCGGATCTGGTCCATGATTTCCAGGACAATCTGACCAACTTCCACTACAGCGCACAGGGTTACCTGCTGAAGCGGGTGGAAGCGGTCGGGAGCTCGGCCGAACGTACAACGTTGCAGGAGTGGGATACCACGCGCAACCGACTCCTCAAGACAACGGTGGTGGGTGATCTTGAAGTTGCCTATTCCTATGACGATCACGGAAACGTGGCCAGCGCAACTGAGCGCAATCTGACGGCACGTGGAGTGCCCAGCCAGACGCGAGTGACCCGAAGCACGTATACCTATCACCCAAACGGATTGAAGGCCTCGATCAAAGTCGATGGACCGCTTGCGCAGGACGACGTCATCTCCGTTTTCAACAGTCAGGGCGATCTGACCAGTGTCACCGACGCGCTTGGTCATACGATCAGCTATTCCAACTACAACGGACTGGGGCTACCGGGGCGCATCGTCAACGCGAACGGTGGTGTGCGAGAGTTGACGTATGACGGCCGTGGCCGCGTTGTGTCCGACAGAACCAGTTCGGGAACTGGCTGGGCGACGACCGCCATTGGCTACACCGCTGCAGGTGACATCGCCTCGCTTACCCAGCCCGATGGCGTGACAGTCCGCTACGGCTACGATGCAGGGCGCCGCCTGACGCAGGAAGTCCGTTCAATGGGGGACGGCAAGTGGGCGTGGACCCGTCATAGCTACAACAACGCTTCCAATCGCACGCGCACTGAGGTTTCACAAACCGACTATCCGATGGATTCGGTGGTGAGCGGCGTGATTGACGAAATCACTCATGATGCGCAGTGGAACTGGTTCGTGCGTGGCTGGGCCTGTTCCACTGGCTCGGCTGGGTCAATCCAGGTGGACGGTTACGCCGACGGCAACGTCTACCTGGGTAGCACACAAGCAAACCTTGCCAGCGAGCCAGGAGTTGCAGCGGCTTGCCAAGCATCAGGGAGTGCCTATAGGTATCAGTTGCCGATATCGCTAGCCCAGAGGCAGCAGTTCGGCGGCCGCAAGTTCTCCGTCTACGGCCAATCTCCGCAGGGCCGCGGCCAAGACCGACCGCTCGCGAACTCAGGCGTGTTTGCGATTCCAACGGCAAACATCGTTGGTGACATCGGCGGCGTGACCCAGGACGGCAACTGGAACTTCTTCATTGAAGGCTGGGCCTGCTCAGTTGGCGTGGACGCCTCGATCGACGTACACGTCTATGCCGGTGGCGCAGCTGGTGGCGGCACATTCGTCGCTTCGGGCCGCGCCAACTTGGCGACCGACGGAAACGTTGCCAACGCGTGTCAGGCACGCGGAAGTGCCTATTGGTTCAAGATTCCTCTTGACGGCAACGTACGATCGAATCACGGAGGCAAAGCACTATACGTGCACGGTATCTCGCCTGTTGGCGGTCCGAACCTGACCATCAATCGCTCAGGTGCTTTTACCGTACCTGCTGTGGTGCGTAGCGCCGAGCTGGTTTCCGCATCAACCTCGGCGCCTCATATCTTCAATGGCCAGTCATCCAGCGTGACATTCCAGTTCCGGAACACTGGCAATGTCATCTGGAATCCAAGCGATACCTATATGGTCCTGAGGACGTTGCGGACCAGCGAGGCCATCGGGCTTTCGTCTCCGGTCGCACCAGGCGCTGTAGCCACATTCACCGTGATCGTCTCGCCCGTGAACACCGGCAGTGGTGTTGCGCAATTCGGGTATATGGGCCAGTTGGCATCTGGGCCCACCTCTTGGGGGCCGCAGGCACAGGTGACGGTAAGGGCGGAAAACGACAAGGGTAGCTGCAACCCGAAATTCTGCGAAGAGCCACGCTAAGGAAGGCCTAAAAGACATGTCCGCAATCGCCTTGGCCATGATGGGGCTAAATACCATCGTCTCTTCCGTGAACTATCAGTACGACGAGTTGGGGCGCGTGATATCCGAGAGCACTGAGCAGGGAAGAAGCATAAGGTACGTCTACGACGCAGAGGGGAGAGTCACCCAGGTGACCGATTCGCAGAATCGCGTCACCCGTATGAGCTACGATCCGCGTGGACGCCTGATCAAATCAATCGACGCCGCCGGGGGCACGACCCAGATTGCCTACGATCTGGCAGATCGCCCGATCCGTGTGAGCGATCCCCGCAATCTCGTTACCACCTACGAATTCGATGGTTTCGGCCAGCTTTGGAAACAGGTGAGTCCGGACACGGGAACGACACAGCACCAGTACGATGCTGCAGGTCTGCGGACATCGACGGCGCGGGCCGATGGCAGCGTCGTCTCCTTCGGCTACGACGGTCTGGGACGAATGACTTCTGCGAGCGCAGAAGGCCGAACAATGGGTTACAGCTACGATTGGTGCGGCAATGGTAAAGGCCAACTGTGCGGCACTTCAGGGCCCGGAACCGCCACCCATTTTGCCTATACACCGAACGGTCAGCTGCAGATACGCCGCGACTTCACCGATCTGTCTGGTCAGAAGACGGACTACAGCACCACCTATGGATACGACGGCATCAATCGCCTGAGCCAGATCACCTATCCCAACGGTGACAAGGCGACCTACACATATGGCTCCCAAGGAAAACCAAGTGCGTTGATGGCGACGGTCGACGGGACTCAGCGCTCAATCATTTCCCAGGCAAACTGGAAGGTCACGGGAGCGCATGAGTGGCTGGCCTACGGCAACGGGCTTGCCCGGGGCTACAACCACGATCAGGAGGGGCGGCTGACCGCAATGTCGGTCTGGGGACCCAATGGCAGCAAGGTCAGCTATTGGGACTATCAGTACAGCGGCGATGGCGAAATCACCGCCATTGTCGACGCTGTCGACCCGAACATGACCCAGTTGATCGGCTACGACGCGTTGAGTCGTATGACCAAGCTGACCCGCTTCGGTGTCATCAACAATCTTTCCTACGATGCCGGCGGCAATCACGACCGCTACCAGGCAGGAAATCAGCTGACCCAATACAGCATCGACCCGGGGAGCAACCGGGTGCTGAACTACACCAACCAGGACGGCAGCCGTCAGTACCAGTACGACGCATTGGGAAACCGCATCAGCGAGACCGCAGGCAGCCGGATCAGCACTTACGAGTATGACGCCTTCAATCGCATGAGCCGCAGCAACATCGGTGGCATTGCGACTGACTACGTGCTCAATGCGCAGGGGCAGCGCGTTGCAAAGATCAACCAGACCACCAACAGCCGCTACTTCTACGCCGGCCAGAACCAGCTCATGACTGAGCTGAACAACGGGGTGTGGACCAATTACTTCTGGTTTGAAGGTGAACTGGTTGGGCTTGCTCGCAGCGGGCAGCACAATTACGTGCATACCGATCATTTGGGACGCCCGGAGTTCGTCACCAGCCCAAGCCAGCAGACCGTCTGGAAGGCGTACAACTACGCCTACGGACGTAGCGTCCAGAAGGATGAGATTGGCGGGTTGAACATTGGCTTCCCGGGCCAGTACTACGACGCGGAAAGCGGACTCTGGTACAACGGCTTCCGCGACTATGACGCGAGCATTGGCCGGTATGCGCAGAGTGATCCGATTGGATTGGCAGGAGGAACCAACACCTACGCATATGCTGGTGGCAATCCCATGAGCAATGTCGATCCTCTGGGGCTTATCGCATATGCATGTACCAAATCAGGAAATAGTGTTGGCATCGCTTTGCCAATCAATTTCCAGAATGGAAGCAATGCTCAGGCGGCTGCGATGGCCAGTGCAATCGAAAAGGCATGGACTGGGAGATTCGGAAAATACCAGGTCACGACGGTTGTCATGCAAATGGACAAGTACGATCCTGTCAGAACCAATGCCGTGTCGATTCGCCAGGGCGATCATGAGTCTTGGGTAAATCGGGTGTGGATGAATGAGGGCGTATGGTACCTGCCTGGACAGTGGGGCGCAGCCACCTTCGCTCATGAAGCAGGGCATCTGATGGGATTGCCTGACTACGGAACCGGAATCATGGGCAGAGTGATTAACATGAATTCCGTCAATGAAAAAAACATAGAAGACGTATTGAAGGCGGGCAATGAGGCAATTATCAAAGGGTGTGGGTGCAAATAGGACCGCCATACTGTGCTGTTTAGTCGCTTACATGATGCTGGGCTGCCACGCTAAGGAGCTGGCCCCCATAAGTAAGCGATTCAACGTATGCGCAGAGGTTCAATCTGGCATGCGCTTTCAATCCGACGCTCCTGGGCCTGACTTTGAAACCGGGGTGTTCGTAGACGGGAAGCGCCGTATTGACGTACTGATTGGTGGACATCCCGGCTTCACAATCGGCGAGCGCCGGCGTGGAGAGTACGCCAAAGGCGAGTTTACGCTGATTGCAGTGCACGATGGACCAGAAGGTCAGAGTGCGCTGTTCGCGATGGCAACTGGACAGCCCCAGGGGCCACTTTTTGTTCGCCTAACGGCGAATGGCAGTGCTCAAAGGCCCAACGAGTTCAGAGATGGATTTATTAGGAAGTGCCGGTCAGACGGGAACAATCAACATTAGACGCTGCCAATTCCCATATTTCTATACAGAGTGGAGCACAGCATCAGGCTACTGAGGGAGTGGCCATGCAGTGCCGGAGACGAATGCGGGTTGGGACGATGTGTCCTCGATTCGAAAGGCTGCTTCGAATCGAGGACACATCATTCGATCTACAGTGCACATGTCGATGCAAGGAAATCTTTATCGAGAAGGCCAAGTGTATGGCAAGGCTGGGTCTCCAATCCCAGGCTATCCCTTGTCCCTCCCAATAGTCGGGTGAATCAGTCTACGCCCAGCAAATTTTCCGTGCTCTGGACATGTTGAGGTTGGAAATCAAATTCCTGAGGTCTCATTTACGGCGTCTGGACGAAGATGAATTTTTCTCCAGAGGTGAGGGCGCAAGGTGTAGCTCCCGTCCAAGGATCTCTCAGCAGGAGCATTGTTTCCATGGGTCGGTCGGCTGTGGATGAGGCCAGCGTAAGAGAGCTGATTTCGATGTTTCGACACCATGGAATAGACATGCGCAAGTTGCGCGAGCTAGAGACGAAAGAGTTCAGCATCATGGATGCGAAGCATATCCGCCTACTGGTTCAAGTCGATGTTTCCGGATCCATGAGCGCATGAAATGAAGATCATCTACTGGCTGGGCATCGCGTTCCTGTGGATGCTCCCATTGAACTTTCTTCTACTGACGGTGGCCAAATTGCTGTCAGCGGATCCGCTAGGCAGCGAAGAGCTCGTCGGCCTCGGCACGGCCGTATTTGGTGGGCAGCGGGAGGGATCCTGTATCGACGTCGTCCTCGCAAGCGCCCCGGTCCGTCGAGCATCAACGATCCGGTGCTCGGTGCAAAGACGGCTGAAGCCTTGCGGGATTCAAGTAGCGGCGAACAACGGCAGTCGGAGAATGGGCAATGAAAAAGGTACCGTTGCGCCATCTGCTCCTGTGCGCTGTCATTGCGGCCCTGATAGGCGGTACCTATCTTTCAATGTTCGGATCCATCGGAGGTGGCGATTGGACCGGAAAGCCAACAGAAGCAGAACTGCGCGCTGCTACCGAGACCTTTGAACTCCCTTCAGGGATCCATCCCACGAACGTGAAGTTCTTACCGAAGGTCACGTTCATGGGGGCCGTCTTCGACGCCGAACTCGAATCTGGTCCAGAGCAGATCGCCGCTTTCTTCATCAAACAAGCCGCAGAGGAGCGGTGGCGACTGCAGAAAGACAAACGGCAGCGCCATTACAGATTGATGGTCTTCTGCGAGGATCGCCTGGCGCGCTCGGTAGAGCTGACGACAAGAGGCAGTACGGTGAAGCTCTATGGAGGAACCTACTGGGACTCGGACAGGGGCGGCGACTACTACTGCTCTCCTGAGGCCCGGTAAACCACCGACGGCATAACGAACTTGCCTGGATATCGGCTCCAATCGGGAGGAGTACGATGACCTCACCCTCCCCCAAACAACTTCTGCGCGCTCTGGAACAGAATCCAACTCGTCGCGATGAACTTGTCCCCCCCCTGCGGCCTGTTGCCACGATGGGTATGCGTAAACGCAGTCGGCGCAATCAGCAGGCTGCCGGTGCGCGGCGCGATCTTCCGCCCCTGGAACAGGAACTCGGTTTCGCCCTCTTCGAAGTCGTCGTTGAGGTACAGCGTCCACAGCACGTGCCGGTGCAGGGTCTCGGCCTGCGCATCCTTCGGGTACAGCTCACAGTGCCAGTACGGATAACCGCCCTCGCCCGCCGCATACCACTGCAGGTTGATGGCGCCCGGGCGCAGGCAGGTGCGGGCCAGGTCGGCCAGCTGCTGCTGCGGCATGTCAGGGAAGTCCTCGGCAGACAGGCGTCGCGGTTGGCCGTTGCTGTCCTGGATCTGCAACATCAGCGGCGCGATCAACGCCTGTGGATAACGGCGTAGATAAGTCAGCAGGCCGTTGAACACCGCGTGCTGCAGCTGATGGTCCACATCCTGCCAGCCATCAAGGCCGCTGATGCGCAGATCCTTGCTGTGCTTGAGTTCCGGGAACACGCCACTGCCCACGGCACCGGGCTGCAGGCCACGCGCCGCCCGCATGCGCTCGACGATCGCCGCGCAGACCTCGCTGGGGACCGCGTTGTGGATGACCTCGATGAAATCGACCGGGCCCTGCTCGTGCATGCGTGCATTCCTTAGGCGGCAACGGCTTGATGGTGCCGTTTGCCGCCCTCGGTGTCACCCCACGGTCATGTCATCGATCTGCCATGACCGTCGTCAGGCAACCGCCAATCAGCCTTGCGCGTCGTCGTGCGCGCGGTGGTAGCGCACGGCTTCGGCCACTTCCTCGCGCGAACCCAGGAACACCGGCACGCGCTGGTGCAGCTGGTCGGGCTGGATGTCGAGGATGCGCTCGCGGCCGGTCCAGGCGGCGCCGCCGGCCTGTTCGACCAGCAGGCCCATCGGGTTGGCCTCGTACATCAGGCGCAGCTTGCCGGCCTTGGACGGATCCTTCTTGTCCCACGGGTAGATGAAGATGCCGCCGCGGGTCAGGATGCGGTGCACGTCGGCGACCATGCTGGCGATCCAGCGCATGTTGAAGTTCTTGCCGCGCGTGCCTTCCTTGCCCGCCAGCAGATCACCGACATAGGCCTGCATCGGTGCTTCCCAGTGGCGCTGGTTGGACATGTTGATCGCGAACTCCTGGGTCGCCGGCGGAATCTGCATGTTCTCGGTGGTCAGCACGAACTCGCCCTTCTCGCGGTCCAGGGTGAAGGCATGGGTACCGTGGCCGACGGTCAGCACCAGCTGGGTGCTGGGCCCGTAGATGCAGTAGCCGGCGGCGATCTGCTTGCTGCCCGGCTGCAGGAAGGCATCATCGCCCGGCAGTTCGACGTTGGTCGGGCAGCGCAGCACCGAGAAGATGGTGCCGACGGAGACGTTGACGTCGATGTTGGAGCTGCCATCGAGGGGATCGAACAGCAGCAGGAAATCACCGCGCGGATAAATGTCCGGCACCGGCTGGCTGTGGTCCATTTCTTCCGAGGCGCAGGCGGCGAGATGGCCGCCCCAGGCGTTGGCTTCGAGCAGGATCTCGTTGCTGATGACATCCAGCTTCTTCTGCGCTTCGCCCTGCACGTTGCCGGTACCGGCGTCGCCGAGCACGCCACCGAGGGCGCCCTTGCTGACGGCGATGGAGATGCTGGTGCAGGCGCGGGCGACGACCGCGATCAGCTGGCGCAGGTCGGCGTTGATGCGGCCGGCGTGCTGTTCCTGGATCAGGAAGCGGGTCAACGAAGTACGGGACATGAGCGGGCAGGTCTCGGCAGCGGGAAAACGCCTATTGTCGCCCGTATGGCGGGGCCGTGCGTGAGCGCGGGAAGGCGTAATCGTTTCCAGATGCGTTGCGCTGTCGGCGCACTCCTTCATGGAGGCGCAGGGCGAGGCACACCGTGACCAGGACACGCCGTAAACCCCCCTCCGGGGTCCGGCCCAGCCGCTGGCGGCAGGGCGTTCGGGCGCTTGCGAAGCAGTGCTTCGCAGGCAAAGCGCCCTCACCCATGGGGGCTCGATCGGCGCATCCATGCGCCTCACGGTCCTGGCCACGGTGTGCCTCGCCCTGCGCTTCAGGGTTCGCCGCGAGCGCGGAGAGTGTGGCAAAGGCAAAGCAGGAGCAAAAACAAAGGCGCCCTTCGGCGCCTTTGTTCTCAAACCAGTGCAGTGTTGCTTCAGCCCTTGGCGACGGTGGCCACGGCCTTGGCGACGTATTCCAGGTTGTTCTGGTTCAGCGCGGCCACGCAGATACGGCCGGTGCCGACGGCGTAGATGCCGAACTCGTCGCGCAGGCGCTCGACCTGCTCACGGCTCAGGCCGGAGTAGGAGAACATGCCGGCCTGCTCGTTGATGAAACCGAACTGCGGCGCGCCAGCGGCAGCCAGCTTCTCCACCAGGCCCTGGCGCAGGGCGTGGATGCGCTCGCGCATCTCGGTCAGCTCCTGCTCCCACATCGCACGCAGTTCCGGGTTGGTCAGCACGCCGGCCACCAGCGCGGCACCGTGGGTGGACGGGCTGGAGTAGATGGTGCGGATCACGCGCTTGACCTGCGATTGCACGGCCTTGGCGTCAGCGGCGGTCGGCGCCACCATCGACAGCGCACCCACGCGTTCGCCGTACAGCGAGAACGACTTGGAGTACGAGTTGGCGACGATGAAGCTGTCGATGCCGGCTTCGGCGATGATGCGCACGGCGGCGCCGTCCTGCTCGATGCCCTTGTCGAAGCCCTGGTAGGCCATGTCGATGAAGGGGAACAGCTGCTTGTCCTTCAGCAGCTGCGCGACCTGCTTCCACTGGGTGACCGTGAGGTCGGCACCGGTGGGGTTGTGGCAGCAGGCGTGCAGCAGCACCACGGTGCCGGCGTCCAGCTTGCCCAGGTCGGCCAGCATGCCGTCGAAATCGACGCCATGGGTGGCCGGGTCGAAGTAGGTGTAATCCAGCACGTCGAAACCGGCGGCGCTGAACACCGCACGGTGGTTTTCCCAGCTCGGGTTGCTCAGCGCAACGGTGGCGTGCGGCAGCAGCTTCTTCAGCACGTCGGCGCCGACGCGCAGCGCACCGCTGCCGCCGACGGTCTGTGCGGTAGTGACGCGGCCGGCGGCCAGCAGCGGCGAGTCCTTGCCGAACACCAGCTCACGCGTGGCCTGCGTGTACGCCGGCAGGCCATCGATCGGCAGGTAGCCGCGCGGTTTGGCCTCGGCGGCGAGCTGCTGCTCGATCTGCTTGACGGCGCGCAGCAGCGGAATGCGGCCGCTCTCGTCGTAGTAGATGCCCACACCCAGGTTGACCTTGGTCGGGCGGCTGTCGGCGTTGTACGCCTCGGTCAGGCCCAGGATCGGGTCGCCTGGGACCAGTTCCACGTTTGCAAAGAAGGACACGGCGGTACTCGTTCGGTAGACGGAAAGGGGGAGGAAGTGCGCTACGCGGTCTGCGGCTTTTCGGCCGGAAACAGCCCATCGTAACAAAGCCTGCCGGGGCTGGCCGCCGCCATCGTCATCCGCAGCCCCGTACCATGGCGTGCGTTGCCGCCCGATCCATCAACCTGAATCATGAATCCCGCCGCACGACGCCACTGCCTGCCGTTGTCCGCCCTGCTGCTGTCGCCACTGGCGGCCATGGCCGAGCCTGCGCCCACCGCCCTGCCTGCCGTGCAGGTGCAGGCGGCGCGGGTGCCGGGCATCGACCCGTTCGCGCTGCCGGCCAGCCAGGACACGGTCTGGATCGACGCCGGCCGGGCCGGCAACAGCGTGCAGTTGTCCGAGGCACTGGCCGGGGTGCCGGGACTGCTGGCGCGCGATCGGCAGAACTTCGCCCAGGATACGCAGCTGTCGATCCGTGGCTTCGGCGCGCGCTCGACCTTTGGGGTGCGCGGGGTGCGGGTGTTGATCGACGGGGTGCCGGCGACCATGCCTGATGGCCAGGGCCAGCTGTCGCATGCCAGCCTGTTGGGCGCCGAACGTATCGAGGTGCTGCGCGGGCCATTCTCGGCGCTGTACGGCAATTCCTCCGGCGGCGTGCTGCAGGTCTGGAGCGCGCAGGGCCAGGCCGGCGACCCGTGGCGGCTGCGCGTGAGCGCCGGCGCCGACAGCACGCTCAGTGTCGGCGCGCAGCTGAAGGGTGCCGGCCAAGCGCTGGACTACAACATCGCCGCCAATCACTTCCGCACCGAAGGATGGCGGGACCATAGCCGGGCGCGCCGTGAATCGCTCAACGCACGCATTGGTGGTGATCTGGGCGATGGACGGCTCGAGCTGCTGCTCAACGCGCTCGATGCCCCCGATGCGCAGGATCCGCTGGGCCTGAGCCGTTCCCAGGTGGCGGCCGATCCGCGCCAGGCCACGGCAGTGGCTCACCAGTACAACACCCGCAAATCGGTGCGCCAGCAGCAGGCTGGGTTGCGTTGGACCCGGGAAACCGACACCCAGCGCTGGCAGCTGATGGGCTATGCCGGGCAGCGTGAGGTCACCCAACACCTGCCGATTCCGCCGACCGCACAGGCCAACCCGTTGCATGCGGGCGGCGTGATCGATCTGGACGCGGGCTACGGCGGACTGGACGCGCGCTGGGGCTGGCATGGCGACCTCGCCGGCCGACCGCTGGACCTGGTAGCCGGGCTCAGCGCCGACCGCCAGCGCCAGCACCGCACCGGCTACGAGAACTTCATCGGCAGCACCCTGGGCGTGCGTGGGCGCCTGCGTCGTGACCAGATCGACGTCGTGCAGAACGTGGACCAGTTCGCCCAGGCCTGGTGGCAGTGGAGCCCGCGCTGGTCGTTGCTGGCCGGGCTGCGCCACAGCGCCGTGCGATTCGAATCGAATGACCGCTACATCACCGGGCGCAATCCGGACGACAGCGGCCACCGTCGCTATCAGGCAACCACGCCGGTGGCAGGTGTCAGCTTCGAGGCCAGCCCGCAGTGGCGGCTGCACGCCGCCGTGGGCCGGGGCTTTGAGACGCCTACCTTCAATGAGCTGGGGTATCGCGCCGACGGCCAGGCGGGATTGGCACTGGATCTGGCGGCCGCGCGCAGCCGCAATCTGGAGATAGGCAGCAAATGGCACGCACAGGACGGAACCCAGCTTGATATCAGCCTGTTCCGCGCAGATGCCGACAATGAGCTGGCAGTTGCGAGCAACTCTGGTGGGCGCAGCACCTATCGCAACATCGGCCGCACCCGCCGCCAGGGTGTGGAACTGCAGTACCGACAGCCGCTGGCCGAGCAGTTGGAACTGCAGCTGGCATGGACATGGCTGCAGGCGCAGGTGCGCTCGCCGTACCTGACCTCGAACAGCGTGGTCGCCGCGGGCAGCCGCCTGCCTGGTGTGCCGCAGCAGCAGGCCTTCGCCAGGCTGCAGTGGACCCCCGCCGACTGGCAGTGGGCGCTGGAAGCCTCGGCCAGTAGCGATACCGTGGTCAACGACGTGGCGACCGAACGCGCGCCCGGTTTCGCCCTGCTGCATCTGGAAGGCGGGCGTCGCTGGAACCTGCCGGGTGGCGAGCTGCGCGCCTTCGCCCGGCTGGAGAACGTGCTGGACCAGGCCTACATCGGCTCGGTGATCGTCAATGACGGCAATGGCCGCTTCTACGAGCCGGGACCGGGGCGGCGGGCCAACGTCGGCCTGCAGTGGTCGTGGCGTTGAAGGGGTAGTGCCGGCCGCTGGCCGGCATCGCGCCGTGCAGGACGTCAGGGGGTTGCCGGCCAGCG
>NZ_JAWIRR010000020.1:0-87840 GCF_036320065.1 Stenotrophomonas sp. SMYL8
ACTCGTTGAAGCAAAGCATGTCCCGGCGCGGCAACTGCCTGGACAATGCGGCGATGGAGAGCTTCTTTGGAACGCTGAAGTCGGAATTCTTCTACCTGAACAGCTTTGACAGCCTCGAGAGTCTGGAGGCTGGGCTGGTGGAATACATCCAGTACTACAACGAAGAACGCATCAAACTGAAACTGAAAGGTCTGAGCCCGATAAAGTACCGGGAGCAGGCCCAATCGGCCGCCTGACCCCGTCCAAGTCTCGGGGGTCACTTCATGGACGGGTTTACGGCGTGTCCTGCCAACCCACACCGCCCCGCCATCCCACAGATTGCCCGCTGTTGCTGTTGCTTTGGCTTTGGCTGTTGCCTCTGCGGGTGCCGGGTGCAACCCGGCCGAACCCCTTCCCTCAGGGCCAGGCAGGTGGTGCGGCCGCCCAGGCCTGCTGCACCTCGGCCAGCGACGCGCGCTCATCCTCACGCCACTGCGGCAGCAGCTGCCCATAGTTGGCCGTGGTACTCCACTGCGTCGGCTCGGTGCGTACCGCAGCCGCATACCACTGCACCGCCTCCTGCTTCTGCCCCATCCGCCACAATGCCAACGCATAGGTCGGTGGCACCCAGGTGGGCTTCGTACGGGCGTTGCTGGCCGATACCAGCCACTGTTCCAGCGCCGCCTCCGGCTTGCCCTGGCGCAGCAGGTCCCAACCGTAGTTCCAGCGCACGCTGCGGCCGCTGCTGCTCTGTGCCGGCGCCTCTTTCATCGCCTCGCCATACAGCTGCTCGGCCAGCTCGCCACGGCCCTGCGCGCCGGCCACCGATGCCAGCTGCACCGTCGCTTCCACCGCGCGGCGGCCGCGCTCACGCAGCTTGACCAGCTGGGCCACCAGCTCATCGCCCTCGCCCTGCACCGCCACCATCGGCGTTGCCGCCAGGTCGTTGTCGAAGTAGAACTCCTGTGGTGCCGGCACAGCCGGCGCGGCCCACGCAGTGGCCACTCCCGAGGCCAGCAGCACGCTGGCCAGGATCTTTCCTGGAACTGACATCCCTTCTCCCCAGGCCGCAACTGCAGCCTCCCTCTCTCTCCCCGATCCTAACCCCAGCACCGCCGCGGGCGCGAGTGCCGGGGCCTCGCGGCCCCGCTGCTACAATTCGCGCCTTTCCCGCCGCGTGCCTGCACGCGGCCGGTGCCAGCCGATCCTACCGGGCCAGCCATGACCAGTACCGCGCAACTCACTTCGCCCTCGTCCGCCGACCTGCTCGACCGTGATTACACGCTCGACCACAAGTACACCCGCAGCGAGGGGCGGATCTACCTGAGTGGCGTGCAGGCGCTGGTGCGGCTGCCGCTGATGCAGCGGCTGCGCGACGCCGCCGAAGGCATCGACAGCGCCGGCTTTGTCAGCGGCTACCGTGGCAGCCCGCTGGGTGGCTTCGACCTGGAGCTGTGGCGCGCGCGCAAGCACCTTGAAGCAGCCAAGGTGAAGTTCACCCCGGGCCTGAACGAGGACCTGGGCGCCACCATGGTGTGGGGCACGCAGCAGACCAACCTGTTCCCCGGCGCCAACGTGCAGGGCGTGTTCGGCATGTGGTACGGCAAGGGCCCGGGCGTGGACCGCTGCGGCGACGTGTTCAAGCACGCCAATGCCGCCGGCACCTCGCGCCATGGCGGCGTGCTGGCGCTGGCTGCCGACGACCATGCCTGCCGCAGCTCGACGCTGCCGCACGGCAGCGAGGACGAGTTCGTCAGCGCGATGATGCCGGTGCTGAACCCGGCCGGCGTGCAGGACATCCTCGACATGGGCCTGCTGGGCTGGGCGATGAGCCGCTATACCGGCCGCTGGGTCGGCTTCAAGACGATTGCCGAGACGGTGGAATCGTCGGCCTCGGTCGAGGTCGATCCGATGGCGCGCCGCATCGTGCTGCCGGAAGACTTCGAAATGCCCTCGGGCGGCCTCAACATCCGCTGGCCGGACCCGCCGCTGGACCAGGAAATGCGCCTGCACCGCTATGCGGTGAAGGCCGCACAGGCATTCGCCCGCGCCAACGGCATCGACAAGGTGGTGATGGACGCGCCGCGCGCGCGGCTGGGCATCGTCACCACCGGCAAGAGCTACCTGGACGTGTTGCAGGCGCTGGAATACCTGGGCCTGGATGAAGCGGCCTGTGCCGACATCGGTATCCGCGTGTACAAGGTCGGCATGACCTGGCCGCTGGAGCCGCAGGGCATCGCGCGCTTCGCGCAGGGCCTGGAAGACATCATCGTGGTGGAGGAGAAGCGTGCCTTCATCGAGCGCCAGATGAAGGAACAGTTCTTCAACTGGCCGGCCAGCTGGGGCCAGCGCCCGTCGATCGTCGGCAAGTACGACGAGAGCGGTGAGTGGATCCTGCCGTCCACCGGCGAACTGACCCCGGCCACCATTGCCGGCGTGATCGGCCGCCGCATCCAGAAGTTCTTCAACAACGAATCGATCGAGCAGCGCCTGCAGTGGATGCAGGAAAAGGAAGCCGAGCTTGCGCTGCCGCGCGCCAGCTTCCCGCGCGTGCCGCACTACTGCTCCGGCTGCCCGCACAACACCTCCACCAAGGTGCCGGAAGGCTCGCGTGCGCTGGCCGGCATCGGTTGCCATTACATGGTGACCTGGATGGACCGCAGCACCGACACCTTCACCCACATGGGCGGCGAAGGCGTGACCTGGGCCGGGCAGGCGCCGTTCACCGACACCCCGCACGTGTTCCAGAACCTCGGCGACGGCACCTACTTCCACAGCGGTTCGCTGGCGATCCGCCAGGCGGTCGCCGCCGGCGTCAACATCACCTACAAGATCCTCTACAACGACGCGGTGGCGATGACCGGCGGCCAGCCGGTGGACGGCCCGCTGAGCGTGCCGGACATCGCCAGGCAGATGCGCGCCGAAGGCATCCACACCATCGTGGTGCTGTCGGACAACATCGGCAAGTGGACCGGCCAGCGCGAGCACTTCCCCAGCGACGTCGAGTTCCACGACCGCAGCGAGCTGGATGAGGTGCAGAAGCGCCTGCGCGAGGTGAAGGGTGTTTCGATCCTGATCTACGAACAGACCTGCGCCACCGAGAAGCGCCGCCGCCGCAAGCGCGGCAAGCTGGAAGATCCGCAGAAGCGCGTGCTGATCAATTCGCTGGTCTGCGAAGGCTGTGGCGACTGCGGCAAGAAGAGCTTCTGCGTGTCGGTACTGCCGAAGGAAACCGAGTTCGGGCGCAAGCGCGAGATCGATCAGTCCAACTGCAACAAGGACTATTCCTGCGTGAACGGTTTCTGCCCGAGCTTCGTCACCGTGCACGGTGGCCAGCCGCGCAAGGGCAGCAAGCGCGATGCTTCCACCCTGCTGGACAACCTGCCGGCACCGGCCATCCGCGGCACCCTCGAACAGCCCTGGAACATCCTGATCACCGGCGTCGGCGGTACCGGCGTGGTGACCATCGGCGCGCTGCTGGGCATGGCCGGCCACCTGGAAGGCAAGGGTGCGACCGTGCTCGACCAGACCGGCCTGGCACAGAAGGGCGGCGCGGTGACCACGCACATCCGCATCGCCCGTCGTCCCGAAGACATCCACGCCGTGCGCATCGCCGCCGGTGAGGCTGACCTGGTGGTGGGCTGCGACATGGTGGTGGTCAACGACTACTGGGCCCTGTCGAAGGTGCGTGCCGGCCGTTCGCAGGTGGTGCTGAACACCTACGAAGCGATGCCCGGTACCTTCACCACCCGCCCAGACATGCAGTTCCCCGCCGCCGACATCGTGGCCGGTGTGCGCGTGGCGCTGGGCGGCCAGGAGCCGTTGCTGCTGGATGCCACCCAGCTGGCCACCGCGCTGCTGGGCGATGCGATCGCCGCCAACCTGTTCATCCTCGGCTATGCCTGGCAGCAGGGCCTGGTGCCGCTGTCGTTCGAGTCGCTGATGCGCGCCATCGAGCTCAACGGTGCGGCCGTGGCGATGAACCAGCAGGCCTTCGCCTGGGGCCGCCTGGCCGTGGTCGACCCGCAGGCCGTGCAGCAGGCCGCCGGCCTGGTGCGCAACCGCCACACCGATACCGAATCCACTCCGGGCCCGCTGCACCCGCTGCCGCCGGGCGAGTGGGAGGGCAACGAATGGGGTGCCACCGCCGCACCGCGCAACACCGGCGACGAACGCGAACTGCGTGGCCTGCCCTCGCACGGTGGCGACGTGGCGTTCCTGCCGCTGGACGACGCCCGCCTGTCGCGCTCGCTGGATGAAATGATCGAGCGCCGCGCCGCGTTCCTGGTCGAGTACCAGGACGCTGCCTACGCCAACCGCTACCGCAGCCTGGTCGAGCGCGTGCGCGCCGCCGAAGCCGACCGCATCGGCGGTTCCACCGCGCTGACCGAGACCGTAGCCCGTTACCTGTTCAAGCTGATGGCCTACAAGGACGAGTACGAAGTGGCCCGCCTGTATACCAGCGGCGACTTCCAGCGCCGCCTGCAGCAGCAGTTCGAGGGCGATTACCAGCTGCGCTTCCACCTGGCACCGCCGCTGTTCGCCAAGAAGGACGAGCAGGGCCGGTTGCTGAAGAAGGAATACGGCCCGTGGATGTTCAAGGCCTTCGGCCTGCTGGCCAGGCTGAAGTTCCTGCGTGGTGGCCGCTTCGACATGTTCGGACGCACCGAGGAACGCCGCATGGAGCGCAAGCTGATCGGCGATTACGAAGCCACCGTGCAGCTGCTGCTGGACGGACTGGATGACGACCGCCTGGCGCTGGCGGTGGAGATCGCCAGCGTGCCCGAGCACATCCGCGGCTTCGGCCACGTCAAGGAAGCGCATTTCGAGCAGGCCAAGGCGCGCGAAGCCGCCCTGCTGGCGCAGTGGCGGAACCCGAAGGCGCTGCATATCGTGCAGGTGGCTTGAGCACCGCTGACGGCACGAAAGCAACCTATTGATTGCATATTGAGATAGCAATCGATAGGTTGCCTCCAGCGAAGGAAAGAGATAGGTTGCTTGTCGTAATGCAACCTATCCTTTGCGTACACGTTCGCGTACGGTCACTTTCTAGGGGACTGCCGATATGGACAGGCCGCTGCACACGGTGAGGACACCTCAACAACTGGCACCGCTGATGCGTGCGTTCAGGCGCCAGGCGGGCCTGAGCCAGGCGCAGTTGGCGGCACAGCTCGGCATAAGCCGCCAGGCAGTAGGCGCATTGGAGCGCGACCCGGCATCGGCAAGCTTCGAACGGCTGATGCGGGTCTGGGCAGTGCTGGGTCTGGAAGTCAGATTGCAGCAGCGAAGCCCCCCGGAGACAACGTCAACGTTGGAGTGGTGAGCCATGGGTACGCTGCGGGTCTGGATGAATGGTGTCGAGGTCGCGCTCTGGGATGATGTCCGGAGCGGATCTTCCCGGCTTTCGTACGTCGACTCGTGGATCAGCTCCGCCCAGTCCCGGCCGTTGTCACTCTCACTGCCCCTGCTCCCGGAGGGTGAGAGCCATCGGGGCGATGTCGTCAACAACTACTTCGACAACCTTCTTCCCGACAACGCCGTCATCCGCAACCGGATCCGCGACAGGTTCTCCACGCGCAGCAGCGACACATTCGATCTTCTCGAAGCCATTGGCCGGGATTGCGTCGGCGCAGTACAACTGCTGCCGCTTTCGCATACACCGGGGGACATCCAGCAGATTACGTGCGAAGCGTTGGACGAATCAGGCGTCGCTGCGATCCTGCGTCAGGTGACGGCAGGGAATCGACCTGGCGCACCCACCAGTGATGATGCGTTCCGCATATCCATCGCCGGTGCGCAGGAGAAGACGGGACTTCTGCTGCATGCTGGCCAGTGGTGCATTCCCACCGGCAGTACCCCATCCACCCATATCTTCAAGCTGCCGCTTGGCATTGTGGGCAACATGCGGGCGGACATGCACCAATCCGTCGAGAACGAATGGCTGTGCATGCAACTGCTTTCCGCCTTTGGAATCCCCGTTGCGAATACGCAGATGGGACGCTTCAAGGACGAACGCGCGCTTATTGTGGAGCGATTCGACCGCCGCCTTTCTGCGGATCGCCGGTGGTGGCTGCGGCTGCCCCAGGAAGACATGTGCCAGGTCTTCGGTCTGCCCGCTGCCAGGAAGTATGAATCCGATGGCGGCCCAGGCATCGTGACCATCATGGATCTGCTTCGACAATCCGAGCATTTCGAGGATCGGGCGACCTTCTTCAAGACGCAGATTCTTTTCTGGATGTTGGCTGCAACCGATGGACATGCCAAGAACTTCAGTGTTTACCTCGAAGCCGGTGGACGCTTCCGCCTGACACCCGTCTACGACGTATTGTCGGTGCATCCCATCCTGGGTAGGGGGCCAAACCAGCTCGACCCGCGGAATGCACAGCTCGCGATGTCCGTCCAGGGCAAGAACCGCCACCGGAAGCTGCACCTTGTGCGACGACGCCATTGGAACGAAACCGCACGCGCCTGTGGTGTCGCTGATGGTGCGGAGCCGTGGATCGAAGCGCTGATCGCAGCCGTCGAACCCGCCATCGAGCAGGTCACGCGTCAGCTCCCAAGTGATTTCCCCGTAAACGTGTCCGAACCCATTTTCAACGGGCTGCGCGCTGCGGCAGCACGCCTTTCCAGCATGTCGCCGGACGCCTGATCACCCCAGCCGCCACAGCAGCAACCGGTTGTTGGCCGGCATCGCCACATCACCCAGGCGGGTGAAGCCGTTGTCCGCCGCCAGCGCCTGCACCGCTTCCACATCGCGGATGCCGCTGCGTGGATCACGCGCCTTCAGCCAGGCATCGAACTGCGCGTTGCTGTCGCTGGTGTAGCGACCGCCGTAGTTGAACGGGCCGTACACCGCCAGCAGCGCACCATGCCGCAGCACCGACGGCAGCGCGGCGAACAGCGCCTGCACATGCTCCCAGCCCATGATGTGCAACGTGTTGGCACTGAATGCGGCATCGAACGTGCTGCCCTCGGGCAACGACAGGCCCGGCGCCGGGGGGAGTTCCACCTGCAGTGCCACCGGCGGCAGCAGATTCAGCAACGCGGCCTCCGCACGCCAGGCCTCGATGCCGGGCAGATGGTCCGGATGATCGCTGGGCTGCCAGCGCAGCCAGGGCCAGCGCTCGGCGAAGAACGCCGCGTGCTGGCCGGTGCCACTGCCGATCTCCAGCAGCCGATGGCGGTCGCCCATCCACGGGTCGAGTGCGGTGGCGATGGGTTCGCGGTTGCGCTCGCAGGCTTCTGAATACGGCTTGCTCGACATCAGGGACGGTGTCCAGGCGGGGTCGGCCCCATTGTGCACGAGGGGGTGTCTGCAGGGCTTGCAGCCCTGCACCCGCACGAGCCGGAGCAACAGCAACAGCCAAAGCAACTGCAACAGCGGGCTTCCTGGGGGATGGCGGGGTGGGTCCGGTTGCGGGGGACGCCGTGAATCCCCCTCCGGGGTCCGGCCCAGCCGCTGGCGGCTGTGCGTTCGGGCGCTTGCGAAGCGGTGCTTCGCAAGCAAAGCGCCCTCACCCATGGAGGCTCGGTCGCGCCATCCATGGCGCTCACGCCCCCGCAACCGGACCCACCCCGCCTTCGACAGTTTTCTGCCGTCTGCCGGAACGGCTCTTGGGGTCAGATCCGTTTTCCGCAGGAGAACGGCTCTGACCCCGGATACATTTCGATATCTGACAGACGTGTCGACCAAGGTCGACACCTACCAACAGCCGAGTGAACCTGTCGAAGGTGGGGCGGTGTCGGATTGCGGGGTGTCAGCCGCATGGGCCCGAGGCATGCCTCGGGCGGGTTGGGCAGGACACCCAACCCCGGTCTTGCCGTGTGCGCAGGACTGCGCACACGAGCAAGCGGCTGCCAAGCCTACAGGGACGTACTTGCGGCGTCCCCGCAGTCCGACACCGCCCCACCAACCCACGGAATGCCGCTCTGGCTTTGGCCGTTGCCGTTGCCGTTGCATTGAGCAGGTGCAGGGCTGCAAGCCCTGCCGAAACCCACCCAACCATGACTGCAGTCACTTGCCCGGACGCGCCGCGCTGGCGAAAGTCGAGGAGTTGACGTGATCGGTCCGGCCCGTTGCCAACCGCACGCAAGCGAGAGAGAGAAACGCTGTGCAACGACGTGAGTTCCTGGCTTTTTCCGGTCTGGGCCTGGCGGGCCTGCTGCTGCCGCATTCCCGTGCCATCGCCGCCGAGCAGCTGCTCGCCCCGGTCGATACCGCCCAGCGCAGACGCCTGGCGGACGTTGCGCTCGCCGCCGCACGCACCGCCAAGGCCAGCTACTGCGACGTGCGCATCGGCCGCTATCTCAACCAGTCGGTCATCACCCGCGAGCACCAGGTCGGCAATGTGACCAACCGCGAATCGTCCGGTGTCGGCGTGCGGGTGATCGTCAACGGCGCCTGGGGCTTTGCCGCTACCCACCAGCAGACCGAGGCTGCCGTGCGCGCGGCGGTCGAGCAGGCTGCGGCCATCGCCCGTGCCAACGCCAGCATCCAGACCCGGCCGGTGCAGCTGGCGCCGACGCCCTCGGTCGGTGAGGTGCGCTGGCAGACCCCAGTGCGCAGGAACGCGATGGCGGTGCCGATCCAGGACAAGGTCGAGCTGCTGCTGGCGCTCAACGCCGCCGCGCTGAATGCGGGCGCCGACTACATCAATTCCACCCTGTTCCTGGTCAATGAACAGAAGTACTTCGCCTCCAGCGACGGCTCGTTCATCGACCAGGACATCCATCGCATCTGGCTGCCTTTCACTGCCACCGCCATCGACAAGGCCAGCGGCAGGTTCCGCACTCGTGCCGGCCTGTCCTCGCCGATGGGCATGGGCTACGAGTTCCTCGATGGCGATGCGCGCGGCAAGGTGCAGCTGCCCGGTGGCATCACCGCCTACCGCGATTCCTACGACCCGGTCGAGGACGCCATCGCCGCCGCCCGCCACGCGCGCGAGAAACTGAAGGCGCCATCGGTGAAGCCGGGCAAGTACGACCTGGTGCTGGACCCGTCCAACCTGTTCCTGACCATCCACGAGAACGTTGGCCACCCGCTGGAGCTGGACCGCGTGCTCGGCTACGAAGCCAACTACGCCGGCACCAGCTTCGCCACGCTGGACAAGCGCGATGCCGGTTTCCGCTGGGGCAGCGACATCGTCACCTTCTTCGCCGACAAGACCCAACCGGGCAGCCTCGGTGCGGTCGGCTACGACGATGAAGGCGTGAAGACCCAGCGCTGGGACCTGGTGCGCGACGGCATCCTGGTCGATTACCAGGCCACCCGCGATGAGGCCCACATCCTCGGCCGCGATGCCTCGCATGGCTGCAGTTACGCCGATTCCTGGTCCAGCGTGCAGTTCCAGCGCATGGCCAATGTCTCGCTGGCGCCGGGCAAAAAGCCGCTCAGCGTCGAAGACATGATCAAGGACGTGGAGAACGGCATCTACATCCACGGCCGTGGGTCGTATTCGATCGACCAGCAGCGCTACAACGCGCAGTTCGGCGGCCAGCTGTACTACCAGATCAAGGACGGAAAGATCGCCGGCATGGTCGAGGATGCGGCCTACCAGATCCGTACGCCGGAATTCTGGAATGCCTGCACTGCGATCTGCGACGAGCGTGACTTCCGCCTGGGCGGTTCGTTCTTCGACGGCAAGGGCCAGCCCGGCCAGGTCTCGGCGGTCTCGCACGGTTCGTCCACCACCCGCTTCAACGGCATCAACATCATCAGCACCGCGCGCAGTCTCGGCGCTTGAGCCACCCATCCTTCGACATGGAGAGCAGCCTTGCAAAGACGTGACTTCCTGGCCCTGACCGGGCTTACCGCGGGCGGGCTGATCGTGCCTTCCTTCTTCGGCAAGGCGATTGCCGCCGAACAACTGCAGAGCACGCTGGACCTGGGGCTGAAGAAGCGCCTGGCCGATGCGGCGCTGGCCGCTGCCCGCCAGGCCGGTGCCACCTACTGCGACGTGCGCATCGGCCGCTACCTGCGGCAGTTCGTGATCACCCGCGAGGACAAGGTGCAGAACGTGGTGAACACCGAGTCCACCGGCGTGGGCATCCGCGTGATCGTCAACGGTGCGTGGGGCTTCGCCGCCACCAATGCGCTGGGTACGGCCGATGTAGCCAAGGCCGCGCAGCAGGCCGCAGCAATCGCCAAGGCCAATGCCGGCGTGCAGACCGCACCGGTACAGCTGGCCAAGGCGCCGGGCGTGGGTGAGGTGAGCTGGCGCACGCCTATCCGCAAGAATGCGATGGAAGTGCCGATCAAGGACAAGGTCGGCCTGCTGCTGGACGTCAACGCTGCGGCGATGGGCGCCGGCGCCAGCTTCGTCAATTCGATGCTGTTCCTGGTCAACGAGCAGAAGTACTTCGCCTCCACCGATGGTTCCTATATCGACCAGGACGTGCACCGCATCTGGGCACCGATGACGATTACCGCCATCGACAAGTCCAGCGGCAAGTTCCGTACCCGCGAAGGCCTGTCCTCGCCGATGGGCCTGGGCTACGAGTATCTGGACGGCGCGGCTGCCGGCAAGGTGGTCAGCCCGAATGGCGTGGTCAACTACAGCTCTTCCTACAACATGAAGGAAGATGCCATCGCCGCCGCCAAGCAGGCGCAGGAGAAGCTGAAGGCCCCGTCGGTGAAGCCGGGCAAGTACGATCTGGTGCTCGACCCGTCGCACACCTGGCTGACCATCCATGAGTCGATCGGCCACCCGCTGGAGCTGGACCGCGTGCTCGGCTACGAAGCCAACTACGCCGGCACCAGCTTCGCCACCCTGGACAAGCGCGAACAGCATTTCCAGTACGGCAGCGAACTGGTCAACATCTTCGCCGACAAGACCCAGCCGGGCAGCCTCGGTGCGGTGGCGTACGACGATGAAGGCGTGAAGTGCAAGCGCTGGGACCTGATCAGCAACGGCAAACTGGTGGATTACCAGACCATCCGCGACCAGGCCCACATCCTCGGCAAGACCGAGTCCGACGGCTGCTGCTACGCCGACTCGTGGTCCAGCGTGCAGTTCCAGCGCATGGCCAACGTGTCGATGGCACCGGGCAAGAAGCCGCTGAGCGTGCCGGACCTGATCAAGGACGTGGAGAACGGCATCTACATCATCGGTGATGGTTCGTTCTCGATCGACCAGCAGCGCTACAACGCGCAGTTCGGCGGCCAGCTGTTCTACGAGATCAAGAACGGCCAGATCACCCGCATGCTGGAAGACGTGGCCTACCAGATCCGCACGCCGGAGTTCTGGAATGCCTGCACCGCCGTGGCCGACGAGCGCGACTACCGCCTGGGCGGTTCGTTCTTCGACGGCAAGGGCCAGCCGGGCCAGGTCTCGGCGGTCTCGCACGGTTCGTCGACCGCGCGCTTCAACGGCATCAACGTCATCAACACCGCACGCAGCCTCGGCTGACCGGTCAGGAGCCCTTACACCATGAGTATCTTCACCGAAGCCCAGGCCAAGGCCATCCTCGACAAGGTCATCGCCCTGTCCAAGGCCGACGAATGCACCGCCGTGCTGGCCGGCGCGATCAGCGGCAACATCCGTTTCGCGCTGAACAACGTCTCCACCAGCGGCATCGTCGACAACACCGAGCTGGCGGTCACCGTCGCCTTCGGCAAGCGCGTGGGTACCGCCTCGATCAACGAGTTCGACGATGCCGCGCTGGAACGCGTGGTACGCCGCGCCGAAGACCTGGCGCGCCTGGCGCCGGAGAACCCGGAGTTCATGCCGGCCATCGGCAAGCAGAGCTATCGCGCCAGCCCGACCTTCAGCGAATCCACTGCAGCGATCGATCCAGCCTTCCGCGCCAAGGTCGCCGCCGATTCGATCGCCCCGTGCCGTGGCCACGGCCTGATCGCCGCCGGCTTCCTCGAGGACGGCCAGGGCTTCCAGGCCACCGCCAACAGCAACGGCAACTTCGCCTACCAGCGCACCACCAACTTCGATTACACCTGCACCGTGCGTACCGAAGATGGCCGCGGTTCGGGCTGGGTCGGCCGCAACCTGAAGGATGCCGCCGACTTCAAGGCCGACCAGGACATCCGCATCGCCATGCGCAAGGCCACCGAATCGGCCGAAGCCAAGGCGCTGGAGCCGGGCAAGTACACGGTGATCCTGGAACCGGCCGCGGCCGCAGGCCTGATCAGCTTCATGATGAACTTCTTCAGCGCACGCTCGGCCGATGAGGGCCGCAGCTTCCTGTCGAAGAAAGGCGGCGGCAACAAGCTGGGCGAGCAGGTCTACGACCCGCGCGTGACCATGATTGCCGATCCGTGGCATCCGGACGCACCGGTGCTGCCGTGGGACGGCGAAGGCATGCCACGCGAGCGCATGGCGATCATCGAGAACGGCAAGATCGCCAACCTGGACTACTCGCGCTTCTGGGCGCAGAAGCAGGGCAAGACCGCCAAGGCAACGCCGGGCAACCTGCTGATGAGCGGTGGCGACAAGAGCACCGCCGAGCTGGTGCGCGGCACCCAGAAGGGCATCCTGGTCACCCGTACCTGGTACATCCGCATGGTCGATCCGCAGACCGTGCTGCTGACCGGCCTCACCCGCGACGGCACCTTCTACATCGAGAACGGCCAGATCAAGCACCCGGTGAAGAACTTCCGCTTCAACGAATCGCCGGTGATCATGCTCAACAACATCGAAGAGCTGGGCAAGCCGGTGCGCGTGGCCGGTGATGAATCCAGCTACGTGATGATGATCCCGCCGATGAAGCTGCGCGATTTCACCTTCACCTCGCTGTCCGACGCGGTCTGATGGATCGCCGGGCCTGCCTGCGCTGGTTGGCCGCTGCCGCTTCGGCGGCGGCGCTGCCGACCTTGGCGCAGTCAGGCCCGCGCAGTTCGCGCTACGACTTCTGGTTCACCCGCCTGCAGTACGACTCCGGCGACTGGGATGTGGACGCGCGCATGCCGTCCAACCTGATCACCTCGCTGATCGACTACACCTCGCTGCGCGTGGATCCGCAGGAGCATGTGGTGGCGCTGGCCGACCCACGCATGCTGGAAGCGCCGTTCTGCTACCTGGCCGGGCACACGCTGGTGGAGTTCAACGCCGCCGAGCGGCAGAACTTCGTGCGCTATGTGCGCAATGGCGGCTTCGTCTTCGTCGACGACTGCAACCACGATATCGACGGCCTGTTCGCCACCTCGTTCGAGTCGCAGATGGGTCGCCTGTTTGGTCCCAAGGCACTGCAGAAGCTGCCCAACAGCCACCCGCTGTACCGCAGCTTCTTCCGCTTCCCCGATGGCCCGCCCGCCACCAGCTTCGAACTCAACGGCTGGGGCGACGACCTGGTGCACGACTATCTGAAGGGCATCGAGGTCGATGGCCGCCTGGGCCTGCTCTACAGCAACAAGGACTACGGCTGCGAGTGGGACTACGACTGGCGCAACAAGCGCTTCCTGGCCGAAGACAACACCCGCTTCGGCGTCAACATTGTGATGTACGCGTTGAACAATTGATAGGACCTGCACGCCCATGACCACCGCTGACCTCGACTCCCTGCTGCCGCGCCTGCACGATCTGCGCGCTGCGCTCGCACGCGCGGTGGTTGGCCAGAACACCGTGGTCGAACAGCTGCTGATCGGCCTGCTGGCCGGCGGCCACTGCCTGCTGGAAGGCGCCCCGGGGCTGGGCAAGACCCTGCTGGTGCGCTCGCTCGGGCAGGCGCTGGAGCTGCAGTTCCGGCGCGTGCAGTTCACCCCCGACCTGATGCCCAGCGACATCCTCGGTACCGAGTTGCTGGAGGAAGACCACGGCACCGGCCATCGCCATTTCCGCTTCCAGCAGGGCCCGATCTTCACCAACCTGCTGCTGGCCGACGAACTCAACCGTACCCCGCCCAAGACCCAGGCCGCGCTGCTGGAAGCGATGCAGGAGCGTACCGTCAGCTACGCAGGCACCACGTATGCACTGCCTGCACCGTTCTTCGTGCTGGCCACGCAGAACCCGATCGAGCAGGCCGGCACCTACCCGTTGCCGGAAGCACAGCTGGATCGTTTCCTGCTGCACGTGCTGGTGGATTATCCGAGCGAGGACGAAGAGCGGCAGATCCTGGAACAGACCACCGGCGGTGCCACCGACGCGGTGCCGAAGGTGATGGATGCCGAAGCGGTGATCGCGCTGCAGGCCGCAGTACGCCAGGTGCATGTCAGCCCTGATGTGCTGGCCTGGATCACCCGCCTGGTTCGCGCCAGCCGACCAGGCGAAGGCGCACTCGCGGCGATCAACCAGTGGGTGAAGTGGGGTGCGGGCCCGCGCGCCGGGCAGTCGCTGGTGCTGGCGGCGAAAGCACGCGCATTGCTGCAGGGCCGCTTCGCCGCCACCCGTGAGGATGTGCAGGCCTTGGCCGCGCCGGTGATGCGTCATCGCCTGCTGCTGTCGTTCGCCGCCGAGGCCGAGCAGAAGCGTGCCGACGACGTGGTCGCCGCCCTGCTGCAGGCCGTGCCGTTCCCGGGTTGAGCCACGCGTGAACGCAGGTGCCCCGCTGACGTTGCCACCGGAACTGCGTGCGCGCCTGCGCCTGCTGCGGTTGCGGCCGCGCCTGGCGAGCGGCGCAAGCGGCATCGGCCAGCACGCAAGCCGCAGCCGCGGTGCGGGCCTCGAATTCGCCCAGTACCGGGCCTACGAACCGGGCGACGAGCTGCGCCAGATCGACTGGAAGCTGTATGCACGCTCGGACCGCTTCTTCGTGCGCGAATCCGAACGCGAAAGCCCGATCACGGTCTGGCTGCTGCTCGATGCCACCGCCTCGGCCGGCCAGGCCGATCGCGCGGCACCACAGCGCACGCGCCTGGACCACATGCGCGGCGTGGCCGCCTGCGTGGTCGAACTGGCCCTGCAGCAGGGCGACCGTTTCGGCCTGCTGGCGATCAACGGCGATGGACTGCAACTGGTGCCCGCAGCGAACGGCGCACGCCAGCGTGACCGCGTGCATCTGCAACTTCATGCGCTGCAGGCGCGCGGTGGCTGGCCTGCGGCCGATCGCCTGCGCCCGCTGTGGGAGCGCGTGCGTCCGGGCGACCTGCTGCTGGCAGTTGGCGACGGCTTCGACGAAGCCTGCATCGCGCTGCTGGAACAACTGGCCAGCGCGCGCCGCGAAGTGGCCCTGCTGCAGATCCTGACTGCCGACGAACGCGACTTCCCGTTCGATGCCGGCCACCGCTTCCGCGATCCGGAAACCGGCGAGGAACTGCTGGGCGATGGTGCGGCGATCCGCGCCGACTACCTGCAGCGCTTCGCCGACGCACGCAGTGCGCTGCAGTCGCGCCTGCAGGCCAGTGGCATCGCCAGTGCCACCGGCTGGCTCGACCAGCCGCTGGATCAACCACTGCAGGCGCTGTTCGGGCGTGGGGGCGGTGCATGATCCTGCTGTTCCCGTTGGGCCTGGCCGCGCTCGCCGCATGGCTGCTGCCGCTGCTGATCCACCTCGCCCGCCGCCATCCGTACACACCGCTGGATTTCGCCGCGCTGCGCTGGCTGCGCGCACAGATCCGGCCACGCCAGCGCATCCGCTTCGATGACTGGCCATTGCTGCTGGTGCGCCTGCTGTTGCTGGCCGCGCTGGCCTTGTTGCTGGCACGGCCTGCGTTGACCGGCCCCGTGCCGGCCTCCAGTGCATGGACGGTGGTGGCCCCGGGGCTGGATGCCGCCGCACTGCGCGGTACCGCTGCGGATCGCAACTGGCACTGGCTGGCGCCCGGCTTCCCGGCCATTGATCAGGCACCACCTGCAACCAGCGCATCCCTGCCCAGCCTGCTGCGCGAACTGGACGCGCAGCTGCCCGTTGGCACCGCATTGACCGTGCACGTTCCCGATCCCCTGCCCGGCCTGGATGGCGCCCGCCTGCAGCTGTCGCGTGAGGTGCAATGGCACACGCAGCCGATGCCGGTCACTGCGCAACCGCGTGCCGCAACGTCGCCGCGCCTGCGCGTGCACAGCGATGCTTCGGCCGCTGCCCAGCACTGGTTGAATGCACTGCAGCGCGCATGGGGCGTGCAGGCGCCGCTCGCTCCTCTGGTGGCGGATGCCCTGCCCGAACGCGGCGAGATCGGCGTATGGAGCCGCAACGACGCACTGCCGGCGAACTGGCAGGCGTGGCTGCGCGACGGCGGCAGTGTGCTGATCGCCGCCAAGCCCGCCACGGAAGCCCAGGTCCTGCTGCGCAGCGCCGAAGGCGTGCCGCTGTTGTGGCAGCAACGTGTCGGCCTTGGCCGCCTGCTGTCACTACCGGGTGATTGGGATGCCGCCAGCAACACCGCGCTGCGTGATCCACAGCTGCCGCGTTCCCTGCTGCTGGCCCTGCAGCCGCCGCCGTCGCCACGCGTGGGCGATGCACAGGACCAGGCGCCGCGCCAGATTGCACTGCCCGCCGCAGCATCGCCGGTGCGTGAGCCCACGGCATGGCTTCTGCTGGCAATCGTGCTGCTGTTCGCACTGGAACGCTGGATGGCCAGCAGCGCGCGGCGCAGGGCGATCGCATGAAGACGCTGCAGCATGCCTGGCAACGTGCGCGTCGTCGCCGCGCCGCCATCACCCTGCTGCTGGGCCTGCCGTGGGCGCTGGCTGCGACGGCGCTCGCACTGCGGCTGTCCGGTTTCGATATCGCCTGCGTGGTCGCCACGGTCAGCCTGCTCGCCTGCGCGGCCTTCGCCACTGCACGTGCCCGCCAGCTGGACCGCCAGTGGCTGCAGCGCCAACTCGATGGCAGTGGTGCCAGCGAGGACAGTGCCGATCTGCTGTTCGCCGACGCCACCACGCTCAATCCGCTGCAGCAGCGCCAGCGTGTGCATGTGCTGGCCACGCTTGAACGCGCTATGCCGGAGCTGCGTCCGCGTTGGCCGCACCTGGCGGTGATGCTGTGCTGGATCGGTGGCTTGGCCGTTGCCCTGCTCGCGTTCGGCTGGCCGCGTTCGAACCCAGACCCGGCAGCCGTTCATTCCGCCACGACGACCGGCAGCACGGCGTCCGCAGGCCCGCTGCAACTGCAGTCCAGTCGCCTGCGCATCGACGCACCGGCTTACACCGGGCAAGCCACGCTGACGCAGAGCACGCTGGATGCCAAGGTCGCCGCCGACAGCCAGCTGTCGTGGTCGTTGCGCTTCGACCGCGCACCGGCCAAGGCATGGCTGCAGTTCCACGATGGTCGCCGGTTGCCACTGAGCGAGCACGATGGACAGTGGCAGGCGCAGGATGTGGCACGCACGCCGGTGCTGTACCGCGTGGTGAGCGAACCGGCACTGGCAGAGACCCGCCTGTATCGGCTGGATGTAGTGGCCGACCGCGCGCCCAGCGTGCGCGTGCTGGAGCCCGCCGCCAGCCTGGTGCTGGGCACGCCCGGGCAACGGCAATGGGCGCTGCGCTTCGAGGCCAGCGACGATTACGGTGTCGCGGCGCAGGCAACACTGTCGATCACCACCACCCAGGGCAGCGGTGAGAACATCACCTTCGCGAAGCGCAGCGTCACGCTTGCCGGCAGCGGCGAAGCCACCGCGCGGCGTTTCGCCCATACCCTTGATCTTGCTGCGCTGGGCGCACAGCCCGGCAACGATGTCATCGCCCAGCTGGAAGTGCGCGACAACCATGCGCCCACGCCGCAGACCGGACGCAGCAGCAGCGTGATCCTGCGCCTGCCCAGCGCCGAAGTCGCACTCGGTGCAGAGCTGGAAGGCCGCATCAAGAAGACCCTGCCGGCCTACTTCCGCAGCCAGCGACAGATCATCATTGATGCCGAAGCGCTGATCCGGCAGCGCCGCACTCTCGCCGCCGAGGACTTCGTGAAGCGCAGCGATGCGATCGGCGTCGACCAGCGCATCCTGCGCCTGCGCTACGGCCAGTTCCTGGGTGAGGAAAGCGAAGGTGCGCCGAAGCCACCGCCGACCAGCGACCTGCCCACCAGCGATACGCCCGCCGCAGACGACCACGATCACGACGACGATCACGACCATGGCGCCGAGGCCGGAGCGCACGATGAGCATGGCCACGATCACGGCGGCAAGGCGTCCAATGCCGATACGCCACCGGTGTTCGGCAGCGCCACCGACGTGCTCTCGGAATACGGACACACCCATGACCACGCCGAGGCGGCCACTCTGCTCGATCCGCAGACCCGTGCCACGCTGAAGGCGGCGCTTGACCAGATGTGGTCGGCCGAAGGCGAGCTGCGCCAGGGCCGCCCGGAGCAGGCGCTTCCGTTTGCCTACAAGGCATTGGGCTTCATCAAGCAGGTGCAGCAGGCCGAGCGCATCTATCTGGCCCGTGTCGGACCGGAGCTGCCACCGATCGATGAAGGCCGCCGCCTCGGCGGTGACCGTGCCGGGCTGGCCAGTCGTGAACTGCCGCTGGCCGCCCGCACCCCGCCCGATCCGGCCATCGTCGAAGCCTGGCAGCGTCTCGGCGACGACACCGGCGCGCCGGATCTGGATGCGCTCGCGACTTGGCAGCAGCGCAACGCGGCCTACCTGCCCGATGCACTCGATCTGGCTGCGGCCATCGAGCAGCTGCGCATCGAGCCCGGTTGCCAAGACTGTCGCCAGCGCCTGCGCGCACAGTTGTGGCGGGCGCTGCAGCGTCCGCTGCCGCAGGCGATGCGGCGCAGTGCCGCCGATGCGATGGGCCAGCGGTACCTTGATGCGCTGGAGGCGCAGCCATGAACGCCTCCGCTGTGAACCTGTGGATTGCACTGGCACTCGCCCTGATCGTGGTCATCGCCAGCGTGCGCCAGCTGCGTGGAAACACCGCGCACCCTGGCCGCCGGTGGATCGTGATCGCACTGCAGATCATCGTCGCCGCGCTGCTGTATTTCTGCCTGGTACCGCCCACCCGCCAGCAACCCGCAGGCGGGCTGGTCGTGCTCGGAACCGATGCCGGCAAGGCCGGCGCGCTCCCAGCCAGCGAAGGCCCGCTGTTGCTGTTGCCGGAAGCTGCCGATATACCCGGCGCACAGCGCGTTCCCGACCTGGCCACCGCGCTGCGCCAGCATCCGGCGTCCACACTGACACTGGTCGGTGCGGGCCTGGCCGCACGTGACCGTGACGCGCTGCTGCCACCGGATGTACGTTGGCAGGCCGCACCGGAGCCGCGCGGCTGGATCGCACTGCAACCACCGGCCGATGTCGCTCCCGGTGCTCGTTTTGACGTCCAGGCACAGGCGCGTGGCGCGGCCAAAGCGAAAGCAGAGCTGCTTGACCCCGCCGACAGCGTGGTTGATCGCATGGACGTTGCCGAGGACGGGCGCGTGAAGCTCAGCGGCATCGCCCGCGCCGAAGGCCGCAGCGTGTTCCAGCTGCGCCTGCTCGATGCCGACGGCCATGTGGTGGACAGCGTACCGGTGCCGCAGCAGACCCTGCCGGCCGCACCGCTGCGCCTGCTGGTGCGCGCCAGTGCGCCGGGTCCAGAGCTGAAGTACCTGCGGCGTTGGGCGGCCGATGCCGGCATCCGCGTGCAGGTGCAGGCCGATACCGGGGCGGGTGTCAGCGTGGGAGATGGCGCGGTCGCGCTGGATGCGGCGTCACTCGCGCGCAGCGATCTGCTGTTGCTGGACGAGCGCAGCCTGGCCGCATTGAGTGCCGGCCAGCTGGCTGCCGTGCGGCAAGCGTTGCGCGAGGGACTGGGCGTGCTGGTACGCAGTGCGGGCGCACCTTCGGCCAGCGCGCGCCAGCGCCTCCGCGATCTGGGCCTGCCGGTGCAAGGCGATGGCAGCAGCCACGCCCTCGAACTTCCCGGCGACGGCGACAGCGCGGTCCTCGCCGCACGGCGTGGCCCGCTCGCCGCGGGTACGCTGCCGACCGGCTACGGCGAAGAGGCTGACCGCAGCTCGCACAATGCTCCCCTGCCTGCGCTGGAAGCACTCGCGCTGCAGGCACCGGGCAGCACCGCCCTGCTGCTGGATGGCACGGGCAAGGCTGTCGGTGGCTGGCGCGCTGCCGGCAAGGGCCGCATCGGCCTGCTGCCGCTGACCGACAGCTGGCGCTGGGTACTGGCCGGGCGCGACGACCGCCACGGCGAACTGTGGAGCGGCGTGGTGGCCACGCTGGCACGTGCACAGGGCAGCGCTGATGCGCTGTGGTCACCGCAACCGATCGGCTGGGCAGGCGAACGACAATCGCTGTGCGGTGTGCAGGCGCCGCTGCAGATCTTCGACAAGCGTGGCGACGATGTACCCCTGATCGTCGATGGCGCGACGTCGGCGCTGCGCTGCGTCGGCTGGTGGCCCCGTGAGGCAGGCTGGCAGCGCCTGCAGCATGGCGGCAGCGTTGTCTGGCGCTATGTGTTCGATCCGAAGGATGCACCGACGCTGCATCGGCAGGCGATGATCGATGCGACCACGCGTGCACTGGCCGCCAGCACGCCGGCAGACGCGTCAGTGATGCAACCCATGGCAGGTCCACGCTGGCCGTGGTGGCTGGCGTTCGTGTTGTGCGCATCGCTGCAGTGGTGGCTGGAACGGCGACGCTGAGCCCATCGATTGGATCGCGGACAGCATCCACGCATGGCGTGGATCTACTGGCCGGTTGCCCTGGTAGATGCCAACCTTGGTTGGCGCCTTTCCGCGGGGTCAACGCGTGCCGGCGCGCCGGTACACGCCGTTGAAGCGCACGTTCATGCCACCGCATTCGCTGTTGTCGGCCACGATCAGCACCTCCCCCAGCGAATGTACGCGCACCTTGCAGGTGTCCTCTACAAACTCGACATCGGCACCACGCGGCGTCGCGCGCGCTTCCACCTGGCCCATGTTCGGCCCGTAGGGGCGCTGCTCCGGCGTGGGGTTGGCGGAGGGCCAGTAGGCGTCACCCTCCACATGCAGCTGCCCGCCCTGCACGGTGATGCGCAGGCCGTTGTCGCCGTCCTTCCAGTGGCCCGCCCAATCCTGCAGCGACGGCACGACCACCGGCAACGCCTGCAGCTTGCTGCGGTCCACCCAGCCAGCACTGCCACCCACCTTGTTCGGGAAGAACGCGCAGCGGTAGCGGCCAAGATCACGCCCGGTCACCACGGTATCGCCATTGACCACATAGCTGCGCTGTCGGCAGGCCGGTTCGCCCTTCGCCGGGCAGCCGTCCATGTCGCCAAGCAGGTACAGACGGGGCGCATCGACCACCCGCGCCAGAGCGAACCGGCTCTGTTCAGAGGGAAACGCGCCATTGCGGCAGGCGCCATCACCGGCGATGCCATCGGCGAAGGCGGACGCCGGCAGCAATGCCGCCAGCAGGCAGATCGAACGCAGGAACATGGCAGCACTAGCGGTTGGGGAGCCGGCAGGATATACCGGCCTACTTCACCGGCGGTGCATCGCCGGCATCCTGCTCCTGGGAGAACCGCAGCGCACGCTGCTGCTGCTCGGCACTGAGCTCCGGCGGTGGCCGCGCCACGGCGGCCTGGATCTGCGCCGGTCCGCCGGTGAGTTTGTTGATCCCCTTGGCCGCCGCCATCACACCCTTGACCACGCCCATCATGATGTAGCCACCGCCCATGCTGACCTGCTCCGGCGACGGCGGTTCGCTCCAGTCGCGACTGAAGCGGTTGTCGCCGAACTTCACCGGGTTCTTGAAACGGTACAGATCCAGCGGCTCGTCTTCGGGCTTGAGCGCACGCACTTCGCCAAGGGTGGTGACGTTGTCCTGCGGCAGGGTGGTGGAGATCGGCGCGGTGGTTGCAGCCAGCGCATCTGCAGGAGGTTCGGGCGCTGGGTTGGGCACCGCTACCGGCGTGGCCTGCTGCGCCTGCGCGATACCGGCCAGCAGCATGCTGGCCAGGACGGCTCCCTGCGTTCCACGTCGTGCCACAGCCATCCACCCTGTTGGTTGCGTCCAGCACCCAAGGATACGGATACCGGCTTCAGATTTCGTTGCTGCACGGGCAGCTGTTCAGCCAGGGGAGATGCGGCGACGCCACGGGACGCGAGCACTGAACGGTTCATGCCCTTGGTGTGCGGTGTCTCACATCCTGAGACGTGAGTGTGGTGCCATGTGACCCCTCGCAATCCGTCCCGGCTCCACTTTCCATGGCTTACGAACTCGCCAAGCGCACCGCCGATGCCGAGCAGAAGCTCGCCACCCGCGATGGCCTGCCCGCCCGCGACGGCGCACTGCTCAGTGCGCGCCTGCAGCGCCGCTACCAGGACCGCATCACCGGCAGCTTTGCCATTCCCGGCCGGGAAGGCCGCTATGCGCCCATTCCCGATTCGGTTCCGCCGGCCCTGGCTGCCGCGCTGAAGGCGCGGGGCATCGAGCAGCTCTACAGCCACCAGGCCGAGGCCTGGGAGGCCAGCCAGCGCGGCGAGCACGTGGCCATCGTCACCCCCACCGCCAGCGGCAAGTCGCTGTGCTACACCCTGCCGGTGGTCAGCGCGGCGATGCAGGACAAGGCCAAGGCGCTGTACCTGTTCCCGACCAAGGCGCTGGCCCAGGACCAGGTGGCCGAGCTGCTGGAGCTCAACCGCGCCGGCGATCTGGGGGTGAAGGCCTTCACCTTCGATGGCGACACCCCTGGCGATGCGCGGCAGGCCATCCGCCTGCACGGCGACATCGTGGTGTCCAACCCGGACATGCTGCACCAGGCCATCCTGCCGCATCACACCAAGTGGGCGCAGTTCTTCGAGAACCTGCGCTACATCGTCATCGACGAAGTGCATACCTACCGCGGCGTGTTTGGCAGCCACGTCACCAACGTGCTGCGCCGGCTCAAGCGCATCTGCGCGTTCTACGGCGTGCAACCGCAGTTCATCCTGTGCTCCGCCACCATCGGCAACCCGCAGGCCCATGCCGAGGCGCTGATCGAGGCACCGGTCACCGCCATCACCGAATCCGGCGCGCCCAGCGGGCCCAAGCAGGTGCTGCTGTGGAACCCGCCGGTGATCAATCCGGACCTGGGCCTGCGCGCCTCGGCACGCTCGCAGAGCAACCGCATCGCACGCATTGCGATCAAGTCCGGGCTGAAGACCCTGGTGTTCGCGCAGACCCGCTTGATGGTCGAGGTGCTGACCAAGTACCTGAAGGACATCTTCGACCACGACCCGCGCAAGCCGCCACGCATCCGCGCCTACCGCGGTGGCTACCTGCCCACCGAACGCCGCGAGACCGAGCGTGCGATGCGCGCGGGCAACATCGACGGCATCGTCAGCACCTCGGCGCTGGAGCTGGGCGTGGATATCGGCAGCCTGGACGTGGTCATCCTCAACGGCTACCCCGGCAGCGTGGCCGCCACCTGGCAGCGCTTCGGCCGCGCCGGCCGCCGCCAGCAGCCGGCGCTTGGGGTGATGGTGGCCAGTTCGCAGCCGCTGGATCAGTACGTGGTGCGGCACCCGGACTTCTTCGCCGAGGCCTCGCCCGAGCACGCGCGCATCGCGCCGGACCAGCCGCTGATCCTGTTCGACCATATCCGCTGCGCGGCCTTCGAGCTGCCGTTCCGGGTCGGCGACGGCTTCGGTCCGATCGATCCGGAAGTGTTCCTGGAAGCACTGGCAGAGACAGAAGTGATCCACCGTGAAGGCGAACGCTGGGAATGGATCGCCGACAGCTATCCGGCCAATGCGGTCAGCCTGCGTGCAGTGGCCGACGGCAATTTCGTGGTGGTCGACCGCAGCGACGGCCGCCAGCAGATCATCGCCGAGGTTGATTATTCCGCCGCCGCACTCACACTGTACGAAGGCGCCATCCACATGGTGCAGTCCACGCCCTATCAGGTGGAGACGCTGGACTGGGACGGCCGCAAGGCCTACGTCACCCGCACGCATGTGGATTACTACACCGACAGCATCGACTTCACCAAGCTCAAGGTGCTGGACCGTTTCGACGGCGGCGTGGCCGGGCGTGGCGATTCGCACCATGGCGAGGTGCACGTGGTGCGCCGCGTGGCCGGCTACAAGAAGATCCGCTACTACACCCACGAGAACATCGGCTACGGGCCGGTGAACCTGCCCGACCAGGAACTGCACACCACTGCGGTATGGTGGCAGCTGCCGCAGGCGCTGCTGCTGCGCGCGTTCGCCAGCAAGCAGGATGCGCTGGATGGCTTCCTCGGCGCCGCGTATGCGCTGCACATCGTCGCCACCGTAGCGGTGATGGCCGATGCGCGTGACCTGCAGAAGTCGGTCGGCAACGGCGATGGTTCCTGGTTCGCGATCGCCGACCAGAGCGGCCGCGGCCAGCTGCGCGGCAGCGAAGGTGATCCTGGTGTGGTGGAACTGCTGCAGGAGTTCGTACCCACCGTGTATCTGTACGACAACTTCCCCGGCGGCGTCGGCCTGAGCGAACCGCTGTGGCAGCGCCAGGCCGAGCTGGTGCAGCGCGCGCGCGAACTGGTGCAGCGCTGCGACTGCAAGGCCGGCTGCCCGGCCTGCGTGGGCCCGGTGCTGGCCGCGCAGGAAGAGGATGACACCTCGCCGCGCGCGCTGGCGCTGCGCGTGCTCGACCTGTTCGACGCCGAGGCCTGCCAGCATGTGCCCGACGTGGTGGTGACCGTGCGCGATCCGATGGAGCTGCTGGCACCGTGAGCCTGAGCCTGGACAAGCTACGCCTGCTGCGCAGGCAGGCCGGCGACCCGAAAGCGGCCACGCCGGCGGCGCCGGATGCAACGCCTGCGCCCCCCGCACCCGTGGCCGCCAACGATGCACGGCAACCACCGGCCGAGCGCTCGGTGTTCGCCTGGGTCGAACAGGAAATCCGCCACAAGCCGACTGGCGCAGCGGCGCCCGTTGCTGCACCGGCACCACTGCGCCGACCAGAGGTAGGCAGCCTGCATCGCCTGCTCGGCCTGCGCACGCGCGCCGGCGGTGCACCTGCACGGGCCAGCGCGCAGGATCGGCAGCTGCCCGGCGAGGAGATCGCACCGGGCTTGTTCCTGATCGAATCGCTGCAGCCGCAGGCGATTCCCGCGCAGCCACTGTCGCTGGACTTCGCCCGCCGCGATGGCGAGCACGTGGCCGCACGCGACCTGCTGTTCTTCGATACCGAGACCACCGGCCTGGCCGGCGGCACCGGCACCCGCGCCTTCATGATCGGGGCCGCCGACTGGCATGTGTGCCCGCAACGCGGCGAAGGCCTGCGCATCCGCCAGCTGCTGATGGCGACGATGGCCGCCGAGGACGCGATGCTGGCCACCTTCGCCCGCTGGCTGCAGCCGTCCACCGTGTTCTGCAGCTACAACGGCCGCAGCTACGATGCGCCGCTGCTGAAGGCGCGCTACCGGCTGGCCCGCCAGCGCTGCCCGATCAGCGCGTTGGATCACGTCGACCTGCTCTATCCGACCCGCCGCCGCTATCGGGGCACGTGGGAGAACTGCAAGCTGTCCACCATCGAACGCCAGCTGCTGCGCGTGGTGCGCGAGGACGACCTGCCCGGTTCTGAAGCGCCGGGCGCATGGCTGCGCTTCCTGCGCGGCGGCGACGCGGTGAACCTGCGCCGGGTGGCCGACCACAACCACCAGGACGTGGTGACCCTGGCCCTGCTGCTGCAGCGGCTGGTACGGGAAGAACAACGTGAGCGCGAAACCCTGGCGCTGGTCGGGCAGTAGGCGTTGACGCAGCCTGACGGTGGCAGCGGTGACACTGCCGCCACCATCCATGCCTGGAGCCCGACGATGCGCCTCAATCCCCTGGTCCTGCTCGCCATCCTGCCCTTGGCCGCCTGCAGTCACGCCGGCAGCAGCACCACCCACGATCCCGCGCCAGCGCCCGTGGCCGATGCCGCGCACGAATGCAGGCCGGAGGCACTGGATGCCTTCACCGGCAAGACCGCCGACGAAGCCACGATCAAGAAACTGGTGGCTGACAGCGGCGCGCGCGGTGCACGGGTGGTCAAGCCGGGCATGGCGGTGACCATGGACTTCCGCCAGGACCGCGTGACCGTGCAGGTGGATGCGCAGAACCGGATCGAGCGCGCCAGCTGCGGTTGATGTTCCCAGGGGGGTGCCGGCCAGCGGCCGGCACTACCGCTCAGAGTCGCTCGGCCTTGCCGCTGGCCAGTGCGCGCGCGATCACCTGCTGTGCCTGCTGCGATGCCTGCGCATGCACGCGTGCCTGGCGCTCGCCCAACGCGGCCTGTTGGCTGCCCAGTGCCGCCTGTCGGCTGGCCAGTTCAGACTGCTGGCTGGCCAGGCGCTGCATGTCACGTGTGCGGCCGGATTGCGCGGCCTCGCTGCGGGCTTCCTGCATTGCACGACGTGCCTCAGCGGCGGCCTCGCGTGCAGCCTCACTTGCAACGGCCATATCGCTGGTCGCACCACGCGCCGCCTTCGCTGCTTCTGCGGCGGCCTCACGATTGATGTCGTGGGCAGCCATCGCGCTACGCGCTACCTCAGCGGCGGCCAGCGCAAGGCGGCGTGACTCCTCGCCCTGCAGGCGGCCCATCTCACCCATCTGCCTGCCGAGTTCGCCCTGCTCGCGACCCAGCGCACTCTGCTGGCGGCCCAGTTCGCTCTGCTGGCGACCGAGGTCTGCGGCGCCGCTGTAGGCGCGCTGCAGGGTCTGGATCAGCATCGGGTCGCGTACCACATAGCGCTTGTCGCCCTGGCGGAACCACAGCGCCGGGCCCTTGCCGAGCTGCCTGCGGGCGACCGTCACGTCGTCCATGCCGCCATTGGCGAAGGTCGAATCGCCATCGACCAGCACGAAGGCCTCCGGCGGCGATTTGCTCAGGTCCAGGCGGCCGTAGGTGGTGATGGAGGTAGTGCGGGAGGTCGAATGTTGACTGTGCATGCCGGTATCGACGTCGACATCCGCATCCACGTCGACCGCCACATCCGCATCGTCCGGACCTGACAACGCCTCGACGTCAGCCGGCTCGGCGGGCGGCGCGGGCGCCACCGGCACGGCCGGAACGCGCGCGGCCGAAGGCGGTGCGGGCGGCGCCTTCGGCGGCGGCGGCACCACGGCCTTCGGCGCCGCAGGAGGCGCGGGCGGAGCCGGCGGCACCGGCGCTGCGACCAGCCGCATCGGCGCCACGCCCACCAGCACCACGGCGGCGGTCAGCGCCATCGCCAGGATGCGCGGGCAGGCCCGGCGCGGCTGCAGCGAAAGCAGGCGACGCTTGAGACTGGTGGTGCTCGGTGCGGCGCTGGCCACGCCCAGGTGCGGCTGCGGTGCCACGCCCAGCTGCAGCAGCAGGCGGCCATAGGCCTGGCGGCTCGCACCATGCTGGCCGACCACCGCTGCGTCCACCGCTTCTTCGCGGGCCTGTGCGTATTCGCGCACCGACAGGCGCAGCAGTGGGTGGAAGAAGAACAGGTGCTGGGCCAGTGCGGGCAGCAGGCCCCACTGCAGGTCACGCCGCTGCAGGTGCTGCAGTTCATGGGTCAGTGCCAGGTCCAGCGCATCACCCTGCAGGGCGTTATCGCCAGCCGGCAGCAGCAGCACCGGGCGGAACGGACCGACCAGCTGCGGTGCGTCCACCTGCGCGCTCATCCACAGCCGCGGTGCCGGGCGCACGCCGTGCGCATCCGAAGCCAGCTGCAGGGCCTGCACCAGTGCTTGGTCCTCGCAGGGATAGGCCGCTGCCAGCAGCGCACGGCAGCGGCGCCACTCACCGAAGGTACGCAGCACCATCAACACCACGCCGGACATCCACAGCGCGGCCAGCACGACAGCCCACCACGCCACCGCCGGTACGTCTGCGGCCGGCATCGGCATTGCAGCCAACAGCTGTGCCGAAGCTTCCGGGGCCAGCGGGTAGACCATCTCGGCGGCCACATCGGTCGCGCTCATCGCCGCCGCCTGCGGGGCCGGCAGCCAGGCCAGCTGCAGCGGCTGGCTCCAGAACAGGCCGAGCACGGCCTGCAGCGACACCAGCCACCACAGGCGGCAGCGAGTGGCCGCCGACAGCGACGGCAGCGCGCGGCATACGCCGTACACCAGGGCCACCAGCAGCACGGTCTGCAGGCTGGTCCAGCCCAGCCGTTCCAACATCGGGATCAGCATCGTGGTGTCCATGGCTCAGCCCTCGTGGCGGCGCGATTGGAGCTGGGCGACCAGCGCTTCCAGCTCGGCCAGCTCGTTGTCGCTGACCTGCTGGCGCTGCGACAGGTAGGCCACGAACGGCGACACCGAGCCCTGCAGGGTGTTGTCGACGAACTGCGCCACCGCGCCCTGCAGCACGCTCTCCGGGCCACGCGTGGCCTGGTAGCGGTAGACGCCATCCTGCTGCTGGCGCTGAAGATACCCCTTCGCCCGCAGCCGCTCCATCATCGTCAGCACGGTGGAGCGGGCCAGGCCACGGGCCTCGCCGTAGCCGCTGGCGACCTCGCCGACGCTGGCCGGCGCATGTTCATCGATGTACTGCAGCAGGGCCAGTTCCTGGTCCCCGATGGTCTTGCCACGCATGACACCACTCCCTTGACTACACGTGTCGTCACTGTCAGCTTGACGACAACTGTAGTCAACCCCCCGGAAGTCATGGGCCGACGAACGGTAGGGGGACGCCGCCCGGCTCAGTACTCCACCCGATACCCGATCGAGAAGGTCCGCCCTGCCGCCGGCAGGCTGGACATCTTCCCGTAGGTCGCCTCGGCCTGCTGGCCATAGACTGTGCGGTAGTCACGATCGGCCAGGTTGTAGATGCCGACACTGAAGCGGCCGCCTGCCAGCGGCAGCTCGCCGATCAGGTCGAATACCGCATAGCCGTGGATCTTCGCCGCCGGGGTAGCGCGGATGCTGGGACTGATCGCTGCGAGTGGCGCATCGCGCCAGGCACGATCGGTGCCGCCCACCACTTGTCCCTGCAAGCGCAGCAGGCTGTCATTGGCGAAGCGCCACTGCCCATGCACACCCGCCTTCAAGGGTGAAACGCGGAACGCATTGAGCTCACGCCAACGTCCGGCAGCATCGCGGTACTGGCCCCGGGTGCTGGCAAGGCTTGCGCCCAGCTCCAGCTGCGCCGTCGGTGTGTAGCGCAGGTTGGCCTCCACGCCCCACACGCGCTCATCGGTGTCGGCCACCGACACGCTGTAGTCGCGGTTGAACTGCACGGTCTTGTCCGAGCGGTTGTAGAACGCGGTCACCGCGCTCTGCAGCGATGCATCGCTGCGGCGCCAGCCCAGCTCATAGCTGTCGACCTTGATCGGGCCGACGTTGCGGCTGTCGATGACGAAGCTTGCCGGTACATCGCGCAGCATGCGCTGGGTGTCCGGCAGGCTGAAGCCCTGCGAGACGTTGGCGAACAGCTGTTGGGATGCATCCAGCCGGTACACCACGCCGGCATTGAACAGGGTCTGCGAGTGGCGCACGCGGCCGCCCCGCAGCAGGTGCGGCTGATACCCGGCAACGGCATCGGCGGTGATCGCTTCGGTGTAGGGAAGCGAGTCTTCTACGCGGTTGCGCAGGATATGGTGGCGCACGCCGGCCTGCACGCTGAAGCGCTCACTCAGCGAATGGTCGGCCTGCAGGAACAGGCCGGTGGTATCCACGCGCACGTCCGGCCCCATCGCGTACTGCGCGGTGGGCTGGTAGTCGAGACCGTTGCTGGCGATGAAGCGGTTGATGTCATACATCTGCCCGCGCTGGCTGTCCTGCTCGCGCTCGTGGTCCACGCCGTACGACAGCTGCAGGCTGCGGCCCGCCACGTCGAAACCCTTGTGCAGCGCTGTGCGCAGGCCCCACACATCGATATCGGTGTTGGACTGCATCGCCACATAGGCGAAGCCACCGCGCAGTGCCGGGTGCACCAGCGTCGACACCGACGGGAACCAGCGCCCCTGCTCGTTGCGGTAATAGGCTTCCACGCTCAGTTCCTGCCCGCCCAGTACATCGCGGTTGCGGTACTGCGCATTCACTCCCTGGTGCCGGGTACGTGGCTGCGCCTCCAGCTGCAGGCCGGGCAGCGCCTGGTGGCTGGGCGTGAATGCAGGGTTGAACAGCGCAGCCAGGCGCGGGCCATAGTCGGGGCCATGATCACTGTCCTGCTGATCGTCGAACCAGCGCACGCCCACGCTCAACTGCTGGCTGTCCGTCGGGGTCCAGTCAAAGCGCGCATTGAGTTCGCGGGTCTCGGTGTCCTGCCGATCGGTCTGCGCGATCTCCGGACCGATACGGCGGCCATGCGCATCCAGCGATGCGCCCTGCCGGCCATAGGCGAAGCCGAACGCGCCACTGAACTGATCGCCGCGCACGGTCATGGTCTGCGCTGCGTTCCAGGCCAGCGTGTCACTGGACAGATGCGAGGGACTGCGCAGGCCGAACTGGCTTGCCAGCTGGACCGGCTGATCGCCGGGCTGCAGGGTGATGATGTTGATGATGCCGCCACTGGCACCGGCGCCATACAGCGCGGTGGCGCCGGAGATCACCTCGATGCGCTCGATCATGGTCGGCGAGATGCTGTTGAGCTGGCGCGACCCATCGCGTGCGCCGGTCAACGGCACGCCATCGATCATCACCTGCACGCTGCGGCCCCGCATGGTCATGCCGTAGTTGCTGGTGGTCCCGCTGGCCGGCGCCAGCGACGGCACCAGCTGGCCGAGGATGTCGGCGGTGCTGCGCCCGGCGGTGATCTGCTGGGCAATCTGCTCGCGCTCGATGGCATACACGGTGCCGGCGATCTCGGCTACGCTGCGTGCGCCTCGCACGGCGGTGACACTCACCGCATCCAGTTGCCGGGTGCCAGCCGTAGCGGACGTATTCTGCGCCGCCAGCTGGCCACTGATGGCCAACGCCAGCATCGCCAGCGGAAGGGTTGCTGCGGTCTGCCGCATGGTGTCCTCGTTGCGTATCAGGGGGAATCGATAGGCGCTGCGAAGCGGCGCATCAGCGGCCGGCACAGCAGCAACCCGAGCGCCGAAACTGCCGCCAGCGCGATGTAGTAGATGGGGTAGCCCAGGCCCTTGGCGAGGAAGCCAGACAACGCGCCGCCGATGAAATTGACCAGCAGTTCGAAGCACACGAGCAGGGTGAAATCAGTGCCGGCCTGGGCACGCGAACTGACCCGCATGAACAGGGCATACAGGCTGGTCATCGCCACATAGCGCAGCGCCAGCAGCGCGATCACCAGCGCGCCCAGGCCCCACCGTGACGTCGCCATCGCACCGCTGTAAAGCATCAACGCCAGCAGTACATACAACACGGTGCGCCACCAGCCAGCGTGCATCAGCAACTGCTCGGCCCGGCGCTGCTTGAGCAACCAGGCGGCGGCCACCGCAGCCAGCATGCCGGTACCGGCACCACCCACCGAGATCAGCAGCCCGATCTCGGTCAGGCTGAACTGCTGGTCGACCAGCAGCGGATTGATCATCGCCATTGCGGGTGCTTCCACCAACCGATACAGCACGATCAGCAGCAGCGCCCAGCGCAGTTCGCGACGACGCAGCGCACGCAGGATGCTCGGCTGCGGCGCGTCGGGCCTGGCCGGCGTTTCGTTGATCTGCTGCACTGCCAGCAGGGTCAGTGCGCTCATTGCCGCCAGGCTCAGCAGGGCCACGCTCCAGCCGCGGGTTTCATACAGCCACAGCACACCGGCGCCACCGATCATGCTGCCCAGGGCCACGCCCACGCTCTGCGCCATGCTGCCCAGCCGGTGCTCGGCCGGCGCCAGCGCCTCCACGGTATAGCCGTCGATGGCGATGTCCTGGGTGGCGGCAATGGTCGAGATCCACATGCCGACCAGCACGAACACGACCAGGCCATGATCCAGGCCGGTGAACGCCAGCACCAGGATCCCGGCCAGCAGCAACAGTTGCGTCAGCCACAGCCAGCTGCGGCGGCGGCCGAGGGCGGGCAGGTGCCAGCGGTCGACCAGCGGCGCCCACAGGAACTTCAGCGCCCACGGCAGGTACAGCAGCGACAACATGCCGATCCAGCGCAGATCCACGCCCTGGCTGCGCAGGATGGCCGGTACCGCCACGTTGTAGAAATACAGGGGCAAGGCATGTGCCATGTACAGCGCGACGATCACACCCAGGCCGAATGGCGAAGCAGCGGTGCGCTCAGTGCGCATCGGCCTGCTCCAGGTGCTCGCCAATCCAGCGCATGCCCGCGCCGGCATCGGCGGTGACGAAGTACGGCACGGCCCAGGCCGCGTGCAGCGCCGGGGTGTCCAGCCGTTGCTGCTCGGCGGCATCGCTGGCGATGCGCACCAGGCCCCGGCAGTACTGCCGGAAGGCGGCCTTGTACTGCTTGTACCAGACCGCCTGCAGGGCACGGTAATCGTCGCAGAAGGTGGCACCGGGCGCGGTGCTGGCAACGAAGTAGAAGGGGCGGTGGGCATCGATCAGCGCCTGCACGCGGTCCAGCCAGTACCGGATCTGGTGCGCATCCACCGCGCCATGGAAGACGGCACGCAGCACCACCGCCTCGTTGATCACCAGACCCATCGCCATCGACCTTCTTGCTGAACAGGGGAAAGGGGCAGCGAGCCCCCGCAAATGAGAATAATTTGCAATACCATTGAAAGTTTAGGCGCGACGAAAGAAAATTTAGGCACGACAGCATTCGCGGGTGCCTTGCATGCAGGTCTATTCCTGCGCCGAACTGATGAGCGCCGCCCACGCGCTGGGCGGCCGGGTCGACTTTGAATCGGGCCTCCCCGATGCGCTGCCGGTGCTGGCCGGCTGGCAGCAGGTGCAGTCGATGGACAGCGGCCTGGTGCTCTACCTCAGCCGCAGCCAGGACATGGTCGGCGGCCGCAGCCAGAACTGCCTGCCTGCGGGCCTCACCGCCAGCTTCCTGCTGCAGGGGCAGGCCGAAGTGGTCATCGCCAACCAGCGCCTGCAGATGGACAGCCGGCGGACCGGGAGCCCGGCGATGCTGGTCCACCTTCGTGAGGAGGAAGCGTTCCAGCGCCATTGGCAGGCGGGTCGCGAGGAAACCAAGGTCAGCCTGCACCTCGGCCGGGACTGGTTGTCGCGCCAGCTCGATGGTATTGCGTCGGCCGGACTCACCCGCCTGCGACTGAGCCACGCACGCAACCAGGCGTGGCAACCGCCAGCGCCACTGCTGCGGCGGGCCGCAGCGTTGTTCGGGGCGGAAACGGCGGAGCCGCCTCTGCTGGCCAACCTGCAACGCGAGAGCTTTGCGCTGGAAGTCGCGGCCAGCGTGGTTCGATCCGTGATCGCCGAACGCGAGGCGCCTGCCCCCAGCGCACATCTGCGGCGTTGCGTGGACCAGTTGCAACAGTGGCTGCAGAGCGGCGAAGCCGATGGCCTGACCATCAACCAGATGGCGCGCAGGCTGGGGACCAACGCCGTCGACCTGCAAAGCACCTTCCAGCAGCTGCACGGCAGCAGCATCGCCGCCTGGCTGCGTGCACTGCGCCTGCAACGGGCGCACGATGCCCTGCTGCAACGACGGGTGTCAGTGGACGTGGCGGCCAGCGTGGCCGGGTACGCCCATACCAGCAGCTTCAGTGCCGCGTTCAAGCGGCAGTTCGGAAGGTCTCCTTCCCGGATCCGCTAGCCGCAGCAGGCACGTCCCGCGCGCACAACCAGTACCTGCCTCGCAGCGCAGGTACTGCTTAAACCTTTTGCGCACCCGCTGCATCCGATCCTCGACGCCCCGCCGGAATCCCGCATGTTCCGCCCAACGCTTCGAGTCGTGCTCATGCTCATCACTGCCCTGCCCTTCGCCGCCATCTCCGCCAGCCAGGACCAGGCCAACGAGCAGACCCGCCGCCTGATCCGCCAGATCATGCTGGAGCAGCGCATTCCCGGGCTGCAGGTCGCGGTGATCAAAGACGGGCAGATCGTGTTGTCCGAGGCCTACGGTCTGGCCAATGTCGAGAACGGTGTGCTCGCCTCGCACGACACCCGCTTTCCGCTCAATTCGGCCACCAAGGCGTTTACCGGCGTGGCTGCCGCGCAGCTGGCCCAGCAGGGGCAGCTGGATCTGGACGCGCCGACCTCGCGTTACCTGGATGATCTTCCGGCAGCGTGGCGAGACGTACGCGTACGCCAGTTGCTTGCGCATACCTCAGGCCTTCCGGACATCCTTGATGCGAATGGGCTGTTGGGCGGTGGCTCCGAAGCGCAGGCGTGGACAGCCGTCACTGCGCGGCCGGTCGAAGCCGTACCCGGGCAGCGCTTCGCCTACAACCAGACCAACTACGTACTGCTGGCACGGATCATCGCGCAGCAATCCGGCATGCCCTACGAACGCTTCCTCGCCACCCGCCAGTTCAGCAGCGCGCGCATGGCGCGCACCACCTTCGGCGACAGCTACGACCTGATCCCGGATGTGGCGACGATGTACAGCCTGGCCCCGCGTGCCACCGACGCAGCCGATGCACCGCCGCGCCTGCCGCACTGGTTCTACGACATTCCGCCTTCACTGTGGGCCGGTGGTGGCATCCTCACCACCGCCGATGACACCGCACGCTGGCTGGTCGCGTTGACCGACGGGCGCCTGCTTCAGGATGCACCTCGGAAGAGGATGTGGACCGCAGAGCGCCTCACCGATGGCCGTGCCGGCCCATGGGCGGGCGGCTGGCCGGTGCTGCGCGCATCGCCCGACCTGCAGGTGGCCGGCATCGGTGGCGCGCGATCGGCCTTCATCGTCTACCCCGACCGCGGCGTGGCGGTGGTGGTGCTGACCAATCTGGTCGGTGCCAATCCACAGCAGTTCATTCCGCGCATTGCCGATCTCTATGCGCCTGCGGTGACCGTGCCCTGAGGCTGCCGGCCAGCGGCCGGCACTACCGGAGCATCGGCCGCGCCGACGGCCATTTCCGGCAGAATCGGTGCGTCAGCCGTGCGGCCCGCCCATCACCGGCAGGATCACCCCGCTGATGTAACTGGCACAGACCGGCGAAGCCAGGAACACATAGGCGGGCGACAGTTCTTCGGGTTGTGCGGGCCGCCCCATGTCACTGTCCTTGCCGAACTCCGCAACATCTTCGGCCTGCTTGTCGGCGGGGTTCAACGGCGTCCACACCGGCCCCGGCGCCACGCAGTTGACCCGGATGCCACGTGGCAGCAGCTGGCTGGCCAGCGCCTTGGTGAACGCATGGATCGCGCCCTTGGTGGCCGAGTAGTCGATCAGCGCCTTGCTGCCGAAGATTCCCGTTTCCGATCCTGTGTTGATGATGCTGGCACCCTCGCCCAGGTGCGGCAGCACCGCGCGCGCCATCTGGATGTAACCGCCGATGTTGGTCTGCAGGGTTTCCTGCAGATGCGCGTCTTCCAGGTCTTCCAGCCGCTCGCAATGCAGCTGGAACGCGGCGTTGTTGACCAGGATGTCGATGCCGCCGAACGCCTTGGCCACCTGCTTGACCGCCTTGTTGCAGAAGCGCGGATCGCGCACGTCACCGGCGATCACCACGCAGCGACCGCCTTCGCGCTCCACGTGCTGGCGGGTGATGTCCGCGTCCTCGGCCTCGTCCAAATGCAGTACCGCCACATCGGCGCCTTCGCGTGCGAACAGTACTGCCACCGCACGGCCGATACCAGAATCGCCACCGGTGATGATCGCGCGCATGCCCTGCAGCTTGCCGCTGCCGGCGTAGTCCGGTGCAAGGAAACGCGGCGCCAGCTCCAGTTCGTGTTCATGCCCAGGCTTGGCCAGCTGCTGCGCCGGCATCGCCTCCGGCTGACGGCGTGCGCCTGCCTGGGTCGCGGTCTTCTTTGTTGCCTTCTTGGTTGCCTTCTTGGCCGCGCGGGCGTCCTTGGCCTTCTCCTGGTCCTGCAGGCGCCGCTGCCGGGCCGCGACGCGCGCTGCCCGCGGATCGCTGGCGGCCGCCTTGCGGGTTGCGGTCTTCACCACCCGTGGGCGATCGGGGTCGGCGACGGTCTTGGTTGCGGTGCTGCCTTTGCGCACCTTCGGCGTTGCCTTGCGGCGGGCGGGGGTCTTCTTGGCGGTGGCCATGCAGGTCTCCTCGGGGGGAATGGGGTTGCCGGCCAGCGGCCGGCACTACCCGGGGCGGCATCCGCCGCGCCTGCAGTGTCTCCACCTATGCTGTTGGCGGCAGTGAGCGCACCGTGTCCACGATGTGCACGGTATTCATTCCGCCACCACGTGCGACGTCGCACGCTGCACGCAACCACACAAGGAACGCCACCATGAAACATGCCATCGCCACCACCGCCGTCTGCTTCGCCCTCGCCGCCTGCAGCAGCACACCGATGGCCCAGGTGCAGCCGATCGACGGCGTGATTTCCGGACAGTGCCACAGCGACATGGTGCGCGGCGCACTGGGCTTGGCCGCTTCGGACGCCACCGTGGCCCGCGCACGCGTGGACAGCGACAGCCTGCATGTGCGGGTGCTGCGCCATGACGGTCCGCGGGTACCGCCGGCCAGCGAAGGCGGCGACCGCCTGACCATCGAAAAGGGCCGCACCAACAACATCACCGCGATCTACTGCGGCTGAGCCTGCGCGCCCTGCGCAGCACGCGCAGGGTGGCCTGTTCCCATTGGCGCGGCCCACGCAGGCCGGCCAGCTTCGCCAGTTCACCGCGCTCCCAGCCGGCGAACACGCACGGGTCGATGTAGGCCTTGCGGCACACCGCCGGGGTATTGCCCAGCAGCGATGCCACTTCGCACACCACCGCGCGCTGCGCCTGCGCCAGCGCGCGCTGACTGGCCGGTTCCGGCAGTTCGGTGGCGGCAAACGCCTGCACCGCCGCCACCGTGCCACCCCAGGTGCGGAAATCCTTGGCAGTGAAGTCCTCGCCCATCGCCTCGCGCAGGTAGTCGTTCACCGCGCCGGAATCCACCGGCTGCAGCGCACCGTCATCATCGCGGTACTGGAACAGCGCCTGCCCCGGCAGCTGCTGCAGGCGCCGCACCAGCAGCCCCAGCCTGCGGTCGCCCACGGTCACCTCCTGCAGCTGCCCGGACTTGCCGCGGAAGCGCATGCGCACCCGGCCGCCGCGCAGCAGCTCCAGATGGCGGTTGCGCAGCGTGGTCAGTCCGAACGAACGGTTCTGTTGTGCATAGGTTTCATTGCCGACCCGCACCAGGGTGTCCGCCAACAGCGCCACCACCATGGCCAGCACCTTTTCCTGCGGAAACCCAGGTCGCTTGAGATCCCGCGACAACCGCCGCCGCAGCGTGGGCAAGGCCTCGCCAAAGGCGATGATGCGGTCGAACTTGCCGGCGTCGCGCTCCTTGGCCCAGTCGGCGTGGTAGCGGTACTGCTTGCGTCCGCGTGCATCGCGGCCGGTGGCCTGCAGGTGGCCGTTGGCGTGGGCGCAGATCCATACGGCGGTATACGCCGGCGGAATCGCCAGCGCACGGATGCGTTGCAGGGTGGTGGCGTCGCGTATCGCGTGACCATCGGCATCGCGGTAGCTGAAACCCTTGCCGGCGCGGCGCCGGCTGATGCCCGGCTGGGTGTCATCGACATAGCGCAGGCCGGCCGCGCGCGCGGCCTGTCGTTCGGGGGTGGAGGGGGTAGGCATGTCGGTAGTGTCGCCGTCGCCATGCCGCGATCCTGTCGATAACACAAGACAAACACGTGAGGGCCGGTTCGCCGCTATGCTCGGGTCTTCACAACCCCTTCCGGAGTCATGATGTCGTTCCCGATTCGCGCCCGTTCGCTCTCCGCCCTGTTGCTGCCGGCCGTGCTGGCGCTGACCGCCTGCCAGGCACCGGCGCTGGATGAACAGGATTCGGCCACGGCCCACGCCCAGCAGGCCGCCGAAGCCGCCAAGGCGCCGGCCGACGAAGCCGGCAAGGCCACCGAGGCTCCGCCGGTCGGCACCTGCGATGCCAGCCAGGTGCAGAGCCTGGTCGGCCAGACCTATACCGACGCGCTGGGCAAGCAGGCGCAGGAAGATGCCGGCGCCAACCAGGTGCGCGTGCTCAAGCCCAACGACGTGGCCACGATGGAGTTCCTCGGCGACCGCCTGAACATCGAAGTGGACGCCAAGGGCGCCGTCAGCGGCGCGCGCTGCGGCTGAGTCCGGCCCCGCGCCGGCACTGGGTTGCCGGCGCGTTCTGTTGCACCTGCAACCGTGTATTGCGGCGTTGCAGCAACCTGTGATCTAGTCGAGGCATCCGGTGGCCTCACGATGCGCTCCAGGGATTGAGCGGGCTTGAGTGTCCCCGTTCAATTCATTCCGCATCGAGGTAGAGATGGCCCCCCGCAACCGCCAAGGGCTTTACGACCCGCGCTCCGAGCGCGATGCCTGTGGATTTGGCATGGTCGCCCAGCTCGACGATCAACCATCGCGCCTGTTGGTTGATACCGCCATCGCCGCGCTTTCGCGCATGACCCACCGTGGCGGTGTCGCCGCAGATGGCCTGACCGGCGATGGCTGCGGCCTGCTGCTGCGCCGCCCCGATGCGTTCCTGAAACTGCTGGCCAGCGAAGCCGGCATCGCGGTCGCTGCGCGTTTCGCCGCCGGCCTGGTGTTCCTGCCACACGACGCCGACGCGGCGCAGGCCTGCCGCGCGCAGCTGCAGGCGCAGGTGGAAGCGGTCGGCTGCAAGGTCGCCGGCTGGCGCGAGGTGCCCACCGATGACAGCGTCTGCGGCCAGCTGGCGCGCGACACGCTGCCGCGCATCGAGCAGGTGTTCGTCGACGCCGGCATCGGCCAGGACGATGCCGGCTTCGCGCTGGCGCTGTTCCTGGCCCGTCGCCGCAGCGAACAGCAGCTGCGCGAACACGCCGACTTCTACGTCACCACCCTCACCCCGGATGCGATCAGCTACAAGGGCATGGTGCTGCCGGACAAGCTCAGCCGCTTCTTCCCGGACCTGCAGCGCCGCGAGCTGGCCTCCAGCGCGATCGTGTTCCACCAGCGCTTCTCCACCAACACGCTGCCGCGCTGGCCGCTGGCGCACCCGTTCCGCATGCTCGCCCACAATGGCGAGATCAACACCATCGAAGGCAACCGGCGCTGGGCGCAGGCGCGCAGCAAGGTGTGGAAGACGCCGCGCTTCGATATCGGTGAATTCGACCCCGTCATCTCCATGCACGGCTCTGACTCGCAGAGCCTGGACAACATGCTGGAACTGATGGTGGCCGGTGGCATGGAGCTGATCCAGGCGCTGCGCATCCTGGTGCCGCCGGCCACCCAGTCGCTCGAATTCAAGGATCCGGACCTGGCCGCCTTCTACGAGTTCCATGGGCTCAACAGCGAGCCGTGGGATGGCCCGGCCGGCATCGTCGCCTGCGACAGCCGCTACGCCGTATGTACCCTCGACCGCAACGGGCTGCGCCCGGCGCGCTGGATGCTGACCGCCGACCGCCACTTCCTGGTTGCCTCCGAAGCGGGTGTGTGGGAAGTGCCGACCGAGCGCGTGGTGCGCAAGGGCAAGCTCGGCCCCGGCGAAATGGTGGCCATCGATCTCAAGCGCGGTGACCTGCTCGACTCCGATGCGGTGGATCGCATCAACCGCGGTCGCGCGCCGTACAAGCAATGGCTGCAGCAGGGCGTGACCTACCTGCAGACCGAACTGATCGATCCCTCGCTGGTGGAGGAACCCTTCGACGAAGGCACGCTGCGCAGCTACCACAAGCTCTACCAGCTCAGCAGCGAGGAAGTGGAACAGGTGCTGCGGCCGCTGGCCGAGACCGAGCAGGAAGCCACTGGCTCGATGGGCGACGACACGCCGATGGCGGTGCTGAGCCAGCGCAGCCGTCCGCTCTATGACTACTTCCGCCAGGCGTTCGCGCAGGTCACCAACCCGCCGATCGATCCGCTGCGCGAAGACTGCGCGATGTCGCTGTCCACCCAGCTCGGCAGGGAGACCAACATCTTCCACGCCGGCCCGGAGACGGTGAACCACGTCATCCTCAACTCGCCGGTACTGAGCCAGCGCAAGCTGCGCCAGCTGCTGAAGATGGACCAGTACGTGCAGGCCAACCGCCTGCTGGACCTGTCCTACAGCGAAGACGAGGGCCTGCGCGCCGGCATCGAGCGCATCTGTGCCGAGGCCGAACAGGCCGCGCGCGAGGGTATGGTGATGCTGCTGCTGTCCGACCGCTACCCGGTGGCCGGGCGGCCGATGGTGCATGCCCTGCTCGCCACCAGCGCCATCCACCACCACCTCTCGCGGCTGGGCCTGCGCTGCGACGTGAATCTCATCGTCGAGACCGGCACCGCGCGCGACCCGCACCACATGGCCTGCCTGCTCGGCTTCGGCGCTACCGCGGTGTACCCGTACCTGGCCTACCAGACCCTGTTCGACCTGGGCCGACGCGGCATCCTCAAGCTCAGCAAGGGCGGTGAGCAGTCGCAGATCGGCCGCCGCTACCGCAAGGGCGTCTACAAGGGCCTGTCGAAGATCATCTCGAAGATGGGCATCTGTACCGTGGCCAGCTACCGCGGCGCGCAGCTGTTCGAGATCATCGGCCTGGAACCGGAAGTCGTGGACCTGTGCTTCCCGGATACCGCTTCGCGCATCGGTGGTGCCGGTTTCGCGCGCCTGGATGCCGACGCACGCGAGCTGTGCGCGCAGGCCTGGGATGCGCAGCAGGACGTGAATGTCGGCGGCCTGCTGAAGTACGTGCACGGCGGCGAGTACCACATGTACAACCCGGACGTGGTGACCACCCTGCAGCGCGCGGCGCGCAGCGGCGATCCGCGTGCCTGGCAGCAGTACTGCGATGCCGTGCACGCGCGTCCGCCGTCGGCACTGCGCGACCTGCTGGAACTGGTGCCGGCCGCTGCGCCGACACCACTCGATGACGTGGCACCGGCCAGCGAGCTGTTCCCGCGCTTCGATACCGCGGCGATCAGCCTGGGTGCACTGTCCCCTGAGGCACACGAGGCGCTGGCGATTGCGATGAATCGCCTCGGTGGTCGCAGCAATTCCGGCGAAGGCGGCGAAGATCCCGCACGCTATGGCACCGCGCGGCGCAGCAAGATCAAGCAGGTGGCCTCGGGCCGCTTCGGCGTCACTGCCGAATACCTGGTCAACGCCGAAGTGCTGCAGATCAAGGTCGCGCAGGGCGCCAAGCCCGGCGAAGGCGGCCAGCTACCTGGGCACAAGGTCAACGAGCTGATCGCGCGGCTGCGCTACGCGCGTCCAGGCATCGGCCTGATCTCGCCGCCGCCGCACCACGACATCTATTCGATCGAAGACCTGGCGCAGCTGATCTACGACCTCAAGCAGGTCAACCCGACCGCGCTGGTGTCGGTGAAGCTGGTCAGCCATGCCGGCGTCGGCACGATTGCCGCCGGCGTGGTCAAGGCCGGTGCGGACCTGATCACCATTTCCGGCCATGACGGCGGCACCGGCGCCTCGCCGGTCAGCTCGATCCGTTATGCCGGCGTGCCGTGGGAACTGGGCGTGGCCGAAGCGCACCAGGCGCTGCTGGCCAACGATCTGCGCGGGCGCACCCTGCTGCAGACCGACGGCGGCCTGAAGACCGGCCTGGACGTAGTCAAGGCCGCGCTGCTGGGCGCGGACAGCTTCGGCTTCGGCACCGCGCCGATGATCGTGCTGGGCTGCAAGTACCTGCGCATCTGCCACCTCAACAACTGCGCCACCGGCGTGGCCACCCAGGACGAGCGCCTGCGCGAGAACCACTTCACGGGCCAGCCCGAGCGCGTGGAGAATTTCTTCCGCCTGCTGGCCGAGGAAGTGCGTGGCTGGCTGTCGTACCTGGGTGCGCGTTCGCTGGAAGAAATCGTAGGCCGCACCGACCTGCTGCGGCAGATCGAGGCCGCACCGCGCGACGGCGTGCGCGTTGACCTGTCGCGCCTGCTGGCCGATGCGCGCTACGAAGGCAGCCACTGCGCGGCGCAGCGCCTGTACGAATCGCCGGACAGCCTGGCCACGCAGATGGATGGCCTGCTGGCGCCGGCCATCGAGCACAAGCGCGGTGGCGAGCATCGCTTCCTGATCCACAACACCGACCGCAGCATCGGTACCCGCCTGGCCGGTGCGGTGGCGCGCGCTCATGGCAACCAGGGCATGGCCGAAGCGCCGCTGGAACTGCGCTTCCGCGGTAGTGCCGGGCAGAGCTTCGGTGCGTTCAACGTCGGTGGCCTGCACCTGGAAGTGGAAGGCGAAGCCAACGACTACGTCGGCAAGGGCATGGCCGGGGGCCGCCTGGTGGTGCGGCCGCCGCGCGGCGCCCGCTTCGAGGCGCGCAGCACCGCCATCATCGGCAACACCTGCCTGTACGGTGCCACCGGCGGTGAACTGTTCGCTGCCGGTCGTGCCGGCGAGCGCTTCGCGGTGCGCAATTCCGGCGCGCTGGCGGTGATCGAAGGGGCCGGTGACCACTGCTGCGAGTACATGACCGATGGCGTGGTGCTGGTGCTGGGCAAGGTCGGCCTGAACTTCGGCGCCGGTTTCACCGGTGGCCTGGCCTACGTGCTGGACGTGGACCGCGATTTCGTCGACCGCTACAACCACGAGCTGATCGACATCCATCGCGTGTCCGCCGAAGGCTTCGAGAACTACCGCCAGCACCTGCACCGCCTGATCGGTCGCCATCGCGAACTGACCGGCAGCATCTGGGCGCAGCAGATCCTGGACGAGTTCCGCGATTACATCGGCAAGTTCTGGCTGGTCAAACCCAAGGCCGCCAGCATCGAGTCGCTGACCGAAACCCTGCGCCGCGCTGCGTGATGTTTTCCGGTTGTGCCGGCCGCTGGCCGGCAACGTTCCCTCCCGCATTCCAGAGCCCGCCATGAGCCGCAAGCACGCCTTCCAGTTCCTCGACCTGCCCCGCACCATGCCGCAGCGCATCCCGGTGGAACTGCGCACGTCCGGCGATTGGGGCGAGCTGTACGGAAAGTTCGGCAAGGAAGATGCCCAGTACCAGGCCGGTCGCTGCCTGGATTGCGGCAACCCGTACTGCAGCTGGAAGTGCCCGGTGCACAACGCCATTCCGCAGTGGCTGCAGCTGGTGCAGGAGAACCGCATCCACGAAGCGGCCACGCTGTGCCACAGCACCAACCCGCTGCCGGAGGTGTGCGGCCGGGTCTGCCCGCAGGATCGCCTGTGCGAGGGCAGCTGCACGCTGGAAGAGTTCGGTGCGGTCACCATCGGGGCGGTGGAGAAGTACATCGTCGATACCGCGCTGGCCAGCGGGTGGCGTCCAGACCTGGCTGCGGTGCAGCCGACCGGCCACAGCGTGGCGGTGATTGGCGCCGGCCCCGCCGGCCTGGCCTGTGCCGATCGCCTGGCGCGGGCCGGCATCGCCGCGGTGGTCTACGACCGCTATGAGCAGATCGGCGGCCTGCTGCAGTTCGGCATTCCCAGCTTCAAGCTGGACAAGGACGTGATCCACCGCCGCCGCGAAGTGCTGGAGGGCATGGGCGTGCAGTTCCGCCTCGGCGTGGAGATCGGCCGTGACCTGAGCGTGCAGCAGCTGCTGGACAGCCACGACGCGGTGTTCGTCGGCACCGGCGCCTACCGCTACACCGATGGTGGCCTCGACGGCCAGGACCTGAAGGGCGTGCTGCCGGCCCTGCCGTTCCTGGTGCAGAACAGCCGCATCGTTGGCGGCGATGATCCGAAGGGCCGGCCGATTGCCGGCTGGGAAGACACCATTGCCCTGCCCGACCTCAACGGCAAGCGCGTGGTGGTGCTCGGTGGCGGCGATACCGGCATGGACTGCGTGCGCAGCGCGGTGCGGCTGGGCGCGGCCAAGGTCACCTGTGCCTATCGCCGCGACGAAGCCAACATGCCCGGCAGCGCGCGCGAAGTGGCCAATGCCCGCGAAGAAGGCGTGCGCTTCCTGTTCAACCGGCAGCCGCTGTCGATCGAAGCCGGCGCCGACGATGAAGTGATCGGCGTGACCGTAGTCGAAACCCGGCTGGGCGAGCCCGATGCCAACGGCCGCCAGAACGCCGTGCCGATCGAAGGCAGTGAATCGCTGCTGGAAGCGGACGTGGTGATCATCGCCTTCGGCTTCTCGCCGAGCGTGCCGGCGTGGCTGGCCGAGCTGGGCGTGGAAGGCCAGTCCAACGGACGCATCGTGGCCGGCGGCAAGGACCGCCTGCCATTCCAGACCGCGCATCCGCGCCTGTTCGCCGGTGGTGACGCGGTGCGCGGTGCTGACCTGGTGGTGACCGCCGTGGCCGAAGGACGCGATGCCGCCGCCAGCATCGTGCGGCTACTGGCCCACTGAGTCCGGTACCAGCAATGCCGCCAGCAGCGCCCGCAGTGCGTGCGGCTCCACCGGCTTGGCCAGGAAGTGGTCGATGCCAGCCGCACGACAGGCTTCGCGGGTGCTTTCCATCACACTGGCGGTGAGCGCGATGATCGGCACCTGCGCACGCGCCGGGCAGGCATCGGCACGGATCGCCCGTGCCAGCGCGAAGCCATCCATGCCCGGCATGTGGCAATCGGTGATGACCAGGTCGAACGGCTGCGCCTGCCATGCTTCAAGCGCCGACCGTCCATCGGTACAGGCGTGGACCTGCAACCCGAGCGCACACAGGTGCTGCTCCAGCAGATGCAGGTTGGTGGGATGGTCTTCAGCCATCAGCACGCGCGCCGCCGGCAATGGACGCTCGTCCGCACCCGCCGCCGCGGGCGCGGCCACGGGTGCCTCACAGGCATGCAGGTCCAGATCCAGCCACACCGTGGTGCCCTTCCCGGGCGAACTGCGCAGCTGCAGCTCCGCCGCCATCGAGATCGCCAGCTCGCGGCAGATCGCCAGGCCCAACCCACTGCCGCCGAAGCGCCGCGTGGTCGAGCGCTCCGCCTGGGTATAGGCAGCGAACACCGCCTGCTGGCGCTCCTCGCTGATGCCCACGCCGCTGTCGCTCACCTGCAGGCGCAGCCGCTGGCCCCAGTCACATTGCTGCAGTACCTGCACCTGCAGTTCCACGTGGCCCTGCCGGGTGAACTTCAATGCGTTGCCGGCCAGGTTGAACAGGATCTGGCGCAGGCGCAGGCCATCGGCCAGCGATCCCGGCTGCATCTCCGGATCAAGCACCACCTGCAGGTGCAGGCCTCGGCTGGCGGCCACCGGCATCAGCAGCTGCTGCACCGCGCGCACCAGTGCCGCCAGGTCGGTGGGCCGCAGCTGCAGTGGTGCGCCTTCCAGGCGTTGGCGGTGCAGTACATCGTCGAGGATCTGCCGCAGCATCCGCGCGGCATCATCGACGGTAGCCAGCACCTGCTGCTGGCGCGGCTCCAGCCTGCTGCCCGCCAGCCGTTCGAGCATGCCCAGCAGCGTGCTCATCGGGGTGCGGATCTCGTGGCTCATCGTTGCCAGGAAGTGCGCCTTGGCCTGTGCCGCCTGCTCGGCCTCGCGGCGCGCTTCGGCCAGCGCGCGGGTACGTGACTGCACCTCACTGACGTCGATCCAGTAGCCGCTCCACTCGACGTCGCTGTCGTCGCAGGACAACGGCCGCCCATGCGAGCGCACCCATCGCCAGCCCTGTGGCGAGCGGGTGCGGAAGGTGACGTCGATCGGGCCACGCGCCAATGCAGCCATCTCGACGCAGGCCATCACCTGGTTGCGGTCATCCGGGTGGACCGCGGCCAACAACCGCTGGTGATCGATCCGCGCGGTCTCCACGCTGATTCCGAACAGTGCCTGCACGTCCCCGGCGATCTGCGGAAAGCTGTAGTGGCCGCCCGCCGAACGACGCGCCTGGTAGACCACCGCCGGCAGGTTCGCGGTCACCTCCTGCAGGCGCTGCTCCACCCCTCGGCGGCGCACGCTCTCGCGATGGACCCGCCAGTAGCCGAAGGCATGGACCAGCGCCAGGGCGAGCAGGATCAGCGAGGCCGGCACCAGCCAGCGCAGGGGCGACGATGACGGAGCATTGCGCGGCCGGTCGGGCAGCCAGGCCGCGCGGATCTGATCGCGTTCGGTGTCGGTCAGCTGCGACAGCGCCTGTTCGAAGCCGGCGATGACATCGGCGCAGGCGGGCGTGGTCGCCAGCACCAGGGCATCATCGAAACCGGCCGGCGCGGCGATCAGCAGTGCATCGCCCTGGTAGCGGCGCAACGCCGCCTCGACGTCGCCGAGGTTGGCGACCACCGCATCGATCAATCCGGTACCCAGCAGCGGGAGTGCATCGTCCAGCGCTGCCGGTGGCAGCAGCTGTGCACCGGCTGCCTGCTCGGCCAGCAGCCCCTGCAGCGGCACCCGGCTGGGGCTGGCCACGGTGCGTCCACGCAGATCTTCCAGGCCCAGCACCGGCGGCGCATCCTCCCGGCGCACGATCACCTGTGGCAGTTGCAGGTAGGGCGTGCTGACCACCCATCCGGCAGGCAGTTGCGAGCGTGGCCATCCCAGCAGCGCCTGAGTGCCGGCCGGCAGCTCGTCCCGGTCCACGCTGGTGGCCGGCACGGGCAACAGCTGCAGTGGCCGTTGCCCGCCCAGCAGCTTCAGGTACGCCGCGCCAAGCCCCCGGGCTTCGCCCTGTTCGCTGGACGACAAAGGAGCCCGGTCGGACGGCCAGGCGATGCGCAGCGGTGTGCTGCAGCCCGTGGCGGAGGCCGCGGCAGGCAGCAGCAGGCTGGCCATGACAGCAACGGCTGCCGGGAAGCCGGCGACATTCACGGTAGGCATCCTCATCTCGCGGGCGGAAGGAACGGCCGCGCTGCGGTACCGCTGCCTGCCACGCTATCGACGCGCGGGCCGACGGCAATGAAGAAAGTTGTAAAAGCATCCCGATGGGGGAATGCCGACATACACTGCCGCCTTCACCCGTACCTGCGGAGCGTTCGATGCGCATCGGCCTGGCTGCCAACCGTCTTCATCACCACGACGCGCGCGCTGCGCTGTTCCGTTGGCTGCGCAGCAGCGAGGCCGGCCTGCGCGAGCTGGGCGTGTCGCTGCATGCGGTCGGCCGCACCCATGACGCGATCGAACGGCAGGGCTTCCTGACCGGGTACGCGGGCCTGCACCGTTATCCCTACGGACGCGAGGGTGGCCTGATGAAGCTGGTCGCCGAAGTCGTTGGCATGGGTCCGGATCGGACACTGGATGGCGCGATCTACCTGATCGACCCGGTCGATCCATCCTCGGTGTTTCCGGAAGCAACCGCGCTCAAGCGGCAGTGCGTGATCCACGGCAAGCCGTTCATTTCGACCGTAGCCACCGCACGCGACTGGGTGGAGGTGGAGCGCGTCCACGCCGGGCTGGCAGCCGATACCGGCGCCGACGACCTGCATGCGTTCGAAGGCCAGACGCTGGCGCTGATCGCGCACGATGCGATGAAGCCGGCGATGCTGGCCTTCGCCGATGAGCACTTCGATGTGCTGGCCCGGTTCGGTGAGCGGGTGGCCACCGGGACCACCGGCCAGCGTTTGAACGAGCTGGCCTGGAGCCGGGGCTGGCCGCGTGATACGCCGTGGGTGACGCGCTACCAGAGCGGCCCGATGGGCGGTGATGCGCAGATTGCCGACCGGGTGCTGGAGGGGCGTTGCCAGCGCGCGATCTTCTTCGAGGATCCACACGTGGCGCGCCAGCATGAGGCGGATATCCAGCTGCTGGAGCGCGCGGTGACGACGGTGACTGATCAGGCGGTGTGCATTACGGCGCCGCGGGTGGCGGCGCGGTGGGCGACGGCGGCGGCGTTGCGGGCGGGGTGAGGGTTTCGGCCAACGGCTGAGCCCCTCGTGGTGGGTCGTTCAGATCAGAAGCCGTGCTCGGCCGGGTGGGGTGGATTGCACAGGGGGCGCTGCAAGTACGTCCTTGTAAGCTCGGTCGCCGCATCCATGCGGCTCACGCCCCTGCGCAACCCACCCCACCCGGCCACGGACACTTTCCGGTGTGCCCACCACGGAAGAAAGAAAGAAGAGCAGGAGCGGGTCGCGCGCTGCGCGCGCGCTGTGTGCGCTTCTGTAGAGTCGAGCTTGCTCGACTGCTCAGCACGCGGTCTTGAGTGAAGCCCCTTCTGTTGAAGGGGCGCGCCGAAGGCGGGGGTAGAGGAAGAATGCGTGGGCAACTGCTGTAGCGCGGGCGCTACAGCAGTTGCCGAAGCATCGCCTTCAGGCGTCGCCCTTCCAGCTGGAAGTAGTCGCGCTGTTCGCGCCAGGCAGGGAAGCGTTGTTCCACTTCACGCCAGAACGCGGGTGAGTGATTCGGCTGGATCAGGTGGCAGAGTTCGTGCACCAGCACGTACTCGAACGCGTCCGAGCGGCCCAGCACCAGCGCCAGGTCCAGTGCCATGCTGCCGTCCGGGGCCAACGATCCCCATTGCGAGGACATCACCTTCAGACGCAGGCGGCTGGGTGCGCGCGGCAGGGTGGGCAGGTACTTCGGCAACCAGCGGCCGACGTCGGCGCGGGTCTGGGCTTCGTAGAACTCGCGCAGCAGGCGGCGCAGGGTGGCATCACCGCCGCGGGTCGGCCACTGCACGCAGGCGCCGTGCGCGTCGATCTCCAGGCGCGCGTAGCGGCCTTCCTGCCAGCGCAGCGGCAGCAGTTCGCCACGCAGGGGCAGCACGCCGTCTTCGCCGGGCTGCAGCGGTGCCGGCAGGCCCTGGCCCTGGTACTGGCGCAGCTGCAGCGCCAGCCAGTCGCGATGCTGTTCCAGGAAGCGTTCGCCCATCACCAGGCTTGCGCGCGGCGGCAGGGTCAAGCGTGCGCCGCGCTCGTCCACGCTCAGCTTGATGCGGCGCGCACGTGGATCGCGCACGCGCAGCACCTCGATCTCGGCATCCTCCAGGCGCAGGCGAACGGTGTCGCGCTGTACGGTGGCGGGCGGGGTCGGGCTGATCAGGCGGCGCAGCAGACGGCTCATGCGCCCAGCATAGCGCCGCTTCGGGCCGCCGGATGACCGGCGGCCGTCGGGCTGCCTGTTCAGTCAGCCTTGCTGAGCTTGAAGGCTTCTTCCAGCAACAGGAACAGGCGGCGGATCTCGGCGCTCTGCAGGGCGAAGCGGGCGTCGAACTCGGCGCGGCGGCCGTCTTCGTCGGCATGCTCCAGCTGGTCCAGGGCGCCATCGAGGAACTTCAGCTTGCGCACGATCAGGTCGTCGCCGATCACGAAGGACAGGTTGTCTTCGAAGATCAGCGCCAGCTTGGTCACCTGCTTGCCGGCGTCCAGGTGCTTGTCGATCTCGTCGCAGCGCAGTTCCTGGTGCTGGCACTTGACCACCGCGCCACCTTCCACCGGGTCCTTCATCTCGCACTCTTCGCCCAGGCTCAGCCCGGTCGGCAGCGGCTCACCGGCGATCCAGCCGGTCAGGATCGAACGCGGTGCGACTTCGGCATTCAGCGGCATCGCCGGGAAGCTGCCGAGCAGGCCGCGGATGTCGGACATGAAGTACTCGCCGGTCTTGCGGCTGGAGGTATCCACCGCCACGTAGCCGTGCTGCAGGTCGATGAAGGCGTCGTTGCGCGAGGACTTCACGAAGGCGCGCGGCAGCAGTTCATGCAGCAGGTCGTCCTTCATGCGCTTGCGCTCGCGGCCACCCGGGCGGCGGCCTTCCTTCTCCTCGATCTCCTCCAGCTTGCGCTCGAGCAGGTCGTTGACCACCGCCGCCGGCAGGATCTTGTCCTCGCCGCCCACGGTCAGCCACAGATGTTCGGCGATGCGGTGGGAGAGCAGTTCCTTCTCCTCGCGGCCGAACGGCGAGATGAAGCCGCGCGAATTCATTTCCAGTGCGCCGACCGGCTTCAGCAGGGCGTGCGGCAGCAGGGTGTCGACTTCGGAAAAATCGGTGGTGGTCGGGAAACGGAAGAACGTCAGGTTGCGAAAGAACATGGAATTCCGGATGGCAAAGAGGAAGGGCGACCGACCTTAAACGGTGGGCGTCTCGGGATCTGCGTCGGCGTCGGCCGGGGAGCCGGCCAGCCAGGCATGGACGTCGGGCAGCGGCGCGTCGTCGCGACGGCCCAGCGCCATGAAGTCGAACAGGGTGGTGTCGGCCAGCTGCGAGGGCCGGACTTCGCCCATGGCACGCGCGATCTGCTCGATGCGGCCCGGGTGGTCCTTTTCCCACTGCTTCAGCATCAGGCCGACCTGGCGGCGCTGCAGGTTCTCCTGGCTGCCGCACAGGTTGCAGGGAATGATCGGGAACTGGCGGGCCTGTGCGTACTCGACGATGTCGCTTTCGCGCACATAGGCCAGCGGCCGGATCACCACGTGCTTGCCGTCATCGCTGCGCAGCTTCGGCGGCATGCCCGACAGCTTGGCGTGGTGGAACAGGTTCATGAAGAACGTGGCCACCATGTCGTCACGGTGATGGCCCAGCGCGATCTTGGTGAAACCGTGGGTCTCGGCGTAGTTGTACAGCGCGCCACGACGCAACCGCGAGCACAGCGAACACATGGTCTTGCCTTCCGGAATGACCCGGCTGACTACCGAATAGGTGTCCTGCTCGATGATGTGGTACGGCACGCCCAGGCCTGCGAGGTATTCCGGCAATACGTGCTCGGGGAAGTCCGGCTGCTTCTGGTCCAGGTTCACCGCCACCAGCTCGAACGGCACCGGCGCCTTCTTCTGCAGCTGCAGCAGCACGTCCAGCAGGGTGTAGCTGTCCTTGCCGCCGGACAGGCAGACCATGACCTTGTCGCCGGCCTCGATCATGCCGAAGTCGGCAATCGCCTCGCCGACCTGGCGGCGCAGGCGCTTGGCCAGCTTGTGCTGCTCGCGCTCGGCCACGCGCGGATCACGGGCGACGCGCGGCTGGGGATCGGGAAGGGAAATCACGGCACTCATGGGTTCCATTCTAACGGCTCGGAGCGGCCACGGCCGGGGGTCGGAATTCCCCTCTCCCGGCAGTCATCATCGCTGTGTATGCTCGGAGGCTGTGGACACCTACAGCCCCGCCGAGATCGTCGAGCACCTCGCCGCCCTGCGCGCCGAGCACCGCCTGCTGGATGAACAGATCACCCGCATGGCCGCCAATGGCGAGGACGAGCTGGAAGCCAAGCGCCTGAAGCGGCGCAAGCTTCAGCTGAAGGACTGCATCGCCAAGCTGGAAAGCCTGCAGATTCCCGACGAACCGGCCTGAGCGGTGGCCCATCCACGCATGGCGTGGATCTACTGCTTCGCCCCGGTAGATGCCAACCTTGGTTGGCATGCCGTTCGCCGGGCATGCCCCGGCGCTGCCTTCAATCCTGCGGCGCAGGCTCGTCCGGGCGGGCCGCTTCCGGGCTGACCCGCTCGATGGTGTGGCGCAATTCGCGGCCGAGGATGAACTTGGCATCCTTGGCCCAGGCGTCCAGGCGTTCGTCGAACAGCAGCTTGCTGTTCTCGTCCGGCCACACCAGGCGCAGCTCGCGCAGCTTCTGGATGAAACCACGGAACAGGGACTTGTCGAAGAACTCCGGTGCCGCCGGTGCGTAGAGCAGGCTCAGCCGCTGCGCGGCCTGCTGGCACAGGCTTTCCAGCTCGGCCGCGCCGAGCACGCCCGGGCCGTTCTTCACCAGCACCGAGATGGCGATGTAATAGCGCTCGAACGCCTGCTGCAGCGAATGGCCGATCGCACGCAGGCGGAACACCTCGTCGGTCTGCCCCGTATTGCGCGCCAGGATGCCACCGTCGTCATCGTTGACGTTCTGCAGCAGGCCCTCACGCACAAACACATCGATGGTCCGGTCGATGCGCTGGGCGAACTCGTCCTCGCTCCACGGCAGGAACAGCTCGGCCTGCAGGAACGGGTACACCGTACGGCCCAGCTGGACCAGGCCGGTGCGGCTCATGCGGCGGTTGTTCTGGAAGCAGCAGGCCACCCACGACGAGGCGGTGAACAGGTGCACCACGTTGTTGCGGAAGTAGCTCAGCAGCACTGCGGTATCGCCGCTGACGCTGAGCACGTCGCCCAGCGGGTGCTTGATGCGGGTGAGGACGTTGATTTCCTCGGCGTGGGCGATGATCCGCTCCGGCGAGTGCGGGGTCACCGTCACCCGGTCCGAATACGGCATCTCGACCAGCAGGGTCTTGCACAGCTCGATCTGCGCGATCAGGTCGGCCTCGCCCATCGCGTGCTTCGGCGTGGACAGCAGGGCCAGCGCCAGCAGGTTGATCGGGTTGACGTCGGCGGCGCCGTTGATGCGCACCTGGATGCGTTCGGCCAGCGTATCCACCGTGGTCGACAGCCACGCCGGCTTCTCGTCCTCGGAGACCGCCTCGCCCTTCCACTCCGGCGCCTTCTCGGCGAGCACGTCGTTCAGTGCGATCGGTTCGCCGAAGTTCACCACCACCTGGCCGTAGTTCTGCTTGAGCACCTTGGGGATGCCCCACAGCAGCGACCAGATCGATTCCTTTTCCTTCGGCCGGCCGGACAGTTCGTCCAGGTAGCTGCCGCCCTCCATCAGCTTCTCGTAGCCAATGTAGATGGGCTGGAACAGCACCGGCTTGCGCGGCTGGCGCAGGAACGCGCGCAGCGTCATCGAGATCATGCCGCCCTTGGGCTGCAGCAGTCGGCCGGTACGCGAGCGGCCGCCTTCGACGAAGTACTCCAGCGAGTAGCCACCGGCCACCAGCTGCGCGACGTATTCGCTGAGCACCGCCGAGTACAGCGCGTTGCCACGGATCGAGCGGCGGATGAAGAACGCACCGCCCTTGCGCAGCAGGGTGCCGACCACCGGCAGGTTCAGGTTGATGCCGGCCACGATGTGCGGCGGCACGATGCCACGGTCGTACAGCAGGTAGGACAGCAGCAGGTAGTCCATGTGGCTGCGGTGGCTGGGCACGTAGACCACTTCGTGGCCCGGCGCGGCGGCCTTGAACTTGTCCAGGTGGTGCACCAGCACGCCCGCATAGATGCGGTTCCACACGTGGCTGAGCATGAAGCTGGCCGAGCGCACCACCGGGCTGGAATAGTCCGCGGCGATTTCCCAGGCGTAGGCGTGCGCCTTCTTCCAGGCATCGGCCGGCTTCGAATTGTCGCGCTTGGCCTGTGCGGCGATCGCTTCGCGCACCGGTTCGGCCGCCAGCACCTGGTCGACCAGCAGGCGCCGCGTCGACAGGTCGGGGCCGATCACCGATTCACGGATGCGGCGGAAATGGGTACGCAGCACGCGCTGCAGCTTGCGCACCGTGCGCTCCGGCTCCAGGCCTTCGTCCACGGTGCTGCGCAGCGAGATCGGCGGGGCAAAGCGGACGATGGTGCTGCGGCCGTTGAGCAGCACCGCCAGCAGGCGGCGGAAGCGGCCGACCAGCGCCCAGTTTTCCGAGAACAGCACGGCGAACCAGCCGCTCTGCTTGTCCGGCGCGCGACCGACGAAGATCGACACCGGCACCAGGTGCACGTCCAGGTCATCGCGCACGCGATGGGCCTGCAGCACCTTGGCCAGCGAATCGGAGTGGGTCTTGGCGCCGCGCTGCTCGGGAATCAGCGAGTTGCTGGAGCTGCGCCGCGACAGCGCCAGGTAGGCGCGCTTGCGGCCGGTCGGGTCACCGGCCAGCGGCACCAGCGGCGACGGCAGGCCGGCCTGGCGGCAGGCCTTGTCCAGGATCAGCGCATTGGACAGGCCGTAGTCTTCCAGCACGTACATGACCGGGCGGCCATCGTTGTACTGGCCCGGGTCTTCCGGCTCGATCTTCAGCGACAGCCACGGCTCGACCAGACGGCCGAGCAGCCGAGCCCACAGCGGGCGGCGGCCGGCCGGACGCGCGTGCGCGGGCGGCGGTACCGGGTTCGGGCCGGTACCGGTCGAGGGGGACGCCGGCACCGTATCGGCGGGCGTCGACTGGGATTCTTCGCCGGGGAACGGCAGCGGGTTCTGTTTCGACATCGGCGCCATTATGGCTTAGGCGGCAGTGTTGCCGCTTCCCCACCCTCGGGCGGGGTCTCGGCCGGTGCCGGCGCCGCTGCGGCACGGGCCGCGTCGGCCTTGCGCAGCAGGGCATCGGTGTCGGCCAGGGTGCGGGTCAGGTACCAATGGCCCTCGCGCCGGCTCAGCGGCAGCTGCAGGCTCATCTCGCGCCCCGCCAGATCGTAGTGCAGGCGCACCAGCGCGTTGTCGCCTTCCACCGACAGCAGCTCGCCCCGCACGCTGCGCAGCGCGTCATCCACGCCCAACCCGTAGCTGCCCAGCACCGCCTTGAGGGTGTGGATGAACGGCGCCAGCTGCTGCAGGCTGCCTTCCATGCCCGCGGCCTGCAGGCCGGCCTCGTCATCGAAGCCGACCTTGCCGGCGGCGCCCACCAGCGCGGCGATCGTGCTGCGTGCACGCGCACGGTCACTGATCGGCGCGCCCTGCGCCCAGCTGGCGAGGGTTTCGACCAGGGCGATGTAATGGGCCTGCTGGCCGGGCGTATAGCCCTTCTGGTGGCGCAGGTACTGCACGCCGAAGTTGCCCATCGACTGCGCGGCCTGGCGTACGGCGCTGGCCTGGCCAGCCAGCTGGCGATCGAAGCTGCGCTGCAGTTCGGCACCGGCATTGGGCGTGCGCAGTGCGGCCAGCATCGGCAGCAGCTGGTCGCCCAGTGGCAGTTCAGTCAGCGGCCACTGGCTATGGCCCTCGGCCCAGGCCTGCTGCAGGCGCTGGTACTGGCTGGGGGGAACCGACAGCTTTGCATAGCCGACCAGATCGTCCTCGGCCAGGTGCAGGGCCATCGCCTGCACCGCCGCGACCGGCTCGGCCGCCGGCTTGGCCGGATCGTTGACCGATTCACGGCAGGCGGCCACGGCCAGCAGCATGACTGCCAGCCCCCATCCACGCGCAGACCTTCCTCGCACTGCCACGCTCATGCACTCGGACTCCCCGGACCGGTCCGCATCTTGCGGCCTGCGAGGTGACAGCGGCAAGCCGGGACGTCACGGTTTCTGCAGTTGCTTGTGCAAGTCACTGATCGGAATAAAAAAAGAGCCGGGATCACGAGGATCACAGGCTCTTCAAGCCGGCGCAGGGCCGGTGGACAGTGTTGTGGCACATGTCCGGTCCGAGGACCGGATGGCGGCGATCCTACGCTGCCGCTCAAGTTAAGGCAACACTTCACGTAGTGTCATATAAATCATTGATTTTATTGATTAGCCTGATGCCTGGTGCCGGGGCCATGAAATCTACGGCAGATTTTGCGGCGATTCGGGCACAACCGGTCCTTCGGCGGATGCAAAAACGCCATCCCGCGCGGGTCGGGATGGCGTTCGGGCCTGCAGACTGCGCAGCGGAATCTCAGCGCGTAGCCAACGCCGACGCGATTTCCTGCTGGATGGCCCGGGCCGCAGCCTGCGGATCGGCGGCCAGGCGGATCGGGCGACCGACCACGATGGCATCGGCGCCATCGGCAAAGGCCTGGGCCACGCCAACGGTACGCTTCTGGTCATCGCCGACCGGGCCACCGGGGCGGATGCCCGGGCAGACGATCGAGAACCCGGCGCCGGTAGCGGCGCGGATCGGGCCGGCTTCCTGGCCCGAGGCGATCACGCCATCGATACCGGCCGCCTGCGCGGCCAGCGCGCGCTCGACCACCACGTCCACCGGCTCACGGTCGATGCCCATCTGCGCCAGGTCCGGGCGGCCCATCGAGGTCAGCACGGTCACCGCCAGCAGGCGCATGTCGCTGCTGTTGGCGGCGGCGCAGGCTTCCATCATCGCCGGGTGCCAGCCGTGGATGGTGGCGTAGCTGACCGGCCACTGCGACAGGCGCTTGATCACCGCCGCGGCGGTGGCCGGGATGTCGAAGAACTTCAGGTCGACGAACACGCGCTTGTCGCGGCGGGCCAGCTCGTCCAACACCTGGAAGTACTCGCCGGAGGCGAGCAGTTCCATGCCGATCTTGTAGAACGCCACGCTGTCGCCGAGGCGGTCGACCCACTCCAGCGCCTGCACGCGGTCAGGCACGTCCAGCGCGAAGATCAGGCGCTCGTCATCGCGCAGCGGCAGCGGCGCGCGGCTCACGGTGCGTAGTCCAGCGCAGCGCGCTTGGCGTCGTGACGGGCCTGGCGCGACTGGCTGTAGTCGTTGTTGAACTGCGCCGGCTCGAAGCCGCCGTAGGTCGGGTTCGGCAGCATCCACCAGCGCTCGCCGAACCAGTCGTGGTACTGCTGCAGCAGCGCGTCACGACCGTCGTTGGTGTTGGCGGTCACTTCGACGAAATCGCCCAGCTGGTCGCCGAACTGCATCAGCACGCGGTATTTCTGCCCGGCCAGGCGACGGCGGCAGTTCTTCTCGCTGCCGGCCTGCTCGCAGCCTTCGACCACGGTGCCCAGGCCCAGGAACACGCTGTCGTCGGCCACCGGCAGGCCCTGCTCGCGCAGGTTGGCCAGGGTTGCGTCCTTCAGGTGCACGGCACGGTTGGAGATGTACAGCAGGGTCACGCCCTTGGCGTTGGCGGCCTTGGCGAAATCAACCACGCCCGGAATGGCCTTGGCCTTCTTTTCGGCCACCCACTGGTCCCAGGTCAGCTCGTCGTATTCCTTGCCGTCGCGCACCAGGCGCGCCTGGTAGGGCGAGTTGTCCAGCACGGTCTCATCCACGTCCAGCACCACGGCCGGCTTCAGGCCCTTGGCCTCGTTGCCGCGTTCTTCCGGCACCAGCGCATCCCAGTGGGTTTCCTTCAGCGCGGCATCCAGGTGGTCGGCGGCGGCACGGTAGGTCTGTTCGGTGATCGCCTTGTACTCCTGCGCGCGCTGCATCCACAGCACCGCATTGAGGTTGTCGTTGGCAGTGGCATCGAGCGCGCCGTCGGCCTTGGCAGCGGCGGCCGGGGCCTCCGGCGCAGCGGCTTCAGCGGCAGGCGCATCCACGCGCTTGCAGGCGGACAGGCCCAGCGCCGCGGTGGCGAGCAGGGTCAGGGACAGGGAAACGGGACGACGCATGGATTCACCGGCAATCAGATATACCGGCGCATTTTACCGGCAAAGGCGGTCCCAGGACGGCTATGCTTGGCGGTTGACCCGTTGCCCTTCCGGAGGCCGCCATGACCGATTCCACCCAGACCCCCGACGTCCCCCTGCTCGACGCCGTGCAGGCCCGCCTGCTGGGCTGCCTGGTGGAGAAGGAGGCAACCACCCCGGACACCTATCCGCTGACGGTCAACGCCGCCCAATCGGCCGCCAACCAGAAGACCGCCCGCGAGCCGGTGATGAACGTCGATGCCGGCAGCGTGCAGCACGCGCTGCGCCAGCTGGAAACACTGGGCCTGGCCCGCCAGCACTTCTCCTCGCGCGCAGACCGTTACGAGCACCGCCTGCAGGCCGCGCTGGACCTGACCCGGCAGCAGACCGTGCTGCTGGCGATGCTGCTGCTGCGTGGGCCGCAGACCCTGGGCGAACTGGTCACGCGCAGCGAGCGACTGCACCGCTTCGCCGACGCCGACGAAGCCCGCCACGCCATCGAGCGCCTGCAGCAGCGCGCGCTGCTGGTGGTGCTGCCGCGCGCCAGCGGCCAGCGCGAAGACCGCTACATGCACCTGCTGTGCGGTGAAGTGGACGGCGCGGCGCTTGCGGCCAAATACGCCAGCAGCGGCGGTGGCAGCGACGCGGCCGATCCGGGCCTGGCCGAGCGCGTGGCCCAGCTGGAAGCGGCCGTGGCCGAGCTGCAGGCGCAGCTGGCCGAACTGCGCGGTTGATGGTGGGTGCCGACCGTTGGTCGGCACTGCATCTGAATCGTGCCGACCAACGGTCGGCACCCACCGTCAGCTGCTACTGTGCCGGCCAGCGGCCGGCACTACCCGACGTCAGCCGCACCCAAGGTGGCGTACAGCCGGCTGGGCGTTTCGATGCCCGGCAACTGGATCACCCCGCGCTCCTGCATGCCCAGGCCCAGCAGGATCTTCCCGGACACCACGTTGTCCAGATCGGTGATGCCGTACAGATCCTGCAGGCCCAGCTCAGCGCGCGCATGCGCGAACACCGCCCGCGCCGCCTCACCGGCATAACCCTGCCCGGCGAATTCAGACAGCACCGCGTAGCCGATGTCCGGCCCCGGCAGGCCATCGCGGCGCACCAGCCCGGCATTGCCCAGCCACGCCCCATCGGACAACCGCTCGATGGCATACATGCCGAACCCATTCAACGCATAGCTGTGCAGCACCCGCAGCGCGATGTACTCACGCGCCTGTTCTTCACTGCGCACATTGCGGTCACCAATGAAGCGCACGAAGCCCGGATCATTCAACAGCGCCAGCATCGGCGCCGCATCGCGATCAGGTTCAATCGCACGCAGGCGCAGGCGTTCACTTTCGATGGGATGCACGCGCAGACCTCCAGCCGAAACCCCGATTCTGCCTCAACCCCCGGCTGTTGCTTTTGATTTTCTTTTTTCTTTTCCGTGGCTGGCGCGCACGGAACCTGTCAGAGGCCGGGCGGGTGGGCTGGGCGGGACCGTCCGCGGCATGGGCCCGAGGCATGCCTCGGGCGGGTTGGGCAGGACGCCCAACCCCGGTCTTGCCGTGTGCGCAGGACAGCGCACACGAGCAAGCCGCGGCCGAGCCCCCATGGATGGGTTTACGGCGTGTCGCGACCGGCCCACCCGCCCGGCCCACCACGAATGCGCTGCGAACGGCGGCAGCCACGAGGGGCTGCGCCGTTCGCCGATCAATCGAACAACGCCTCGATCGCCGCCAACCCCGCACTCGCCCGTTCCTTCTTGCGCACCGCATCGGCCACCGGATCAGCACCATCGCGCTGGATCTCCTCCGCCGGAATCTCCTCGAAGAACCGGCTCGGCTTCAACCGCACGTGCTCACCGAACTTGCGGGTCAGCTTGCTGTAACTCATCCACAACTGGATCTTGGCGCGGGTGATGCCCACGTACAGCAGGCGCCGCTCTTCCTGCAGGTTGCCCTCGTCCAGGCTGACCTGGTGCGGCAGCACGCCATCCTCGCAGCCGACGATGAACACGTACGGGAATTCCAGGCCCTTGGAGGCGTGCATGGTCATCATGCGCACCTGGTTGCCGCCCTCGTCCTTGTCGCTGCGCGACAGCAGCGCCAGCTGGCCGGCCAGGTCGGCGGCAGTGGCACCGCGCGGGCCCCCCTCGAACCACTGCGCCAGTTCCTCGATGTTGTTGGCACGGCGCTGGTAACTCGCCTCTTCCTTGGCCTGCTGGCGCAGTTCGCTGAGCAGGCCGGATTCCTTGGCGACCTTGCGGATCATGTCGCCGGAAGTGACCTGCCGGGTCTGTGCACGCAGGTCACGCAGGATGTCGGTGAAGCGCGCCAGGCTGTTGGCCGCGCGCGGGGGCAGTTGCTGCAGGGCACCGATCGCCTCGGCAGCCTGCGCCATCGGCATGTCCTTCTCCTGCGCCAGCTCGGCCAGCTTGGCCAGCGTGCCGGCACCGACGTCGCGCTTGGGTGACTGCACCGCACGCATGAACGCGGTGTCGTCGTCCGGGTTCACCAGCAGGCGCAGCCAGGCCAGCGTGTCCTTCACTTCCTGGCGTTCCAGGAACATGGTGCCGCCGGTCAGGTGGTAGGGGATGCGCAGCAGCTGCATCGCCTTTTCCAGCGGGCGCGACTGGAAGTTGCCACGGAACAGGATGCAGAAGTCGCTCCACGGCACGTTGCGCGACTGCGCCACGAAGGCAATCTCGGCAGCGACCTTCTCCGCTTCATGTTCGCTGTTGCGGCATTCCCATACGCGGATGCGCTCGCCGTCGGCCTGGTCGCTCCACAGCTTCTTCAGGTGCTCATGCGGATTGTTGGCGATCAACGCATTGGCCGCGCGCAGCACGCGGTTGGAGCAGCGGTAGTTCTGCTCCAGCTTGATGATCTCCAGCGCGGGGTAATCACGCCCCATCTGCTGCAGGTTTTCCGGGTTGGCGCCACGCCAGGCGTAGATCGACTGGTCATCGTCGCCCACGCAGGTGAAGTTGCCCTTGTCACCGGCCAGCTGCTTGAGCAGGCGGTACTGCGCGTCGTTGGTGTCCTGGCATTCGTCCACCAGCAGGTAGCCGATGCGCTCGCGCCAGGCCAGGGCGATCTCGGGGTTCTCTTCCAGGATCTGCACCGGCAAACGGATCAGGTCGTCGAAGTCGACCGCATTGAACGCAGTCAAGCGCAGCTGGTAACGCTCGTAGACGCTGGCCGCTTCCTTCTCGCGGTTGCTGCGCGCGGCAGCCATCGCCTGTTCGGGCGACAGGCCGGCGTTCTTCGCGCGCGACACCAGGTTCTTCATGTCCTCGATGTCATCAGGCTTGGCCCCATACATCAGGTCCTTGATCTGCGCAGCGGCATCGTCTGCATCGAAGATCGAGAAGCCGCGCTTCAGGCCAACGGCCGCGTGCTCGATCTGCAGGAACTTCAGGCCCAGCGCATGGAAGGTGCAGATGGTCACCTCGTCGGCGTCCTGCTCGCGCAGGCGCTTGGCCACGCGCTCGCGCATTTCCTTGGCCGACTTGTTGGTGAAGGTGATCGCCGCGATGCGGCGCGCCGGATAGCGGCCGCAGCCGATCAGGTGGGCGATCTTTTCCACGATCACACGCGTCTTGCCGCTGCCCGCGCCGGCGAGCACCAGCAATGGACCTTCGATGTGCAGGACGGCGGCGGCTTGGGGGGGATTGAGACCGTGCATGGGATGGGGATTGTAGCGGGGCCGGGTGACGACCACAGCGGGCCGCCGGTGGGGTTGCTGAACGGCTTCGGCGAAGCGGGGCTGCGGCGTACAATCCGTCGATGGCCAAGCTCTACTTCTACTATTCGGCGATGAACGCCGGCAAGACCACCACCCTGCTGCAGAGCGCCCACAACTACCGCGAGCGCGGCATGCGGGTGGCGATCCTGACCCCGCGCCTGGACGATCGTGCCGGCGCCGGCGTGGTCGCCTCGCGGATCGGCCTGCGTGCGGACGGCATGGCCTTCGACCGCGATACCGACCTGCAGCGATGGGTCGAGCAGGATCTGGCAGCCAACGGCCCGATGGGCTGCGTGCTGGTGGACGAGGCGCAGTTCCTGACCCGCGCCCAGGTCTGGCAGCTCAGCGAAGTGGTCGACCAGCTGCGCATTCCGGTGCTGTGCTACGGCCTGCGCACCGACTTCCGCGGCGAGCTGTTCGAAGGCAGCCAGTACCTGCTGGCCTGGGCCGATGAGATGCAGGAGATCAAGACCATCTGCCACAGCGGCAAGAAGGCGACGATGACGGTGCGCGTGGACGAGCATGGGCACGCGGTGCAGGACGGCCCGCAGGTGGAGATCGGCGGCAACGACCGCTACGTGTCGGTCAGCCGCGCCGAGTTCAAGAAGATCACCCGCGGTGAAGGACGGATCGATCCGGCGCAGGCGCCGCTGCCGCTGTAGCAGGCGCGCCGGTGCGCCATGACCTCCAGCGGTTTACAAGCACGCGCTGTCGCGCCTAGGCTGCGGCTCCCCTGCTGCCGAACTGGACGTCCGACATGCGCTCTGCCCTCCTGCTGCTGCCGCTGCTGTTGCTGCCCCTGCTGGCCACCGCGGCCGAGCGCCCGTCAGGTGAAGACGATGCGGCGGTGATCGGCGCCGGTTTCATGGACAGCCACCCGGACATGATGTACCGGCAATGGGGCGTCAACGCGCTGCGTCGCAACGATGTCAACGGCGCGATGGACAACTTCCGGCTGGCCGCGCGGTATGCGGACAAGCCTGCCCAGGGCTACCTCGGCGAGATGTACTGGTACGGGGTAGAGCAGCCGCGCAATCCGGTCATGGCCTATGCCTGGATGGAGGTGGCGGCCGAACGTGGCTATCCGTTGTTCGTCGAGCTGCGCAACGAGTACTGGGCCACGCTGCCGCTGGAGCAGCATGATGCGGCGCGCGCGCAGGCAAGCGCGCTGCGCGCCGAGTATGGTGACGAAGTCGCGCGCCCACGCATGGCCGAAGTGCTCAGAAAGGGGCGCCGCGAGATGACCGGCAGCCGCGTCGGCTCGATGTCCAACAACGTCGACATCGTGTACATGGACGGCGGAATCTCCCGCACCATCAAGGCCGATCGCCTCTACGACCCGAAGTACTGGGACCCGAAGCAGTACGAACGCTGGCAGGACGAAACCTGGATGAAGATCCGCCGGGGCACGGTGGAAGTGGGTGTGCCGACCCAGTCGCACGCCACCGACAGCAAGCCTTGAAACAACGGTGCCGGCATGTAGCCGGCACCGGGCCGCATCCATTCAGTACAGCGTGCGCTCCGGCGCACCTGCCGGCGGCGGGGTGTACTGGTACAGCCAGGTCTCGGTGAGGGTCTTGCCGCCACTGCGCAGGAACAGGCGGATGTCGATCTGCTCGGTGCTGCCTTCCAGCGGCACCAGGTCGAACATCGCGCGGTAGCCGTTGATCTCGCGCAGCGGGCGCGCCGACACGATCTCGACCCGGCCACGGCTGGCTTCCACCACGGCCTCGACCTCACCCTTGTCGATCAGCCTGGCCAGTTCGCCGCCTTCGAAGTCCACCGCGAAGCGCCAGCTGAAATACTCGCGCTTCTTGCCGACCACGCCGCCCAGGCCGGTGCGGCTGGCCACGCAGTGCGCCAGCGGCGGCCGTGCCGGCGGCTCGGCGCCCCAGTACAGGCGGTAGCCGACCAGCAGCTCCTGGCCCGGCTGCGGCTTTTCCTTCGGGTTCCAGAACGCCACGATGTTGTCGAAGGTCTCGTCCACGGTGGGAATCTCCACCAGCTGCACCGAGCCCTCGCCCCATTCGCCCTTCGGCTCCACCCACAGGCAGGGGCGCTTCTCGTAGAACACGCCGTCGTCCTGGTAGTGGTCGAAGTTGCGGTCGCGCTGCAGCAGGCCGAAACCACGCGGGTTGCGGTCGACGAACATGTTGAAGCGCAGGTTGCGCGGATTCAGCAGCGGTCGCCAGATCCATTCGCCGGCACCGGTCCACAGCGACAGGCCATCGGTGTCGTGGATCTCCGGGCGCCAGTCCCATGCCATGCGGCGGTCGTTCTCGCCCACCTGGTACATGCTGGTGCACGGGGCGATGCCCAGCCGCTCGATCGCCTTGCGCGGGTACAGCGCGCTGTCGATGTCCATCAGCAGCACGTCGCCATTGGTGATGGCGAAGCGGTAGGCACCGGCCACGCTGGGCGAATCCAGCAGGCCGTAGACCACGATCGTCTCCGAATCGGCCGACGGCTGCTCCAGGTAGTAGGCGATGAAGTCCGGGAATTCCTCCGGCTTGCCCATGCCGGTGTCGATCGCCAGGCCGCGCGCGGACTGGCCGTACTGGCCTTCCTTGCCGACCGCGCGGAAGTAGCTGGCGCCGAGGAAGGCGGCGAAGTCGCGGTCGGTGTCCTTGCGGGTGTTCAGGCGGAAGCCGGCGAAGCCCAGATCGGCCGGCAGCTCGCCGTCCTTGATGCCGCTCTTGCCGTAGTTGAACGCCGCGCCGTCATAGGCCAGCTCCTGCGCCTTGCCGTCGACCACGTCGAACATGCGCACCGGCGAGTGGAAGTACAGGCCCAGGTGGAAGAACTTGGCCTGGAACTTGCCAGGCTGGTCAGCCCACAGCGCATGGTCCTGGCGGTAGCCGATCGACTGGTACTGGTCCCAGTCCAGGCCTTCCAGGCGGCCCGGCAGCACCCGCTTGTGGCTCTTGTAGGGTGCCTGTGCCAGCGCGCGCGCCTGGCCCTTCAGGGTGGCGAAGTCGAACGGCTGCGGCTGGCCGAGGCGGCGCAGGCCCATCTGGCCGCTCTTGCTGGCCGCGCACGCGGGCAGGGACGGCAGGCCGAATGCAGCCAGGGCGAGGGAGGCATTGCGGATGAAGTCGCGTCGTTGCATGCAGGCGCGTCAGGCACAGAGGGAAGGTCGGCCATCATAGGCAGACAAACGTTAACGGGCAGCGGAGACGTACCCTGCCCGTTCAGCTGCCGATGGCCGCCCGGCTCAGCGCTGGCAATGGCTGCACCAGACGCTGGCGCGCTGGCCGATGGTGGCGTGCTTCAGCGCGCGACCACAGTTCGGGCAGGGCAGCCCGTCGCGGCCGTACACCAGCAGTTCCTGTTCGAAATAGCCCGGTGCGCCGTCAGGGCTGATGAAATCGCGCAGCGTGGTGCCGCCACGGGTGATGGCGTAACCGAGGATTTCATTCACCGCGTCGGCCAGCCGCTGATAGCGCCCGCGCGAGATCTTGCCGGCCTCGCGCAGTGGACTGATGCCGGCCTTGAACAGGCTCTCGGCGGCGTAGATGTTGCCCACGCCCACCACCACCGCCTGGTCCATCAGGAAGGTCTTCACCGGCGCGCTGCGGCCACGGCTGCGGGCGAACAGGTAGTCGCCGTCGAACGCGTCGTCCAGCGGCTCCGGGCCCAGCCCCTGCAGCAGCGGATGGATCTCACCGGCGGGCTGCCAGAGCAGGCTGCCGAAGCGGCGCGGGTCGTTGAAGCGCAGCAGGCGGCCGTTGTCCAGGCTGATGTCGACGTGGTCGTGGGCGCGTACCGGCGTATCACCGGGCAGCACACGCAGGCTGCCGGACATGCCCAGGTGCAGCACCGCGCTGCCGATGGCGGTATCCAGCAGCAGGTACTTGGCGCGTCGGCGGATCTCCTCGATGCGCTGCCCCGGCAGCAGCTCGGCCACTTCCGGCGGAATCGGCCAGCGCAGGTCGGCGCGGCGCAGGATCACGCCATGCACGCGGCGGCCCTGCAGGTGCGGCGCCAGGCCGCGGCGGGTGGTTTCGACTTCGGGCAGTTCAGGCATGAACCGATTCTACGCCCGCTCAGCGTGGCGGTGCCGCCAGTTCACGGGCATCCAGGACGCCATCACCGTTGGCATCCTGCTTGTGGAAACGCTGCACGATCACCTGCCGCTGCTGCTCGCGGCTGATCGCCCTGCCCTTGCCGCCGGGCAGCTCATCGGCGCTCAGCACGCCATCGCCATTGCGGTCCATGCGGTCGAAGGCATACAGCATCCACTGCACGTACTCGGATTCACTCACCCGGCCGTCGCCATCGCTGTCCATCCGCTGCAGGTAGCTGGTGGTGTCGGTGACCTGGGCCAGCGCCACGCCCGGCAGCAGCACCGCCAGCAGAAGCCCGTACCCTGCCCTCACGCGCCCACCAGGCTGTAGCCCTTCAACCGTGCGGCATAGGCCTGCAGCGCGGCGATCCCGCTTTCCTCGGCCTCGCGGCACCACGCCTGCAACTGATGCAGGCGTTCGGCGGCATCGTGGCCGCGGGCCTCGAGCAGCGCCGCCAGCCGCGCGCGGTACTCGACCAGGGTGCGGATGCGCGGGCGCTGCGCCACCCATTCGCTGAGCTGGGCACGACTGTCCGGCTTCAGCCAGCGGCCATCGTTGACCAGGCCACGGCGCAGCCGGCGCGGCAGCAGGCGGCGCAGCTTGGCCCCGGCCTGCACGGCTTCCTCGCGAAGGGCCGGCATGAACACATTGCGCTGGTAATCGGTCATCGCCTGGAAGCGGTGCGACAGCAGCGCCTTCAGGGTTTCGGCATCTGGCACCGCGATGTTCGGGCGCACGTCCATGGCCGGCGCCACCCGCAGCACCTTGGCCAGGCGCAGCGCCTGCAGCAGGCGGATCGCACTCCAGCCGATATCGAACTCCCAGCGCCGCATCGCGAAGCGCGCCGAACTGGGGAAGGCATGATGGTTGTTGTGCAGCTCCTCGCCACCGATCCAGAACCCCCACGGCGTGAGATTGGTGGAGGTGTCGGCGGACTCGTAGTTGCGGTAGCCCCACCAGTGCCCCAGGCCATTGACCACGCCCGCGGCCCAGAACGGGATCCATGCCATCTGGATCGCCCACAGGGCCACGCCCGGCAGGCCAAACAACACGGTATTGATCGCGAACAGCAGCACCGGCCCCAACGTGGCATGCGGGGTATACAGGCGGCGCTCGATCGCATCATCCGGGGTGCCGCGCCCGTACTGCTCGATGTCCGCGCGCATGCCACGCGCTTCGCGGTACAGCTCCACGCCGTGCCAGAACACCTTGCCGATGCCACGGGTGACCGGGCTGTGCGGGTCGTCCTCGGTCTCCACCTTGGCGTGGTGCTTGCGGTGGATGGCCACCCACTCGCGGGTGATCATCGAGGTGGTCAGCCACAGCCAGAAGCGGAACACATGGGCCAGCGCCGGGTGGAAATCGACCCCACGATGGGCCTGGCTGCGGTGCAGGTACAGGGTCACCGAGAAGATGGTGATCTGGTTGAAGACCAGCAGCACCGCCAGCATGGCCCACCAGCCCAGGCCGAGCACACCACCGGTCAACAGGGACATCAGGGCATCTGGCATGACGGCTCTCCGGGTCGACGCGGGGATGGCAGACATCATGGGCGCTTGCGTTGCAAACTGCATCCCTGCGGCGATGCTCTGCATCGCCATCCGAGGCACCGTTCACAGTTGGGGACCTGAGTTGTCGAGCCTTGATCCACGCGCCAGCGCCATGACCGCCGCCCCGCCCCTGGCGGAGCAGCCCCCCTTGATCGAACTGGACCGCGCCACCGTGGTACGCGGCCAGGTGAAGGTGCTGCACGGGCTCAGCCTGCGCATCGCGCAGGGCCAGCACACCGCCCTGCTCGGCCCCAACGGCTGCGGCAAGTCCACCTTCATCAAGCTGATCACCCGCGAGCTGTACCCGCTGGCCCAGGGCGACGGCACGGTGGCGGTGAAGGTGCTGGGCCAGAACCGCTGGCAGGTGGATCGCCTGCGCTCGCAGCTGGGCATCGTCACCGGCGACCTCAGCAGCAATCTGGCCGACATGCCGGGGCTGACCGTGGAACAGGCGGTGCTGTCCGGCTTCTTCGCCAGTTACGTGGTGCCGGCCTTCCGCGAAGTGACCGCCGACATGCGCGCGCGCGTTGGCGAGACGCTGGCAATGACCGGCGCGCTGTCGCTGCGTGAGCGTGCCTACGCCGAGCTGTCCGCCGGCGAGACCCGCCGCGTGCTGATCGCCCGCGCGCTGGTCAACCGGCCGCAGGCACTGCTGCTGGACGAACCCTCCACCGGCCTGGATCTGGTCGCCCGCGAACAACTGGTGGCGACCATGCGGGTACTGGCGCAGCAGGGCATCACCCTGGTGCTGGTGACCCATCACATCGAAGAGATCATTCCCGAGATCGAGCGGGTGGTGCTGCTGCGCGACGGCCGCGTACTGGCCGATGGCACCCGCGCCGAGCTGCTGCGCAACGAACCGCTGTCGGCGGTGTTCGGCGGCGCGATCACGGTGGTCGAGCAGGAAGGCCGACTGACCGCGTACGCGGGATAGACAGATGCATCGCTCTCCGTAACCGTCTGTAGAGTCGAGCCATGCTCGACTGCCGTTCGCCGCGAGCAGAAGCAGCCGAGCATGGCTCGGCTCTACAGAAGGCGGGGCAGCGGGCCGGATTCTCCGGCCCGCCACCGCTTTGCTCAGAACCGCAACGCCAGTGCGCGCGACTCGATCGGTGCCATCCGGCTCTGGTCCTGCAGCTGCAGGTCGCGCAGCTCGTACGGCGCACCGAATCCGGCCGGCAACGCCGCCTGGTCGAACGGCAGCACCAGCTGGCCTGCGCCCGGGCCATCGAACCACGCGGCCGCATGTGCCTGTGCGACCGGCTTCAACTGGCCATCGCGGGCCGTGGCGTACAGCGTGCCCCGCGCCTCATAGCGGCCGGCGGCGGCCACCTGCAGCGGCAGCGCCACCTGGCGGCTGGCCGGGTCCGGTGCCGCCTGGCCACTGAAGCGGGCAGTCGGCCGTGCCACCGCGAAGGCGACCTTGCCATCGCGCAGCACACCGTCGGCCTGGGCGAACACCTGCAATTCCCACAGCCCCTGCACGCTGCCGACATCGGCCGGGATCCGCACCTGCGCGCGCAGGCTGCCATCGGTAGTGCGCAGCAGGCGCTGCGGCCAGCTGCGGCCATCCGGCGCGACCAGCAGGGCTTCACCGCCCAGGCCGCCACGACGCGATGCCAGCTGCGCGGTGGTGGCGCCGTCTTCCAGCAGGCGTGCCTGCAGCTGCACGTTGCCACCGGCCAGCACCTGCGCCTGGTTGGCCTGCACTTCCAGCCGCAGCGGGCTGTTCGGCTCCAGCACCTGTACCACGTAGCGGCCCTGGGCCTGCGCGCTCTGCAGCGTGTAGGCACCGACGGCACTGGTCGCGCCGGTACGCAGCATGCTGCTGCCATCGCTGACCGGCATGCCGGCGTCCTGCAGCGCGCGCGCATCGACACTGCGCGCCACGCTGCTGCGGCCGGCCGGGTCGCGCACCTGTAGCGTGTTGGCCGGCAGCGCGCGGGCACCGTCGGCCGGGCTCAGCTGGATCACCGCATCCGGTGCCGTCAGCGGCAGGTCCAGGCCGCGCTGCAGCTGCGTGCCATCAACCTGCTGCCAGTAGCTGCGGCTGACCGAGGCATACGGCGTGGCCGCCTGCAGTGGCTGTGCCGGATCCAGCGCCCAGGCAAAGGACAGCGGCGCGTGTTCGCTCTCATCGGCGGGAAGCGGCGCGGCTACCAGGGCGGCAGGCACCTGATCGCCCGCACGGGCGGCCTGCAGCGGCTGCGCGGCCTGCGCTACGGAAAGGGACAGCACTGCCAGGGTGGCGCCGGCCAGCAGGGTGGATTGAATCGTCATGGTCGTCTACCTCACTGGGTCAGGTCGTTGCGCAGCAGGGTGCCGAGGCCGAAGCACTCGCGGCGGCTCTGGTTGTGGCTGAGCGGTTCTGCACCCTGGGTACGCGCCTTGTCGGTGAACCAGGTGGTGCCGGCGGCCTTCTGGCTGCTGCACTCCAGGAAGCCATCGGAGCAGGACGACAGCCAGTTCTGGGTGAACTCCAGGCCGACGTTGGCGGCATAGCCACCGCAGTAGCTGTTGCTGTCCCACACCGCCGACTCCACATCGCTGCCCACCACCGCGCGGAACGGCTTGGGCAGCGCCGGGCGGCCAGCGGTGCCATAGAGGTTCTGCGCGTTGTAGGTGGCCATGCTCGCCACCTGCTGCTGGCGCACGGCGTCGTTCTTGTAGCCCAGCAGCCAGCCCAGCGAGGTTTCAAAGGTGTTGCCGTTGAGCACCGCATCGGCCAACGGCGTGCCGGCCGAAGACGGTGCCAGCGCGTTGACCTTGCGCACCGTGCGGATGATCTTCGGATAGCGGCTGTCGTAGGTCGGGTTGGACAGGATCCAGCGCATCACGTTGCCGCCGTTGGAGTGGGTGATCACCACCAGCTGGGTGATGCCACGGCTGTCGATGAAGCCGGTCAGCTGATTGGCCAGGCAGCCGGCCGCTTCCGGCTTCCACATGTACTGGGTGAAGTCGCAGTTGATGACCACGTAGTTGCTGCTGTTGGGCAGGCCCTGGCGCACGGTATCGATGATCGCCGGCTGCCAGTAGTCCTGGGTGGCGTTGGTCTGTGCGCCGGTGCCATGCACGAAGGCCACGCCGACCACGTCGGCCGCCTGTGCCGGCGCGGCTGCCAGCCCGAGGAGCAGGGCCAGGACGGTACTTCCTGTTGCGGTGCTGCGCATCGCTTCTCTCCCTCTGTCAACGGATCCCCCCGACCCGGCTGGAACTGGACGGCCCCTGGTGCTTGCCGTTGTGCCGATGCTCGCGGCGCGGCCGCGTGAAAGTCCGTGCGCTGCGCCCGGATTCAGGAGACTGACGTCACTCGATGACGCTTTTCATATCGCCGGGATGACCATGCCGGGTCTGGCCGTATGACCGATGGCCACTGCGGTGTCGTATACGGGCTGCGATCATGGCGCGATGTTTTTCCTCCGGAGCCTGTCCATGTCGCTGATTTCCCACCCTGCCCGCCCGCTGCTCGGCCTTGCCGTCATCGCGGCCCTGGCCGGTTGTGCCGCCACCGCCGCCAAGCCGACCGCCGTCGAAGCCAACATCACCACCAAGGCGGTGGGCTATCTGGACAAGAGCGCGGTACCGGCCAGCCTCGACCTGGTGCCAGCACCGCCGGTGGCCGGTTCGGCCGCCCTCGCCCTCGATGAACAGGTCAGCCGTGAAGCCCGCGCGCTGCGTGGCAGCCCGCGCTTCGCCCAGGCCGGTGTCGATGCGGAACTCGGCTTCCCCGAAGGCGCCAACCACTTCTCCTGCGCCGCCGACATCGACGTCGATGCGGTGAAGACCCCGGCGCTGTACCGCCTGCTGGAGCGCAGCCGGATCGACGCCAGCGCCGCCACCAAGGCCGCCAAGAACCACTACCAGCGCCCGCGCCCGTTCATGGTCAATGGTGAACCGACCTGCTCGCCGAAGGACGAAGAAGGCCTGCGCAAGAACGGCTCGTACCCGTCCGGCCACACCTCGATCGGCTGGGCCTGGGCCCTGATCCTGTCGGAGATCGCACCGGATCGCGCCGATGCCATCCAGGCGCGCGGCCGCAACTACGGCGAGAGCCGCCTGGTGTGCAACGTGCACTGGCAGAGCGACATCCTCGAAGGCCGCTTCATGGGCGCTGCCGCCGTGGCCCGCCTGCACGACAACGCCGCGTTCAACAAGGACCTGCTGGCCGCACGCAAGGAGATCGCTGCCGCGCGCAAGGCCGGCCTGCACTCCAGCCGCGACTGCGCGGCCGAGGAAGCGGTGCTGAAGGTGCGCCCGCAGAGCGCGCTGTAAGCGCCTGGCGGTTCAATTGTTACCGGCCAGCGGCCGGCACTACCGATGGGTGTAAAGCAGAAGGGCCGGCATTGCGCCGGCCCTTCTTCATTGCATCTACGCGGTCACCGCATCAGAACTTCGCGGTGAACTCCACGCCCCAGGTACGCGGCTCGTTGAGGAAGCCGGTCAGGTTGTTGAAGTCGATCGCGCCGACCACGCGGGTCTGGTTGGTCAGGTTGCGGCCGAACACGGCCACGTCGTACTGGCCGTAATCCCAGTTGTAGCCCAGGCGCAGGCCGCCTTCCAGCGAACTACGGCCGCGGAATTCCGGCGACTCGTAGATGAAGAAGTTCACCGCGCTGCGGTAGGCCCAGTCGGTGTAGGCATACAGCTCGCTGCCATCGCTGAGCGGGAAGCCCACGCGCAGGGTCGCGTTGTGGATCCACTTCGGCGCCTGCGGCAGCGGGTTGCCGTTGACCAGTGCGTAGGTGCCACCGTTGATGACGGTGGTCGGGTCGTTGATGGTGCAGCCACCGCCGCAGATCGCTACCGCCAGATCCTTGTCCTTGATCTCGGTGTCGTTGTAGCTGCTGCCGAAGGTCAGCAGCACGTTGTCGGCCAGATAGGCTTCCAGGTCCAGCTCCACGCCCTGGCCGATGGTCTTGTCAGCGTTGAGCAGGGTGGCGGTGTTGTTGGTGCCGCCCACCGCGATCAACTGCTGGCCGTCAACGTTGTAGCGGAACACGCTCAGGCCCAGGCGCGCGCGGCGCTCGAACAGGTCGGCCTTGATGCCGGCTTCGTACGAGATCACCTTCTCCGAATCGGCCTGCGACAGGCCCGGCGCGAAGGCCAGGCGGCCCTGGATCGACGGCGCGCGGAAGCCCTTGGCCACGCGGGCGTAGGTATTCACGTTGTCGGTCAGCTTGTACACGCCGCTGACATCCCAGCTGACGTCGTTGACGTCGGTGTTGGCCAGGTACGGGCCACTGACCGGGGTGCCGAACGGCACGGCCTGCAGCACGCTGGCGTTGAAGTCCTTCTTGTCCTGGGTGTAGCGCACGCCGGCACGCAGCTTGAAGCGGTCGGTGACATCGAAGTCACCCGAGGCAAATACCGCCCAGGCCTTGTTGCGCTGGTTCTGCACCACGTGGCCGGTCTGCGGGTTGCCCGGCTTCAACGAGTTGTAGTTGAAGTTGTTGATGGTCACGTCTTCGTCGAAATAGAAGACGCCGGCCTGCCAGTCGAAGCGACCCCATTCGTTGGATTCGACGCGGAATTCCTGCGTCCACTGGCGATGGTGCGGCAGGCCGTCGGCCGACTCCGACGAGAACGGGATGAAGCCCGGCCCATAGTTGCCAGCGCCCAGCGATGCGTCGCCGTAGCCACCGTCGATGTCACCACGATTGAGCGATTCGGCGGTTTCATAACCGGTGATCGAGTGCAGGGTCACCGAACCGAGGTTCCACTGCAGGCGCGCACTGCCGCCCCAGGTCTTCAGGTCGGAGAAGTTGACGCCATCGTTGGCCACCTTGTCGCGATCGAAGTTCTCGACCAGGCCGTTGCCACCCGTCTGGATGATGTTGGCACGGAACAGGCGGGCGGTGCCGTTGAGCTTGCGCTTGTGCAGGTTGAACAGTGCTTCGAAGTCGTCGCCTTCGTACAGGAACTGCACGCGGCCGGCGGCTTCGTCATAACCTTCGAAACCGCTGTTGGGCGCACCGGCGCGGGTGTTGTCGACCCAGTCGTCACGGCGCTGGTAGATGGCCGAGACGCGTGCCGACCAGCGGTCGGTCAGCGGGCCGCCATAGGCGCCCTGCACGTTCCAGCTGTTGTAGCTGCCATAGCCCACGCGCACGTAGCCGTCAGCATCCTGCGAAGGGCGCGCCGAATCGAACTTGACCACGCCGGCCGGGGTATTGCGGCCGAACAGCGTGCCCTGCGGGCCGCGCAGCACTTCCACATTGGCCAGGTCGAACAGCGGGAAGCCCTTCAGCAGCGGGCTTTCCTGCACCACGTCGTCGTACACCAGCGACACCGGCTGCGACGCATTGAGGTCGAAGTCGGTGTTGCCCAGGCCACGGATGTAGAAGCGCGGGAAGGCACGGCCGTAGGACGACTCGATGTTGAGGCTGGGCACGCGCGCGGCCAGGAAGCGGATGTCATCGCCCGCCGAACCCAGCACATCGAGCTTCTCGCCCTGGATCGCGCTGATCGCGACCGGCACGTCCTTGGCGTTCTCGACGCGGCGCTGCGCGGTCACCTGCAGGGCATCAAGGGCAACCGGATCCTTGGCAGCGGGAGTTTCCTGGGCGGCTGCTACCAGCGGCAACAGGGCGGAAAGAGCGGCAACGAGGGGGCGCGCGACCGGAAGGCGGCCACGGGAAGTGCGGGTCGGAGACATGGCGGTAGGCTGTGTTTGGAGGGGTGGTAAAACGGCGCTACCAGATAATTGTTGCAATACAGCACCTGCCCCGCAAATGCCTGCCGTTCATGGCCGCGTCGCTCCGGCCCCCGCGCCCTCGCTAGACTCGGGGTTTTCCAGCCCTGCAGAGCCGCCGCGATGACCCAGTGGTACTTCCATGCCTCCGCCCAGGCCGAGCGTATCGGCCCGCTTGATGACGAGTCCGCGCGCCGTTATGCGCAGGCCAACCCGCGCGCCCTGGCCTGGTGCCAGGGCATGAGTGGGTGGACCTCGATTGCCGAGGTGCCCGAACTGCAGTCCGCGGCCCCGGGCATGCCGAACACCCCGCCGCCGGTCCCCGCCGCGGCCAGCGGCCGCGCCGACGACATCGAGTTCCGCATCGTCGGCCATGAAATGCAGTTCGTGGAGATCGAGCTCGACCCCGGTGAGAGCGCCATTGCCGAGGCCGGCGCATTGATGTTCAAGGATGCCACCGTGCAGATGGACACGGTGTTCGGCGCCGCCAACGGCGACCAGGGCGGCGGCTTCATGGGCAAGGTGATGGCCGCCGGCAAGCGCGTGCTGACCGGCGAGAGCCTGTTCGCCACCGTCTACACCCAGAGCGGCCACGGCAAGGGCAAGGTCGCCTTCGCCGCGCCCTACCCCGGCACCGTGCTGGCAATGAAGCTGGACCAGCATGGCGGCCGCCTGATCTGCCAGAAGGACAGCTTCCTGGCCGGCGCGCGCGGCGTGCAGATCGGCGTGCAGTTCCAGCGCAAGATCATGACCGGCCTGTTCGGCGGCGAAGGTTTCATCATGCAGAAGCTGGAAGGCGACGGCTGGGTGTTCATCCATGCCGGCGGTTGCGTGGTGGAGCGCGAGCTGGCCGCCGGCGAGCGGCTGGACGTGGATACCGGCTGCGTGGTGGCCTACCACCCGACCGTAGACATGGATGTGCGCCGGGTGGCCGGCATCAAGAGCATGCTGTTCGGTGGCGAAGGCGTGTTCCTGGCCACGCTGACCGGTCCGGGCAAGGTCTGGCTGCAGTCGCTGCCGTTCTCACGCCTGGCCGGCCGCATGTGGATGGCCGCGCCGCAGGGCGGTGGCCAGAACCGCGGCGAAGGCTCGGTGCTGGGCGGCCTGGGCCGGATGCTGGACGGCGACAACCGGTTCTGACCGCCCCCGGTAGTGCCGGCCGCTGGCCGGAGCCCCATGGACCTTGGCGCGCATCCCGGTAGTGCCGGCCGCTGGCCGGCAGCCTCATGGACCTTGGCGAGCCTCCCGGTAGTGCCGGCCGCTGGCCGGCAGCCTCATGAACCGTTGCCAGGTTCCCAATGATTGCCGGCCAGCGGCCGGCACTACCTTTATGAATGGGCGATGTTTCCTACCCTGCCCGCCCCGCCACGGCTTCGGTATGCTGGCGCCCTTTCCAGAATCCGGCGCCGCGAGCGCACTGCCGATGAGCCTGTTCCGCCCCCGCATGCTGCTGTCCGTCGCCCTGATCGGCCTGCTGGCCGGCTGCGGTGGCGACCCGGTCCGCCCCACACCGCCGCCGGCGCCGACCGTGGTGCCGCAGGCCAAGCCGGTGAAGATCGGCATCGCCCTCGGTGGTGGCGCAGCCAAGGGCTTCGCGCACATCGGCGTGATCAAGATGCTGGAGGCCAACGGCTTCGAACCGGCCGTGGTGTCCGGCACCAGCGCCGGCAGCGTGGTGGGTGCGCTGTACGCCAGCGGCATGGACGCGTTCCAGATGCAGAGCAAGGCAGTCGCCCTGGACGAAGCCAGCATCCGCGACGTGCGCCTGTTCTCCGGCGGCCTGGTGCAGGGCCAGAAGCTGCAGGACTACGTCAACGAGCAGGTTGCCAACCGTCCTGCCGAGCGCCTGAAGAAGCCGTTCGCCGCCGTCGCCACCCAGCTCGAAACCGGCGAGCGCTCGATTTTCGTGCGCGGCAACGTCGGCCAGGCGGTGCGCGCGTCCAGCAGCATTCCCGGTGTGTTCGAACCGGTGAAGATCGGTGGCCGCAACTACATCGATGGCGGCGTGGTCAGCCCGGTGCCGGTGGATGCCGCGCGCCAGCTCGGCGCCGACTTCGTGATCGCCGTGGACATCTCCAGCAAGGCCAGCGGCAAGGCGCCGACCGACATGCTGGGCATCGTCAACCAGTCCATCTCGATCATGGGCCAGCGCCTGGGCGAACAGGAACTGGCACGCGCCGACATCGTCATCCGCCCGAAGGTGCTGGACATCGGCGCCGCCGATTTCAGCCAGCGTGGCACCGCGATCCTGGAAGGCGAGAAGGCCGCAATGGCAGCCATGCCGCAGATCCGCGCGAAGATCCAGCAGCTGCAGCGCGCACGTGCCGCCGCAGCCGCACCGGCACCGGTGGCCGCGCCGAAGTGCGAGAGAGCCTCGCGTCTGGGCAAGCTGATGGGCCGCAAGGACAAGTGCTGATCTGAGCCGGTGTGTCGCTGCCAGACTGCGACGCGCGTGCTAACGCGTGGGCCGGTAGCCGCTGGCCTGCTGTCGCTCGCGCCTGCGCTTCTGGCGCGCCTGCTCCTGCAGTGTCGCCGTATGCTGCAGCTGTTCCATGCCATCGGCCGGTACGTGCAGCTGGCGTCGCGCACGGGTCAGCGCCAGATAGACCGCGCGCACCGGGTTGTGCCAGATGCGCCCGCCCTGCCCCGCACTGAAGCAACCGGGTGACAGCGAGACCACGTCGAACTGCAGGTTCTTCGCGTGTTCGGCCAGGCACAGCGCCACCCGCCCTTCAGCGGGCGTGTCCTGGTCATCAAGCGCCAGCAGCAGTGACTGCACCCGATCGGCAGACGCAAACAGTTCGACCAGCGCGCCCTGCCCTTCGTCGGCCTGCGTGGCCAGGAAGCGCTCCCATTCCTGGTCCGATGCACTATCGCGGCGCCGGCGCCACGCATCCAGCGGCCGCTGCAGCACGCTGCGCAGCGCGCGCAGCGATGCCGGATGCAGGTAGGGCCGCAGTCCGAGTGCGTGCAGCTGTGCCGCGTCCAGGGCCAGATCGGCGACGCTGCCATGGATGCGCAGGCCCTCGCTCGGCACCTGCGCCCAGTCGCGGTAATGCAGCACACCGGTGGCGCGGTCGGTGGCACCGATGAACGGCCCACTGTCCTGGTCCAGTCCATCCAGTGCCAGGGTCTGGTTGACCAGGCCTTCGACCTGGTTGCCCTGGCGCACCGACTGGTGCATTTCCAGCACCTTCGACGCGGCCCAGCGCGGCAACGTACCGGTCAGGCACTGGCGCGGGTCACCCAGGCTGACCACGCCAGGCGCATGGCCGGCCAGCAACTGCTTCCAAGACGGGCTCAGGTCATGCGCCTCGTCCACCAGCAGCATGCCCATGTCCTGCGGCGGGGTGACGCCGCGCAGCGCCAGCCACTTGCCGATGTGCGCCGGGCTGAGGCTCAGCAGCGTGCCCCGCTGCAGCTCGGCGTCGAACATGCAGCGCCAGACGTGCTCGGCGGCCGCCATGTACGGCGACACATCGAGCATCGCAGCGGGCACCGAACGGTCGAAATGCTGGAACGCCAAGCCCGTTGCCGACGACGCGCACCAGCGGTTGATGGCCTCGAACGCGGTCAGCAGCACCTGCTCCGGGCTGCGCCCACCGATGCCCTGCAGGCCGATGCGGCCGGCAATCTCGCGCGACGTACGGGTGCTGCGCCGGTAGCTGGCAACGAAGCCACCGGTCTGGCCGCTGCGCGCGGCGTGCTGCGCTACGCGGTTGGCGAACTCGATCTGGGTCAGCAGGCGCACCGCAGTGCTGGTCGGCACCCGGGCGCGGAAGGCTTCCACCTGCCCACGCGAGGGCGCCACGTAGGTGTAGCGGCCCGGCCGCGCATCCATCAGCGCCAGCACCAGGTGGCCCTTGCCGGTGCCGGCATAGCCATCGAGGTCGATCAGCTCATCGGGGTTGGCGGCGATGGCGCGCAGCACGCGGGCCTGCTCGGAGGTGTACAGGCCATGGTGTTCGACCGACCGTGCATCCTCGGCGACAACCTCATCCTGCGTGGCCTCGTCATCGTCACTGGAAAAGGTGGCGGGAAAGCGGATCTCATGTTCGACCAGGGTTTCCTGACAGGCCTGCTGCAGGGCCAGGCCCGGGTACTCCCGTGGCGACTGCGCGATGACGTCCTGCAGGATCTCCGCCGGTGCCAGCAGCACGCCGTGGCCGGCCAATGCGGTCAGCCAGGCATCCAGTTCCGGTTGGCCACCGCCACCGGGCCCGGCCAGCTGTGCAGCCGCGCCTTCGTTGCCGGCAAACAACGCGCAGGCATCATGCAGCAGGCGCTCGATCTCGGCCGCCGGATGCAGGCGCGTCCGGCACAGCTGCGCGGCCATCAGGCCGGCCTGCTCCACTGCGGTCTGCGGTGGTGTGCCATGGGCAACGTAGCGCGCCAGCGACTTGCGCTGCAGCGGCAGGAACGTGGTGGTGGGCAGCGGGTGCTGGAGTTCGGACATGCGTGGAACCGGAAAGGAACGCTGCGACGCGCGCAGGGCGGAGATGCTCGGCTACCCGCCCGGCGCCGTCAAATCGCGGCGGCGCGTTTATTCCAGCTGCGAAAGCGGCAATGCCTGGAAGCCCTTCACCGTGCGCAGCACGAAGCTGGAATTGGCATCGGCCACGCCGCCGGCATTGAGCAGCCGGTCCAGCAGGAAGTGCGAGAAGTGCTCCAGGTCGCGCACGTAGACGTGCAGCAGGTAGTCCATGTCGCCGGTCAGTGCATGGCAGGCCACCACTTCATCCCAGCCCTGCACGCTGTCGACGAAGTGGCCGATGGCGGCCTGGTCGTGCTTTTCCAGCTGCACGCGCACGAAGGCCTGCAGGCCCAGGCGCAGCTGGCGCGGTTCCAGCCGCGCGCCATAGCCGACGATCACGCCCTCGCTTTCCAGCCGCTGCAGGCGCCGCAGGCAGGCCGAGGGCGAGAGGTTCACCCGCGTCGCCAGCTCTGCGTTGGTGGCGCGCCCATCCCGCTGGATTTCAGCCAGCAGACGTATATCCGTGCGATCGAACTGGACTTCTCCGGCCATTGTTGCCCCGCAACATCGTGAGTACGCAATGATATTGCGCCAACAAGGCCAATCGGCGCAACTTTTGCAACCCTGTTGCGCGCGCCCTGCCCTAGCATCGTGGGTATCCCGTCAAGGAGTGCCCCATGGACCTCGCCCAGCCCCGCCGCGTCGAACACCAGCAGACCGACAAGGGCTACGTGCCGGTGTATACCACCGCGCTCGTCGAGCAGCCGTGGGACACCTACAGCGCCGACGACCACGCCACCTGGAGCACGCTGTACCAGCGCCAGCGCGAGCTGCTGGTCGGCCGCGCCTGCCAGGAATTCCTGGATGCACAGGACGAGATGGGCATGAACGCGCACATGATTCCGCGCTTCGACCAGCTCAACGAAGTGCTCGGCGCCGCCACCGGCTGGACCCTGGTCGGCGTGGAAGGCCTGCTGCCGGAACTGGACTTCTTCGACCACCTGGCCAACCGTCGTTTCCCGGTGACCTGGTGGATCCGTCGCCCGGACCAGATCGATTACATCGCCGAACCGGACCTGTTCCACGATCTGTTCGGCCATGTGCCGCTGCTGATGAACCCGGTGTTCGCCGACTACATGGAGGCGTACGGCCGTGGCGGCGTCAAAGCCCACGCGATCGGCCCGGATGCACTGCAGAACCTGACCCGCCTGTACTGGTACACGGTGGAGTTCGGCCTGATCGATACGCCCGACGGCCTGCGCATCTACGGCGCCGGCATCGTGTCGTCGAAAGGCGAATCGCTGTACTCGCTGGAATCGGCCGCGCCCAACCGCATCGGCTTCGACCTGCAGCGGATCATGCGCACGAAGTACCGCATCGACACCTTCCAGAAGACCTACTTCGTCATCGACAGCTTCGAACAGCTGATGCAGGCGACCTCGCCGGACTTCACCCCGATCTACGCGGCGCTGTCTGATCAGGCGCATCTGCCGGCGGGCGATGTGCAGGGCGATGACCGCGTGTTCCAGAAGGGCACCGGCGAAGGCTGGGCCGACGGCGGCGACGTGTAGGCGAACGGCACACACCGCTCCGTACTGAAAACGGCGCACCTGGATGCGCCGTTTTCGTTGCTGCCTGCCTGCACCGTCACGGCAGTGCAGGCGATGGCAGGGCGATCAGGCGTCCACGGCCCGGCAGGAACCGCGCACCATCAGCTGCGGATGCACGCTGGTTGCGGTCGGCGCATCCGGCACGTCGGCCTGCACCAGCATCGCCGCCGCCATGCGCCCGATGTCGGACACATGGCGGCGCACCGAGGTCAGCGGCGGCCACAGCCGCGACGCCAGTGGGCTGTCGTCGTAGCTGACGATCGACAACTGCTGCGGCACCGCGATGCCCGCACGCAACGCCACCTGATACACGCCGGCAGCCATTTCGTCGTTGCCGGCAAAGATCGCACTGGGCCGTTGTCCGCCCATCAGCAGCCGTTCGGCGGCATGCACGCCCGACTCGAACGTATCGCCCGCTTCCAGCACGCGTTCACCCGGCAGGGTCAGGCCCACCTGCGCCAGCCGGTCGAGGAAGCCATGGGTGCGCTCGCGTGCGGTACGGCGGTCGCCCGGACCGGCAATCACCGCGATGTCGCGGTGGCCGAGCGAGAGCAGGTAGCCCGCTGCCGCGGCTGCACCGTCGCGATCATGGGTGACCACGGCCTGTGCCTCGTCATCCGACACATGCGCGTTGATGCGGACGTAGCGGCATTCAATGCCGTCGAGCATCTCCGTCAACGCAGCTGACTCGGAGGCACGCGGGCCCAGGATCACGCCATGCAGCTTCTGCTGCTGCACGAAGCGCCGCACGCCGTACGCACAGTCCGGAGCCAGGCTGTCGCAGGGATGCACCACCAGTTCATAGCCGGTGCCGCGCAGCGCTTCCAACGCGCCGTGCTGCAGGTCGACGATGCATTGGGCGCCCGGGTCGTCATACACCAGGCCGATCAGGAAGGAGCGGCGGAACGCGAGGCCGCGCGCCAGGGGGTCGGGCACGTAACCGACCTCGCGCATCAACGCCTCGACCTTGTCGCGGGTGTCTTTGCGCACCAGCGGCGAGTTGTTGATGATTCTTGAAACCGTTTTCTTGGAAACTCCCGACAGTCGTGCGATGTCGTTGATCGTGGCAGCCTTGCCCTTCGATGCCGGCAACGCGGCATCGCTAATAATTCGCACTGACATGTATAGAACCAGGTAAGTCGGAGAATTCTAGCCTTGCGCCCGTGGGGCGCGAAGTTGCGGAATGTCGCAGCGAAGATGGATCGCGTCGTGTTCGACCGCTTCTGCTGCGCGAGGTTCCATTGTGATCGCTCTACTTGATGTCCATCTGAACCGTTCTTCCGCGCGTGTTCACCTTGAATGCGGGCGCGACGCGCGCGAACGCCAACATTCCCTTAACCAGGCTCCGCTACAGTCGGGGCATGGACCTGCAGACTTCTCCGTTTCCGGTGTTCCGTGGCCGCGACAGGTTGATCGCTGCGGTCGACGCGGCGATGACCTCCGGTGATGCCGAGCGCATCACCGCCGACCTGCAGCTGGCGCTGCAGGAAGCCATCGCGGACAGCCGCATCGAATTGCCCGAGTGCGTACACCGTCCGGTCAGTGATCATTACGCGCGACGCCCGCTGTACCACAGCCGCGAACACGGCTACAGCGTGATTGCCATGAGCTGGGGCCCAGGGCAGGGCACGCCGCTGCACGACCACGATGCCATGTGGTGTGTGGAGGGAGTGTGGTCAGGCGAGCTGGAGATCACCCGCTATGAACTGCTGGAGCGCAACGGTGAGCGCTGCCGCTTCCGCCGCCACGCCGTGCTGCGCGGGGGCTGCGGCAGTGCCGGCAGCCTGATTCCGCCGCACGAGTACCACACCCTGCGCAACGCCAGCAACGAAGCGCTGGCGATCTCGGTACACGTGTACGAGGCGCAGATGGAGCGCTCTGCGGTGTTCGATCCGCTCGGTGGTGACTGGTACCAGCGCCGCATCCAGGCATTGCAGGCCGACCCGGCCTGAGCCGGGGGCAGGGCGGGGCACCACCAGCACCGTCGTGAGCCACGTGGCATCATGCGCCGCTGCGCTGCCGGACCCGGCGGCGATCCGCGATGCCCGGTCGGGCAAGGAGCAAGACGATGTCCAGCGCTGATCCGCGCCTGCGCGCGCTGTTGAAGCTGGCACCGGTGATTCCGGTGTACACCCCCGAAGATGTGAATGAAGCGGTCGAAGTGGCCCAGGCGCTGTTCCGCGGCGGCCTGCCGGTGATCGAAGTGACGCTGCGCACGCCGCAGGCGCTGGATGCGATCAAGGCGATGGTCGAGGCCGTGCCCGATGCGGTAATCGGTGCCGGCACCGTGCTCAACACCGCGCAGATGCAGGCAGCGAAGCAGGCCGGTGCGCGTTTCGCGGTGTCCCCGGGTGCGACACCGGCACTGTATGCCGCCGCACGCGACGCCGACCTGCCGTACCTGCCCGGTGCCGCCACCGCATCGGACCTGATCCTGGGCCTGGAGCACGGCCACGACACCTTCAAGTTCTTCCCGGCAGTGCAGGCCGGTGGCGCTGCGCTGCTGGCGGCCTGGCACGGCCCGTTCGCCGATGTGCGCTTCTGCCCGACCGGCGGCATCAGCGCGCAGACTGCGCCGCAGTTCCTGCACCTGCCCAACGTGCTGTGCGTGGGCGGCTCGTGGCTGACCACCCCGGCGCTGCTGCAGACCCGCGACTGGGATGCGATCGAGCGCCTGGCCCGCGAGGCGTCAGTGCTGGCCAGCTGAACCTGCTGCACGAATCGTCAAAGGTTTGATCGTGATCAAAGCGCCGGCCTCGAGCCGGCGTCATTCTGTGGGCAAGCGCACTACGGAGATCCGAACATGAATTCGACCATGAAGGCCGCCGTGGTGCGTGAGTTCGGCAAGCCACTGGTGATCGAGGAAGTCCAGGTACCGCGCCCGGGGGCGGGCGAAGTACTGGTCAAGATCGAGGCCTGTGGCGTCTGCCACACCGACCTGCACGCCGCCGAGGGCGACTGGCCGGTGAAACCGAACCCGCCGTTCATCCCCGGTCACGAGGGCGTGGGGCACATCGTGGCCGTGGGAGGCGGGGTAGGGCACGTCAAGGAAGGCGACAGGGTCGGCATCCCCTGGTTGTACTCGGCCTGTGGCCATTGCGAACACTGCCTGGGGGGCTGGGAAACGCTGTGCGAGACACAGCGCAACACCGGCTACTCGGTCAACGGCGGCTTCGCCGAGTACGCACTGGCCGATGCCAACTATGTCGGCCTGCTTCCGAAGGACGTGGGCTTCGTCGAGATCGCGCCGGTGCTGTGCGCCGGCGTGACCGTCTACAAGGGCCTGAAGGTGACCGACACCAAGCCCGGGGACTGGGTCGCCATCTCCGGCATCGGCGGTCTGGGCCACATGGCGGTGCAGTACGCCCGCGCGATGGGCCTGAACGTGGCTGCGGTGGATGTGGACGACAACAAGCTGGCATTGGCCCGGCAGCTCGGCGCGCAGATCACCGTCAACGCGCGCACCACCGACCCCGCCGCCTTCCTGAAGAAGGAAATCGGCGGCGCGCACGGCGCCCTGGTCACCGCGGTTTCGCCGAAGGCCTTCGAGCAGGCGCTGGGCATGGTCCGCCGTGGCGGCACCGTCTCGCTCAACGGCCTGCCGCCGGGCAACTTCCCGCTGGACATCTTCGGCATGGTGCTCAACGGCATCACCGTACGCGGCTCGATCGTCGGCACCCGGCTGGACCTGCAGGAGTCGCTGCAGTTCGCCGCCGAAGGCAAGGTCGCGGCCACGGTCAGCACCGACCGCCTGGAAAACATCAACGACGTGTTCGCGCGCATGCACGCGGGCACCATTGAAGGCCGCGTGGTGCTCGACTTCGCCGCCTGACCGCCTGTGCATGGCCGCCGTCGTTCCGTCCCCCTCTCCCACGGACGCGGCGGCCATGCCTATCCCCCGGTGGTGTCGGCCGTTGGCCGGCAACCCCCAGTCGGTTCGGTAGTGCCGGCCGCTGGCCGGCAACCCGGGCACTCTGTGGCAGCCGTACAATGCGCGCATGCCCGGCCTGCTCAAGACCCTGTTCCTGTCCCTCGTCGCCCTGATCGGCGGCGTGCTGTCGCTTGCGCTGGTCAGCAGCGTCGCCAGCTGGCTGCCCCCGCTGGTGGGCATGTCGCCGGACAACAACAGCGTGCAGCTGGGGTGGGACCTGGCCTTCAGCGTGCTCGGCGGCGTCGCCGGCATTTCCTTCGCCACCTACTACGCGCCGTGCTGGCCGCGTTCGCATGGGTTCTCGATCTGGTCGCTGATCGCACTCGGATGCGGTTACGCGATGTGGAGCGCCGGCGCGGATTTCCCACTCTGGTTCGTCATTTCGCTGCTGGCATCGCTGCCGTTGCAGCTGCTGGCCGGCTGGTGGTTCGGCCGCCGCGCGTCGCGCGATCCGCGCTGAGCGCATCCAGGTAGTGCCGGCCGCGGGGCGGCCCCCCCCCCCCGGGGAAACGGGGCGGGCCCCGGGGGGCCCGACCCCGGAGGGGCCGGGCCGCTGGCCGGCAACCCCGGCCATGCTACAGGTGCCGGCCAGCGGCCGGCACTACCGCTTCAGCGACGGCAGCGTCTGCTTCAATCGCGCGATGCCCCGCCATGGGTCACCCTTCAGCCGCTTGGCACGCGCCAGCGCCTTGGCCATCGGAAACGCGTCGGCCGCGCTCACCCGCGCCAGTTCTTCCCAGCGCAGCGGCACCGCCACGCCGCCAGAATCGCGTGCACGCAGCGACCACGAGCACACGCTGGTGGCGCCTCGGGTGTTGCGCAGCCAGTCGATGAAGATGACGCCATTGCGCTTCGCCTTGCTCATCGTCGCCACGTAGCGGTCCGGCGCCTGCTCCGCCATCGCCTGTGCGAACGCCTCGCAGAATGCCTTGGCTTCGTCCCAGCCAGCCTTGGGCTGCAGTGGCACCACCACGTGCACGCCCTTGCCGCCAGACAGGCGTACGAAGCTCTCCAGACCCACCTGCTGCAGGCGGTCACGCACGTCGCGCGCACCGGCTTTCACCTGTACCCAGCTGACGCCGTCACCAGGGTCGAGATCGAACACCAGTCGATCCGGATGCTCCGGGTCGGCCACGGTCGCACCCCAGGGATGCAGCTCCAGCGTGTTCATCTGCACCAGTTGCAGCAGGCCCCGTGCATCGTCGATGTAGACGTAATCCTCGCGGCCGCTCTTCTGCAGGAGGGGCACCGCATGTACCGCATCGCCCAGGCCGGGGCCATGATGCTTCTGGAAGAAGCAGGCCTTGCCGACGCCATCCGGACAGCGCAGCAATGACAGCGGACGTCCGGCGATTTCGGGCAGGATCCAGCGCGCCATGCGCTGGTAGTAGTCGGCCACGTCGCCCTTGCTCAGTTTCTGCTTTGGAAACACCGCCCGCTCAGGATGGGTGATCTGGACCTCACCTCCGGCTTCGGCATCTGCGCTGCTCATTCCCAGGTCCTCCTTCTGCTTGTCGCTGCGCAACCGCTTGAAACTGGCCTGGCGCAGCAGGCCTTCCTTGCCCCAGCCACGGAACGCCACCTCCGCCACCGTCACCGGTTTCACCCAGCGTACGCTGGCGGCGCGGAACGGCACATGCGCCGGCAGCTGCAGCACCGGCGTCTTCACTGCCAAAGGCTGCAGTGCCTTGAGCAGCGCGCGCAGGCGCTCGTCGTCGAAGCCGGTACCCACGCGGCCCACATAGCGCAGCCCGGCCTTGTCCGGCGTGGCCAGAAGCAGCGAGCCGAACCCCACCCGGGAACCCTTGGGTGCCGTATAGCCGACGATCACGAACTCGTCGGTGTCTTCGTGCTTCACCTTCACCCAGCTGCGCGCGCGGGTGTTTACGTACGGCGCATCCACCTGCTTGCTGACGATGCCTTCGAAGCCGGCCTCGCCGCTGGCATCGAACACCTGCGGCCCATGGTCGACCACGTGTTCGCTGAAGGCCAGTGTTCCAGGCGCCGGCCCGATGAGATCCTTCAGCAGCGCCTTGCGTTCCAGCAACGGCGCACGACTGATGTCCACGCCGGCCACACCCGGAAGATCGAACACGATGTAACGCAACGGTTGCTTCGAGCTTCCATCGATCACGCGCTGCAGTGCTGCGAAATTGCTGCGTCCTTCCTTGTCCAGAACCACCAGCTCGCCATCCAGGCGCGCATCGCGCACCGGCAGCGCCAGCACGGCCTGCGCGACCTCGGGAAAATCGGCCGTCCAGTCCAGGCCGTTGCGCGAGCGGAGTTTCACCTCGCCATTGTGCAGATCGGCCAGCAGACGATAGCCGTCCCACTTGATCTCGTGCAGCCAGCGCTCGCCGTCGGGGGCACTGTCGCGATGATCGGTCAACTGCGGTTTGAACCCAAGGGGATAGGGCGTATCACGTGCGCCGTGCAGTTGCAGCGCGCGTGCACGCCAACGCGCATCGGCCTTGCGCGTGGTCGTGCGTGCGACGGGTGCAGCATGCGCCGCCTTCGCTGTGGAACGCTTCTTCGCCGCAGATGCTCGTTTCGGCGTGGGTGCCGTCAGCAGGTCATCCGCCTCCGCGTCGCGCGCTTCGCCGTCGTCGCGCTTGATCAGCAGCCACTGCACCTGACGCCCCTTCATTGCCGTGCGCACCAGCTTCCAGCCGCCCGCCAGGCGTTGCCCATGCAGCACGAAGTCGATCTTTCCAGCGGCCAGCGCCTGCAGTGGATCGCCTTCACAGGCCCAGGTGCCGTGATCGAACACATCCACGTGGCCAGCACCATAGTGGCCTTCAGGAATGTCGCCTTCGAAACCGGCGTAGGACAGCGGATGGTCTTCCACTTCCACGGCCAGCCGCTTCTCACCGACGCGCAGCGAAGGCCCCTTGGGCACGGCCCAGCTCTTCAGTACGCCGTCCATTTCCAGGCGGAAGTCATAGTGACGCGAGCTTGCGTGATGCAGCTGGATGACGAAGGTCGGCCGCCGCTTCGGATTCCCGCGTGCGGGCGTGTCGTCAGGCTCCGGCGTCTGCCCGGCGCCACCACCCAGTCTGCGCTTGCGCCGGTACTGGTGCAGCGACATGGTTCAACCTGCCTTGCGCCGCGTGGTCTTCTTTACGGCCTTTTTGGCGGCCTTCTTCGCAGCCTTCTTCGCCGGTGCCTTGCGCATTGCCGTCTTCTTCGCCGGCGTGCGCTTGTTGGCGTCCAGGCTCTTCTGAAGCAACGCCATGAAATCCACCACATTGGTGGTGGCATCTTCACGCGGTGCGGGCTCGTCTTCCACCCGGGTAGTGCCGCCCTTGGATTTGATGCGCTTGTTCAATACCAGCTGCAGACGCTCGCGGAACTCATCGTGATAATCCGAAGGATCCCAGTCACCGGCCATTGATTCGATCAGCTGTTCGGCCATCGCCGTTTCCTTGCTGGTGATGCGATAGTCGGACAGTTTTCCGGTGGGCAGCTTGTAGTCCTCGGGATCCACCAGCTCCTGCGGATAGCGCAGGATCATCAACACCAGCGCGTCCTCATGCGGCATCACCGCGCACAGGTATTCGCGCGTGCGCACCACCACCCGCGCGATGCCCACCTTGCCGGTACTGCGCAGCGTTTCGCGCAACAGCACATAGCCCTTTTCGGCCTTCTTGCCGGGCACCAGCAGATACGGTTTCTCGTAGTAGCGTGGGTCGATCTGCGCCGCATCCACGAACGATTCCACCTCCACCGCTTCGTGGCTTTCCGGCGCCGCCGAACGGATATCACCTTCCTCCAGCACGACATAACTGCCCTTGTCGTACTCATAGGCTTTGACGATGTCCTTCCAGGGCACTTCCTCACCAGTGTCGGCGTTGACCCGTTCGAAACGGATCGGCTTGCGATCGCGGGAGTCGAGCATGCGGAACTGCAGATCGACCTTGCGTTCGCCGGACATCAGTGACACCGGCACGTTGAGCAGGCCAAACGACAACGTGCCGGTCCAGATCGGGCGGGCCATGGGCGCACCTTTGGCGGGGCAGGGTGCCCAGCGTGGGCCGGAGGGCGTAAACCAGCCGTGTCCGTGCCGTGCACGTGGGTTCTACGGAAAGCGGTAGTGCCGGCCGCTGGCCGGCTGAGGCTCGCGGCCTGAAGTTTCCTGGGGTTGGCGGCCCGCGGCCGGCACTACTGCAGTAACGGCCTCACCGCCGCCGCCGGAATATGGTCCAGTGCGCGCCAGGCGTCCTCCACCACCGGCCTCGCCTGCGACCAGCTCAACCGCGACTGCCCGCGCATCTGCTCCCAGTGCTCGGCCAGTTCCTCGCAGGTATCGGCGGCATCACCACGCGGCCAGTCGGCAGCGTGGGTAGTCAGCGCGAAGGCATACACCGGGCACAGATCGCGCCAGTTGCGGTGGCTGTGGCCACGGCGCTCTTCGTAATCGCTCAGCATGTACTGCAGGTAGTCCTGCGCCACGGCCTGCGGGTCCTCGTGGCGACGCGTGCGGCGCTGCGCGGTGCGTTGGCCGAGCGGATCGAGCAGGGCGTTGAAGACGGACGGTGCGGGTCGTTCAAGACGGGGCATGGCCGGCTCCTGCAGCGGGGGCGGGTGGGCAGGAATACGCGCGATCCCGTTACCGGGGGGTGAGCGAGATGTTCATGACGCCAGGTTCGCAGCGGCTTTACCTGCAGCGCGGTGTAGTGGGAGCCCCCGAGTGCAGGTACCAGACCATGAGCCGAGAGACCTCACGAGACCCGCTGCGCGAAAACCACCCGCCCATTCCCGGCGAGCAGCGCGGCAAGCGCGATGCCGACAATGCCGACTACCGCGGCACCGGTGCACCGTTCTTCGATGCCGAGCATGCCGGAGAGCATCTGCCGGTGAAGCACGAGTCTGAACAGGCCGCGCTGGACCGCAAGGACGGCGGCGACCGCCATCGTGGCGGCCAGGAAAGCCCGCTCAAGCGGCGTGAGCGCAAGCAGCGCGCCAGCGACAACCAGGATGAGGCGCTGGAGGAGACCTTCCCGGCCAGCGACCCGACCTCGCCGTTCGTGCCGGCCAAGGCCCCCGACTGACCGGTAGTGCCGGCCGCTGGCCGGCAACCTCCTGACGTCCTGCACGGCGCAATGCCGGCCAGAGCCCCCGACTGACCGGTAGTGCCGGCCGCTGGCCGGCAACCTCCTGACGTCCTGCACAGCGCGATTCTGGCCAGGGCCCCCCGACTGACCAGTAGTGCCGGCCGCTGGCCGGCAACCCCCTGACGTCCTGCACGGCGCGATGCCGGCCAGCGGCC